>JBKPRU010000296.1:0-22843 GCA_046734675.1 Acidobacteriota bacterium
GGCGGAAACAGGTCGAACTCCTCGCGCGACAGCCCCTCCTCCGTGAACGCCCGGACGAAGTCAGGGAATTTCATCAGCGCGGCGACGATCGCCGGATCGACCGGACGATCGATCCGTGGCACCACCTCCACGTCGCTCGCATTGAATCGCTGCTGCCATTTGAAGGGCGGTGAGATCACCACATCACCGCCGATGAACTCGCTCCAGTGCATGTGATTGCGGAATGCGGCCGACAGCAGCCGGAGCCGGTAGCCGCGCTCCTTGAAGATGCGATAGGTCTTCTTGAACACGGCGACGCCCGCCCATTCGAGCACGCCGGGATCGACGCTCATCGCCTGCTGCTCCGCCGCGACTTTCAGCCAGTCGTCGAGGCGCCCGACCATAATGGTGCACACCGAGCCCATCGACGCGACGTCCTGTCCCTCCTGCTCGCGCCGGCGGAAGCCGCGCTCCACTGCGTCGGCGACGGCCAGGCACTGCGGCAGCGAGAAGCAGACGGTCGCGTTGATGGTGATGCCGCGATATGACGCCTCCTCGATCGCCTCGATGCCCGCCGAGGTCACCGGGATCTTCACGATGATGTTCGGGGCGAGCCGCGAGAAGCGCTCCGCCTGCGCGACGATGGCCTCCGCGTTGCGGTAGAGCCGCGGGTCGGTCTGGACCGACAACCGCCCGTTCTTCCCCTGGTGCGCGTCGAAGATCGGCTTCAGCAGCGCCGCCGCCTTGACCGTCATCTCCTCGACGAGCTGCCATGCGATCTGCTCCTCGGTGGCCGCCGGCGTCGAGCGTATTAAAGAAAGGATGCGGTCCTTCCAGAGGTGCATCTCCTTCTTCAGCACCTCGACGACGATCACGGGATTGCACGTCGCGCCCACCGCCCCATGCTCGATCGACCACGTCAACTCCTGGATCGACGACGAGTCGTTCCAGAGCGCCGTGGGCGTCGTCCGGGTCATCTCGTGAAGCCGGCCTTTATATGCAGAGGAGGCAACCGTCGCCATGGGCCCTCCGGAGTCGGTGATCATGGAATGTCGCAAGGGTATACACTGCCGTCGCGAGATTCAACCATTCGAGCCGGCGGCTGCAGGTCGCCGGCAGGTGAGAGGCTACCGTGCAGAACTACGTTGAGGGCGCGTGGCGCCCTTCGAGCGCCACCGCCACGCTTCCCGTCGTGAACCCCGCCACCGGTGAGGAGTTGGGACGAGTGCCCCTCTCGCCCGCCGCGGACGTCGAGACGGCCGCGCAGGCGGCGGCGCGCGCCTACCCGTCGTGGCGCCGCGTGCCGGTCACCGAGCGCGTGCAGTACCTGTTCAAGCTGAAGGCGCTCCTGGAGGAGCAGTTCGAGGAGATCGCCCGCACGATCACGATGGAGGCGGGCAAGACGCTGGGCGAATCGCGCGGCGAGATGCGGCGCGCGATCGAGAATGTCGAGGTCGCGGCGGCCGCGCCGATCCTCATCCAGGGCTACAACTCCGAGGACATCGCCGCCGGCATTGACGAAATCATGATCCGGCAGCCGCTCGGCGTCTGCGCCGTGATCGCGCCGTTCAACTTCCCGGGCATGATCCCGTTCTGGTTCTTTCCGTATGCGATTGCGGCGGGCAACACCGTCGTCATCAAGCCATCCGAGCGCGTGCCGCTGACGATGCAGAAGGTGTTTGCGCTGCTCGATTCGCTGCACCTGCCGCCCGGCGTCGTGAACCTGGTGAACGGCGGCCGCGAGGCGGTCGACGCGATCCTCGATCATCCGCTGATCCGCGCGGTCAGCTTCGTCGGCTCGAGCGCCACCGCGCTGCACGTCTACTCGCGCGCCGCCGCCCACGGCAAGCGCGTGCAGTGCCAGGGAGGCGCCAAGAACCCGGTCGTGATCCTGCCGGATGCCGACCTCGCGTCGGCGAGCGAGATCGTCGCGGACAGCGCGTTCGGCTGCGCCGGCCAGCGCTGTCTGGCCTCGTCGTTTGCCATTGCCGTCGGCGACGCCGCGAAGCCGTTTGCCGAAGCGATGCAGGCGCGCGCGCGATCGCGCGTCACCGGGTACGGGCTCGAAGACGGCGTGCAGATGGGGCCGGTGATCACTCCCGAAAGCCGCACCCGCGTCGAGCAGCTGATCGACAAAGCGGCGCGCGAAGGCGCGAAGGTCACGGTCGACGGCAGGAATCCCGACGTGAAGTACAAGAAGGGCAACTTCGTCGCGCCGACGATCATCGAGGATCTGCCGTTCAGCAGCGACGTTGCCGCGACCGAAATCTTCGGGCCGGTGCTGTCGATTCACCGCGTCGACGACATCGACGACGCGATCAACGTCGTCAACTCGGGACGCTACGGCAACCAGGCGTCGCTCTTCACGAGCAGCGGCGCGAACGCCCGCAAGTTCCGCTATGAGGCGGAGGTCGGCAACGTCGGCATCAACGTCGGGGTCGCGGCGCCGATGGCGTTCTTCCCGTTCAGCGGCGCACGCGAGAGCTTCTTCGGCGACCTGCACGGACAGGGACGCGACGCATTCGAGTTCTTCACGCAGCAGAAAGTCGTCGTGGAGCGCTGGCCCAAGGGCTGGTCGCGCAAATTCTAGTGGCAGCGACCGAGCACCGTCGGGCCCTGCTCGAATCGGCGGAGTTCCGGCAGCTCGTGAGCCGCCGCTGGCGGATGTCGCTCGTCCTCAGCGCGCTGCTGTTCGTGCTGTATTACGGCTACATCCTCCTCATTGCCACCAACCGCGCGCTGCTGTCCCGCCGCATCGGCGAGGCGACCACGCTCGGCATTCCGCTCGGCGCCGGCGTGATTGCCGGCGCCTGGCTGCTGACGGCCATCTACGTCGTGTGGGCCAACCGCTACTACGACGCCGAGGCCGCACGCCTTCGCGCCCGCGCCGAGCGCGACTAATCGATCCAGATGCACACCACGCTTGGGACGCCGACCGCGTCCGCGATCGTCTTCTTCCTCGTCATCGTTGCCCTGACGCTCGCGATCACCTACTGGGCGGCGCGGCGCACGCGATCGACGAGCGAGTTCTATGCGGCGGGCCGATCGATCAGTCCGCTCCAGAACGGCCTCGCGCTCGCCGGCGACTACATGAGCGCGGCGTCGTTTCTCGGCATCGCCGGCCTGGTGGCGCTGCGCGGCTACGACGGGATGATCTACGCGACCGGATGGCTGGTCGGCTGGCCGGCGCTGATGTTCCTCATCGCCGAGCCGCTGCGCAATCTCGGCAAGTTCACGTTTGCCGACGTCGTCGCGTTCCGGCTGCGGCAGGCACCGGTGCGCGTCGCGTCCGCGTTCGGGGCGCTGCTCACGCTGCTCTTCTACGTGCTCGCGCAGATGGTCGGGGCTGGCAATCTGATTCGGCTGATGTTCGGGCTCTCGTACGAGTGGGCGGTCCTGTGCGTCGGGATCGTGATGCTCGCCTACGTCCTGTTCGGCGGCATGCTTGCGACGACGTGGGTGCAGATCACCAAGGCGGTCCTGCTGCTGCTCGGCGTCACGCTGCTCACTTTACTGGTGCTGGCGCAGTTCGATTTCTCACCGGGCGCGCTCTACGCATCGGTCGCGGAGAAGTACGGGCAGGCCGCGCTCGAACCCGGCGGCCTCGTCGCCGATCCGGTGGACGCCGTGTCGCTCGGCATCGCGCTGATGCTTGGCCTGCTTGGCCTGCCGCACATTCTGATGCGCTTCTACACGGTGTCGGACGCGCGGGCGGCACGTGGGTCGGTGTTGTACGCGACCGGGTTCATTGCGTACTTCTATCTGATCATTCCGATCGTCGGCTTCGGTGCGGCGGCGCTGGTCGGACGCGACGCCGTTCGCGCGATCGATGCCGGGGGGAACATGGCAGCGCCGCTGCTGGCGGAGCTTCTTGGCGGGACCGCGCTGCTGGGATTCATTGCTGCCGTCGCCTTTGCGACCATCCTCGCCGTCGTCGCCGGCCTGACGCTCGCCGGCGCGAGCGCGCTCTCGCACGACATCTTCACGCACGCGATCCGGAAAGGGCACGCGAGCGAGCATGAGCAGATCCGCATCGCGCGCATGGCGACGGTGGGATTCGGGATTGGGGCCGTGCTGCTCGGCATCCTGTTCAAAGGACAGAACGTCGCGTTCATGGTCGGCCTCGCGTTCGCGGTGGCGTGCAGCGCCAACTTCCCGCCGCTGCTGCTGTCGATCGTGTGGCGCCGGTTCAACACCGCGGGGGCGGTCTCGTCCATCCTGTCCGGCGCGTTGCTTTCCGTTGCGCTGATTCTTCTCAGTCCCACCGTGTGGGTCGACGTCCTCCACTATCCAACCGCGGTCTTTCCGCTCCGCAATCCGGCCATCGTGTCGATGCCGGTCAGCTTCCTGTGTGGCATCGTGGTATCGCTGCTCACACGCGAACCCGAGGCCGAACTTCGCTTCGACGACGAGAAGCTGCGCACCTATCTCGGCATTGGCGCCGAATAACACCTCGGCTGAGCGCTTCCCGCTGGCAAACGGCTCGCATACGCTCAAGGATGCGCCTGCTGAGCGCCGTGCTGCTTTCCGTGCTTGCGTTGTTGCCGTCGCGCGCCGACGGCCCGCAGGTCTTCACGTCCTTTTCGGCGGTCGAGCTGAAGCTCGAGGCACCGCTGCAGCGGTTATTCGAGAAAGGGATCGAAGACGAGCAGTTTACGGTCGCAGGGACGCTGTCATATCGCGACGGCACGAATGGGCAGGAGGTGGTGGTTCCGCGCGTCGAGGTCTCGGTCCGCGGTAACACCAGCAAGCGTGAGCAGGAATGCTCGTTTCCCAAGCTCAAGATCAAATTCAAGAACACCGAGGCGCGCGATGCCTCGATGTTCGCCGGTCTCTCGGGGCTGCGCATAGGCACGCACTGCGGCGAAAATCCGGGCGAAGAGCTCACGGCGAAGTTCGGACGTCTCGCGAACGAGAAGTCGCCGTGGCGCGAAGGCTTTGTGTATCGCGTGCTTCACACCGTGGGTGTGCCGACGCTCGCCGCGCGCCCCGCGCGCATCACCTACGTCGACAAGGACGCGGGTCGCGAGCCGCTGGTGCGGAACGCGCTCCTGCTCGAAACCGATGACGATGTGATGCGGCGCCTGGACGGCACGCGCGAGATCAAGATGGAGGAGTTCACCAGCGCGCGCGAGCAGTTCACCACGACGGAGACCGCGAAGATCGCGTTCGGCGAGGCGATGGTCGGCAACTTCGACTGGTGCCTGCGGTTCTTCCCTGAAGACTCCTACCGCTGCAACGCGCGCCAGCCGCTCTGGAATATCATGGCGGTCGCGCGCGGCGAGGGACGCGCGGTGCCCGTACCCGCGGACTTCGATCTTGCCGGCATGGTCGTCGGGCGCCACCAGTGGTTCGCCAAGGTGTACAACGTGGACTTCGTCGCCTCGCGGTCGCCTGTCGACGTCGAAGTTCTCAGCCAGGTGCAGCGGACCCGCTCGCTCTTCACGCGCGCGGACCTCGATCTGGCGCGCCGGCATTTCCTCGAGCGGCGACGCGCCGTGTACGACGCGCTGGCTGATGCGCCGCTCGACCCGCGAGGGCGCGAGCTCGCGCGCCAGCATCTCGACGCGTTCTACGCCGCAATCGAAAACGATGCGTCGTTCTACGGTCCGATGGTGGTCAAGCCGGACGTACGCGTCTACGCCGATGCGGCGAAGACTCGCGAGGCCTGCGGCCCTGGGGACACGCTCTTACCGGGGACACCGGTACGCGAACTGGGGCGCGACGGCGGGGTGGCTGAAGTCGCGATACTCGATGCGCGCTGGCACTGGGCGCCGCCGGCGTCGTGCCCCGCCGTGCAAACCGGCACAGTGTGGATCGACGCAGGGGCAATCAGCACGAACTATCCCGACAAATGAAAGGCGGAAGCCACAAACGTTGTCTTTTTCCGCCTTCCGCCTTCCGCCTTCCGTCTTCCGTCTTTCTCCGATCACGCTTTCACGGCTTCGACGTCGAGCGTGATCTTCACGTCGTCGCCGACCAGGAACCCGCCGGTCTCGAGCGCCGCGTTCCAGGTCAGGCCGAAGTCGCTGCGCTTGATCTTGCCAGTCGCGGCAAAGCCAATTCGTTCGCCGCCCCACGGATCCCGGCCGCGGCCCTCGTGCGTCACGTCCAGCGTCACCGGCGTGGTCACGCCGTGAATCGTCAGGTCGCCGTGCAGCTTGAACGATTCGAGCGTGTTCTCGACTCTCGTGCTGCGGAAGGTGATCTTCGGGAACTTCTCGACGTCGAAGAAATCCGCCGAGCGCAGGTGCGTGTCGCGCTGCGGCTCGCGCGTGTCGATGGTGGCGACGTCGATGTCGATGTCGACCTTCGAGTTGCTGAAGTTCGTCTCGTCGAGGTGAATCTCGCCGGTGACGCCGCTGAACCGTCCCTTGACCGTCGTGATCATCATGTGCCTGACCGCGAACTCGACGTGCGTGTGCGTCGGGTCGATCTTCCAGGTGGTCGCGGTTGCGGACTGTGTTGCTGTCGCCATCTTGCTGTCTCCTTCAGTGCACGGCTGTGCTTAGCTAACTAATGCTTTGTTACTATACTTTCGTAAGTTGGTTGTGTCAAGTAGGCAAACCCGGTACAATAACGGGCATGGCATTTCAGCCGGCGCTGTGCGCGCGCTTTCACGCGGCGGTCGAGCTCGTCGGTCGGCGGTGGACAGGCGCGGTCCTCCAGCTGCTGATGCACGGACGCATGCGTTATGCCGAACTGCGCGGCGCGATTCCCGACATCAGCGATCGCATGCTGTCCGAGCGCTTGCGCGAGCTCGAGAGCGAAGGAATCGTCGCGCGGCAGGTGGTGCCGGAAACGCCTGTACGGGTCGAATACGAGCTGACCGACAAAGGACGCGCCCTCGAGCGCGCCCTCGCCGAAATTGGCAAGTGGGCGGAGCGGTGGGGGTCGGCCGAGCCTAGCCGTTCACCAGCCGCATCCCCCCCTCGGGATAGCGCGAGCCCGCGGCCACGCCGCGCGGCGCGATCGCGTCGAGCGCGTTCAGGTCGGCCGGCGTCAGCCTGACCTCGACGGCGCGTCCATTCTCTTCCACGCGGGAGCGCTCGCGCGACCCCGGAATCGGGACGATGTCGTCCCCTTGCGCAAGCAGCCACGCGAGCGCGAGCTGCGCCGGCGTGCAGCCCTTCTCCCGTGCCATCGCTTCGATTCGCGCGACCAGCGCAAGATTCTTCTCGAAGTTCTCTCCCTGGAAGCGCGGGTTGTTGCGCCGCCAGTCGTCCGGCGCGAAATCGTCCGGTGACTTGAAGCGGCCGGTGAGAAACCCGCGGCCAAGCGGACTGTAGGCGACGAAGGTGATCCCGAGGTCGCGGCACGTCGCGAGCAGCTCCTCCTCCGGATCGCGAGACCACAACGAGTATTCCGTCTGCAGGGCCGCGATCGGATGGACCTTGGCAGCGCGACGGATCGTCGACGGTCCCGCTTCCGAGAGACCGAGCGCCTTCACCTTCCCCGCCTTTACCAGTTCGGCCATCGCCCCGACGGTGTCTTCAATGGGCGTCGCCGGATCGACGCGGTGCTGATAATAGAGATCGATCCGTTCGACGCGAAGCCGCTGCAGCGACGCGTCGCACGCCTGGCGCACGTACTCGGGGCGGCCGTTCACGCCCACGAACGTGCCGTCCTCCTTGCGAACGTTGCCGAACTTGGTCGCGATCACCACGCGATCGCGGCGATCGGCGATCGCACGGCCGACCAGCCGTTCGTTGGTGAAAGGGCCGTAGATGTCGGCGGTGTCGAGAAAGGTGATGCCCAGCTCGATCGCGCGATGAATGGTCGCGATCGCTTCGGCTTCGTCGCGCGGACCGTAGAAGTCCGACATGCCCATACATCCGAGGCCGATGACGGATACTGAAATGCCCGAGCGTCCGAGTGCAACGTGTTTCATGTGCGTCCTGCTTGCAAAAGGCCGTCCTCAGTCCACGCCAGCATGTCACCAATGCGCGCCAGCGCGACGTCCGGGGCGGGCAGCGCATTGACGCGCGGGTCCGTGACGTAGTGCCCCTGCTTCGGCCAGACCGTGGTGACGCGCGGTCCCCAATGCTGCTTCATCGCCTGCAATAGCCACAGCTTGTCGTCCACGGCGACGTAGCGCTCCGCCGGATACCGCTCCTCCACATCGTCCAGCTCTTCTTCCTTGTGCACGTAAATGAGAACGTTGGCGTCAACGGCGTCAAGAAGTCCCGAGCGCTCGATCTTCCGCGGCTGGAACACGACGTCACCGTCCGACAGGATCACCGCCGGCCCCCACCGCCGCGCCTGTTCGACGACGTCGAGCGATTCGGGAAAGAGGCGGTTGGCGAACGGGTAGTTCACGAGGAACGAGGACACGATGAGCGCGCGCGAATCGCGCGGGTGGCGCATGCGATAGCGCTGCAGCGCGCCGAGGTAGTCCGCGTAGCCCAGCTCCTGGCGCAGCGCCTCGAAGATCTCCCAGTATTCCTGCTGCCGCGCGTGTCCCAGCTCCTGGTCCATATGGCGCATCAGATGTGCGACCACGCGGTCGTTGTCGAGGAGGGTGTTGTCGACGTCGAAGAGCGTGACGACGGGATGCATGCGCGGATTATGCCGTAAAATCCTCGCCTCACTGATACTCTGTCGGGATGCGCGCGGTCATCTTCGATCTGGACGGAACGCTGGTCGACACGGTCTACGCCCACGTCTTCGCGTGGCAGCGCGTGCTCGCGGACGCCGACATCCACATCGACGGCTGGAAGATCCATCGCTTGATCGGCATGAGCGGTGGGCTGCTCACCCGCGCCGCCGCGCGCGAGATCGGACGCGAACTGCCCGACGACGAAGTCGAGGCGCTGCAGAAACGCCACGGCGCCGTCTACAAGGAGCTGTTGCCGGTGCGGCGGCCGCTGCCGGGCGCGAAGGAGCTGCTGCGCCACCTCCGCGACCACCAGATCGCGCACGGCATCGCCACGTCCGGCAAACGCGAAGACGTCAAACCGTCGATGGCGGCACTGGAGGTGCCCGACGACATCGTGGTCGTCGATCGTTCGGACGTCGAACGCGCGAAACCCGAACCGGATCTCTTCCTCGCGGCTCAGTCGCGCCTGCGGGTAGACGCGGCGGAGTGTTACGTCATCGGCGACGCCGTATGGGATCTGCTCGCCGCGCGACGCGCCGGCATGCTTGGCGTCGGCCTGCTGTCGGGCGGCTACGGCGAGGAGGAGCTCGCGCGCGCGGGTGCGTATCGCGTCTACCAGGATGCGGCGCAGCTGTTGTCGTCGATCTATCAGCTCGGGCTGCGCCCGTCATAACACTGCCGCGACGCTCCGCGCCCGGCCCTTCTTCTCTCAGGTCGCGTGGGGCGCACCCCCACGCGCTGCGCCTCATCGCCCTTCGCTCGCTCGCCGCGGCCGCAGGCGCTCCCCGGCATCGCTTTTGATATACTGACTGGATGGTCAGTCGACTGAACGGCTGGTCTAGTTGTCTATGCCGCGCCCGCGCCGTTCCGACGTCCTGACCGCTTTCCGCAAGAATGCCTTGCTCGAGGCGGCACGCCGCGTGTTCGGACAGGCCGGGTTCGAGGCCGCCACCATCGACGAGATCGCCCGCGCCGCAGGTGTGGCAAAAGGCACCGTCTACCTGTACTACCGCTCGAAGCGCAGCATCTACTGGGCGGCGCTGCACGAAGGCATCGTCGAGCTGGATACGCTGACGTCCTCGCGCGTCCGCAGCGCCGCCACCCTCCGGGATGCGATCCGCGAGTTCATCCTCACCAAGGTCGAGTACTTCGACGAGCGGCGTGAGTTCTTCCGCATCTACGTGCGCGAGATGAGCGGGCAGGTGGTGCGGCCGGCCTACGGCCACACGGATTTCAAGCCGCTCTACCAGCGTCAGCTCCGGCTGCTGCAGAGTGTGCTCGGCTCGGCGAACGCGCGCGGCGAGATCCGCAGCGTCGACCGCGCGCAGGTCGCCGGCGCGATCGTCGATCTGACGCGCGGGCTGGTCACGCGCCGGCTGATGAAACAGCGTCGCCGCGCCGCGGCCGCGGACGTCGACAGCGTGGTGGATCTCCTGTGGCGCGGCTTACGTCGAAAGGATCGCTGAAGTGAGAAGAGGTGGAGAACTCGCCGGGATCGTGCTGCTGCTGCTCGCGTTCGCAGCCCCCGCGCAGGCGCAGGCGCCAGGGGGCGCCGGGCCACAGCAAGGCGCGCCGACCAGCCCGTTCTTCGGCAGCGTACCGAAGGACCCGGTCTCGCCCCAGCCGCTCGCACTGTCGGTGAAAGACGCGGTGCGGCGCGCCCTCGAGCACAACCTCGGGCTGATGCTGCAGGAAGAAGCGGTGAACGCCGCGCACGGCGCCCGGTGGCGCGCGCTCGCGGACCTGCTTCCGAACGTCTCGGCGCTCGTCACCGAGCGGCGGCAGGTGATCAACCTCGAAGCCTTCGGCTTTCCCGCGCCGAACCCGATCGTGGGGCCCTTCAACGTCTTCGACGCTCGGGTCGCGCTCTCACAGCCGGTCATCGACATCACTGCCATCAATGACCACCGCGCGGCCGTGCTGAACGAACAGGCGGAGAGGTACGGGATCCGCAGCGCGCGCGACCTCGTCGTCCTGGTCACGGTCAATCTGTATCTCGAGAGCGTCGCCGGCAACAGCCGCATCGACATGGTGCGCGCCCAGCTCGAGACCGCCGAAGCGCTGTTCAAGCAAGCGCAGGATCTCAAGGCCTCCGGCGTGGTCGCCGGCATCGACGTGCTGCGCGCGCAGGTGCAGGTGCAGACGCAGCGGCAGCGCCAGATTGCGGCCGAGAACGATTTCGAGAAATTCAAGCTGCAGCTCGCGCGCGCGATCGGCCTACCGGTGGGCCAGGCGTTCACGCTGACCGACAAGATTCCTTACGCGCCGATGCCACCGCTCACGCTCGAGGACACGATCGCGCGGGCGCTCGAGACGCGACCCGACTACCTCGCGGCGCGGAGTCGTTTCGAGGCGGCGCAGGCGTCCCTGCGCGCCGCCAACGCCGAATGGCTGCCGACGCTGCACTTCGACGCCGACTACGGGACCATCGGCCAGACGGTTGAAGCCTCCCACTCCACCTACACCATCGGCGCCACGGTTCGGCTCAACGTGTTCGACGCGGGCAGCACCAAAGCGCGGCGCATCGAGGCGCTCAGCGGGATGCGGCAGCGCGAAGCGGAGGTCGCCGACTTCCGCGGCCGCGTCGAGTACGAGGTGCGCACCGCGTTTCTCGACGTGCGGTCCGCCGAGCAGCAGCTCGAAGCGGCGCAGACCAGCGTCCGGCTCGCCTCGGACGAACTGACGCAGGCGCGCGATCGCTTTGCCGCGGGCGTCGCCAGCAACCTCGAAGTGACGCAGGCGCAGGAATCGGTCGCCGCGGCCACCGACGTCTACATCGCGGCCTTGTACGCGCACAACCTGGCCAAGGCGTCGCTGGCGCGCGCCGTCGGCACCGCTGAATCAGCGGTGATGAGTTATATCGGAGGCATTCAGTAATGGCGGAGGAGAAGGGTACTGGGTCCGCGGGCAGGGGACGCCTGCGCATCATTGCCATCGTCGCGATCGTCCTCCTGCTCGTGGCCGGAGTCTTCTGGTGGCGAGCGCGCGGTCACGAGTCGACCGACGATGCGCAGATGGACGGACACATCACGCAGATCGCGGCGCGCGTCGGCGGAACGATCACGAAGGTGAACGTCACGAACAACCAGGCGATGAAGGCCGGCGAGGTGCTCGTACAGATCGATCCGCGCGACTACGAGATCGCCGTGCAGCGCGCGAAGGCGGAGCTCGCCGACGCGCAGGCAAACGCCGCGGCGGCGCGCACCGGCGTGCCCATCGCGCAGGTCGAGACGCGATCGACCGTCACGACTGCATCCGGCGGAGTGCAGGAGGCCGAAGCCGCCGTCGCCGGCGCGGAGCAGCAGATCGAAGCGGCGCGCGCGAACCTGGTCGCGGCCCAGGCGCGGCAGCGCGAACGGGAGGCGACGGCAACCAAGTCGGCGCGCGACGTCGAGCGGCTACGCGGTCTCGCGCAGAAGGACGAGATCTCGCAGCAGCAATTCGACGCCACCGTCGCGACTGCCGATGCCGCGCGTGCCGCCGCCGACGCGGCGAAGTCGGATGTCGCCGCCGCGCAGAATGCGATTGCCGTCGCCGAACAGCGTGCGCGTCAACTGCGCGGGTCGGCCGCGCAGGCGCGCGCCACGCTCGCGACCGCGCAAACCGCGCCGCAGCAGCTGCAGGTCACGCAGGCCCGTGCGTCCGCCGCCGAAGCGCGCGTCCAGCAGGCGCAGGCCGCGCTCGCCCAGGCGGAGCTGAACCTGCAACACACGGCCGTCAAGGCGCCCACCGACGGCGTGGTCAGCCGCAAGACCGTCGAAGTCGGACAAGTCGTGCAGGCCGGGCAGCCGTTGATGGCGCTCGTCGATCTCAAAGACGTGTGGGTCACGGCCAACTTCAAAGAGACGCAGCTGAAAAGCATGCATCCCGGCCAGCAGGCGACCGTCGAGGTCGACGCGCTCGGCGGACGCGAGTTCAAGGGACACATCGAGAGCATCGCCGCGGCGACCGGTGCGAAGTTCAGCCTGCTGCCGCCGGAAAACGCCACCGGCAACTACGTCAAGGTGGTGCAGCGCATCCCGGTGAAGATCGTGTTGGAGCCGGGGCAGGATCCGGATCGCCGCCTCCGCCCGGGCATGTCCGTCGTTCCGACGGTGTACACGCGGTAGCTGAGGAGCGAGGACGCGCGGGAATGAGAAGGTCACGAATTGGCCAACTCCAGAGGCGCGCGCGAGCGCAGCGAGCGAGCCACGCGAACGGAGCGGGGCACGGGGTCCCCGCGAGTGAGCGTGCAGGGGAGTCCGAAGGGCGAAGCCCCTCGGTTGACGAATGAGTGAACACAAACACGTCAATCCGTGGATCGTCGCGATCGCGGTCATGTTCGCGACCTTCATGGAGGTGCTCGACACCACCGTCGTGAACGTGTCGCTGCCGCACATCGCCGGCAATCTCTCGGCGACGATCGAAGAGTCGACGTGGGTGCTGACGTCGTACCTGGTGGCGAACGCGATCATCCTGCCGATGACCGGCTGGCTCGCGCGCAACTTCGGCCGCAAACGGCTGCTGATGGCCTCGGTCACCGGCTTCACGATCTCGTCGCTGCTCTGCGGGCTCGCGCCGAACCTCGCGCTGCTGGTGGCGTTCCGGCTTATTCAAGGAGCGACCGGCGGCGCGATGCAGCCGCTCTCGCAGGCCGTGCTGCTCGAAGCGTTCCCGCCGCACGAGCGCGGCAAGGCGATGGGCTTCTGGGGACTCGGCATCGTGGTTGCGCCGATTCTTGGCCCGGTGCTCGGCGGCTGGCTCACCGACACGTACAGCTGGCGATGGGTGTTCTACATCAACCTGCCGGTCGGCATCGTCTCGCTGATCATGACGCAGCTCTACGTGTTCGACCCGCCGTATCTCCGGCAGGAGTCCGCGAGGATCGACTACTGGGGCATCGGCCTGCTGACGTTGTGGGTCGGGTGCCTGCAGATCGCGCTCGACCTCGGGCAGCAGCGCGACTGGTTCTCGTCCCATTTCATCACGGCGCTGATCGTCATCTTCGTCGTGTCGCTCGTCGCCTTCATCATCCGTCAGCTGAGGACGTCCGATCCAATCATCGATCTGCACGTGTTCCGCAATCGCACCTACGCCACCGGCGTGTTCATGATGACGATCGTCGGGTTCGTGCTGTATGGAAGCCTGGTGTTGCTCCCGCTCATGCTGCAGACGCTGCTCGGCTACCCGTCGCTCGAAGCAGGCATCGCGATGGCGCCGCGCGGGATGGGGTCGCTCATCGGCATGCCGCTCGTCGGGCTGCTGGTCGGCAAGTTCGACGCGCGGAAGCTCGTCGCGATCGGGTTCATCGGCGGCGGCCTCACGCTGATCTGGCTGGGCCAGCTCAATCTGAACGCGGGCTACTGGGACATCTTCTGGCCGCAGTTCTGCCAGGGGCTCGGTCTGTCGGCGCTGTTCGTGCCGCTGACGACGATCAGCATGGATGCAATCCCGCGCGAGCAGATGGGCAACGCGACCAGCCTCTTCAACTTGATGCGCAACGTCGGCGGCAGTGTCGGCATCGCGATGACCGGGACGATGCTCTCGCGCACGACGCAGTCGTACGTCAGCGTGCTGGGAACGAACGTCGACGTCTATTCGCCGGCAACGCAGAACGTGTTCGAGGCTGCGCGCGCCGGCTTTCTGGCCGCGGGATCGGACATGGCTACCGCGACCCAGCGCGCCTACGCGGCGCTCTTCGGGATGGTGCAGCAGCAGGCGTCGATGGTGGCGTTCGTCGACCTGTTCCGCCTGCTGGGCGGGATCTTCCTGCTCCTGGTGCCGCTGATCCTCCTGATGCGGCGGCCGCGGACGGGCGGCGGTCCGGTCGCGGCGCACTGATGGCATCGCGCAGCGCGCGGAACGCGGCGAGCATCTCGTCGTAGGTGTAGTTGGCGTTGCGTCCGCTCGGGTTCGGCAGCACGAAGATGCGCGCCCCGTGCACGGTCGCGTGCTGAAAGCCCGGCACGATCGCGGTCACACGCTCGGCCCCCAGCACCTTCAGGAGCGAACGGTAGATCGTCACGCCCACGAAGGCGACGATCTCCGGCCTGAAGCCGTCGATCTTCTTTTCGAGCTCGTGCCAGCCCTCGATGTATTCGTGCGGCCGGAGATCGTCGATCCCGGGACTCGGCCGCGGCACGACATTCGTCACGCCCAAGCCCCATTCCGGCAGTCGCACATCGTCGAGGTACGCGATCGGCTCGGGCACGAGACCCGATTCGTAGAGGAGCTTCCAGAAACGATTGGATGGCCCGGCGAAATGATGGCCGGTGCGCGCGGACGTCACGCCCGGATTGATGCCGACGAGCAGCACGCGCACGCCCGGGGCGATGCGGTCCCGCAATCGAAGATGCTGCCAGTCCGGTTTAGAATCGCGTGCCATGAACTGGTTGTTCAAGGAAGAACCCACGCACTACAGCTACGACGACCTCGCGCGCGACGGCAAGACGTCGTGGACGGGTGTCCGCAATCCGGTCGCGCAGAAGCACCTGCGCAGCGTGAAGAAGGGCGATCGCATCTTCTTCTATCACACCGGCGACGAGAAGGCGGTGATCGGCATCATGCGCGCGGCCGGGGACGCGTATGCGGATCCATCGGACAAGGCCGGCACGTTCTCGGCGGTCGACGTCGAGCCGGTGAAGAAGCTCAAATCGCCGGTGACGCTCGCGTCGATCAAGGCCGACAAGCGCTTCTCCTCGTTCGTGCTCACGAAAGTGCCGCGTCTGTCGGTGATGCCGGTCAGCAAGGACGAATGGGACGCGATCGTCGAGATGAGCGGCGCGAAATAGCGGCGGGTTATTACTGTCCCGGCTTGAGCAGCAGGAAACCAAGCGGCGGCAGCGTCAGCCGCAGCGAATGCTCGTGCCCGTGCGCGGCGACCGATTCGGTGAAGACCACTCCGCCGTTCCCCACGTTGCAACCGCCGTAGGCCTCCGCGTCGCTGTTGATCAATTCGACGTAGCTGCCTTGGCGCGGCACGCCGATGACGTACCCGTGGCGCGGAACCGGCGTGAAGTTCAGCACCGTGACGACGAAGTCCGACGGGTTCTTGGCGCGCCGGATGTACGAGACGATCGAGTTGTCGGCGTCGTTGCAATCGATCCACTGAAAGCCCGCCGGATCGAAGTCCACCTGGTGCAGCGCCGGCTCGGCCCCGTAATGCCAGTTCAGACTCTGGATCAACGCGCGCAGCCCGCCGTGGAGCGGGTTGTCGAGCAGGTGCCAGTCGAGGCTGTGATCGTAGTTCCACTCGCCGGGCTGCCCGAACTCGAGTCCCATGAACAGCAGCTTTTTCCCGGGGTGCGTGTACATGTAGCCGTACAACGCGCGCAGGGTTGCGGCCTTCTGCCAATCGTCGCCGGGAGCCTTTCCCCACATCGAGCCTTTGCCGTGCACCACCTCGTCGTGCGAGAACGGCAGGATGAAGTTCTCGGTGAACGCATAGAGCAGCGAGAACGTCAGGTGGTGGTGATGGAAGCGGCGGTGGATGGGATCCTTGCCGATGAACTCGAGCGTGTCGTTCATCCACCCCATGTTCCACTTGAACGTGAAGCCCAGACCGCCGAGATACGTCGGCTTGCTGACGGAGGGAAACGCGGTGGATTCTTCGGCAATCGTGATCGAACCCGGATGCTGACTGTGCGTCTGCGTGTTCAGCTCGCGCAGGAAATCGATCGCCTCGAGGTTCTCGCGCCCGCCGAAGCGGTTCGGCACCCACTCCCCTTCGCGCCGCGAGTAATCGAGGTAGAGCATCGACGCGACCGCGTCGACGCGCAGGCCGTCGATGTGGTACTCGTCGAGCCAGAACAGCGCGTTGGCCAGCAGGAAGTTGCGTACTTCGTTGCGGCCGTAGTTGAAGATGAGCGTGCCCCAGTCGCGGTGCTCGCCCTGGCGCGGATCCTGGTGCTCGAAGAGCGACGTGCCGTCGAACCGCGCAAGACCGTGGGCGTCCTTCGGAAAATGTCCCGGCACCCAGTCCAGGATCACGCCGATGTGGTGCTGGTGACAGGCGTCGACGAACGCTTTGAAGTCCTGCGGCGTTCCGAAGCGGCTCGTCGGCGCGTAGTACCCCGTCACCTGGTAGCCCCACGATCCCGAGAACGGGTGCTCCATCACCGGCAGCAGCTCGATGTGCGTGTAACCGAGCTCCTTCACGTATGGAATGAGCCGCGCGGCGAGCTCGCGGTACGACAAGTAGCGGTTGTGTTCCTCGGGCACACGTGCCCACGAGCCGAGGTGCACTTCGTAGGTGGCGAACGGTCTCTCGAACCACGAATTGCAGCCGGGACGGGCCGCCATCCAGGCCTGGTCGCCCCACTGGTAATCGAGGCGCGTCACGATGGACGCCGAGAGCGGCGGCAACTCGAACGCGAATCCAAACGGATCCGCCTTCAGCAGGATCTCGCCGTGGGATCGTGACCGGATCTCGTACTTGTAGCGCTGTCCGGGAAACGCGCCGGGAATGAAGATCTCCCACGCGCCGCTCGCGCCGAGATTCCGCATCGCGTGCACCCGGCCGTCCCAGCCGTTGAAGTCCCCGACCACGCTGACGCGCGCCGCATTCGGCGCCCATACGGCAAAGTGCACGCCCTCCGTCGTGCCGAGGCGCATCAGATGCGCGCCGAGCTTGTCGTAGACGCGCGTGTGTTTGCCTTCGCCGAACAGGTACAGGTCGTAGTCGGTCAGGACGCGCCCGAAGCGATACGGATCGTCGATCTCCTGCGTGCCGCCGCCCGGATAGGTGAGGCGGAGCCGGTACTCGAACAGGCTCGCGTCTTGCGGAAACGTCGCCTCGAAGATCCCGTCCGGGTGGACGCGCGTCATCTCGACGTCGCCGCCATGACCGATGACGGTCACGCGCTCGACGGGGGGCTGCAGCGCGCGGATGACGATCCCGCCGCGCTCGTGCGCGTGAGGTCCGAGGATCGAAAACGGGTCCGCGTAGCGTGCGCCAGCCAGCGCATCGAGCTCGGTATCGGCCACGGTTTTCATCGCGCCTCGCTCACCCTCATCGTCCAGTGGGGCCGGCTCGCTTCGGCCGGCCGATCGCCGGGGCCGCCGAGCGACGATCGTCCGGCGCACGAGTAGGCCGGGCACCATCCCGTCATGCCGGAAAACGCAACCGTCACGCCGAGGACGCGCAAGGGCCATCGCAGCGCACGCGGACCGGCATTCCCGAGCGCGACGAGGAACAGCCCGCCAGCCGCGCGCATCACCCGCTCCTTGTCGCCGACGTTCTGCGCGGCCATGCGGTCGTCCGCATCTTCGGAGGTCAGGTGGCCGCGTTCGATGAGCAGCCGCGCGAGCGTCTCGTTCGTGGGCTCGACGAGCACCGCGCCGTCCATGTCGATCACCGGCGTGCGCCGGCGGCCGCCGGTCAGCGCTTTGGCGCGCTCGAGCGCGGACAGGTCCTCGTCGATGTTGATGTAGTGGTGCGGGATCGAGAGACGGCGAAGTTGACGCAGGGAGCGTTGCGTGTCTTCACACCAGTCGGCGCCGTAGACGTGGAGCATCGGGAGGCTCTGGGTTCTAAAGGTTCTACGGTTGTCAGCTTCTGGTTCGAATTCGGGTTTGGTTCCTCAGAGAGCGACGAGGAGACTTGCGCCGCAGAGCGCGAGCGCGCTCAACAATAGCCACGGCGCCAGGATCTCTGCAAGGTGCGGACCGTCGACGACCGCGCGTCCGGGACCCGCGTCGGCGGCGCCCCAGGCGGAAATCCGCTGCCAGCCCGCGAACGCGCAGCCGAGCGATCCGAGCACGAAGGTCCATCCGCCCCCGAGCAGGCCCCGCGCAATTCCGTCGCGCATCCCAGGCATCCACACCGCAAGCGCGGCCGACAGCATCCAGATCCCGATCGCCATGAGTGCGACGAGCCGGACCTGCCCGAGCGCGCGCTCTGCCGCCTGACGCCGCAGCTCAGCGCGCAGCGCCTCTTCGGCGCGCTCGCGTTCCGCCTCGAGATGCGCGCGTTCGAGATCCATTCGTGCGCGATCGCGATCGAATGCTTCCTTCAGCGCGGCCACGACCACGCCGGCGAGCCGCGTTTCGATCTGGCCGAGCGCGGTCGGCGGCGGCATACCGTCGGCCGGCGCGGGCGGATCGCCGCCCTTCAAACGACGCGTCATCTGCGCGAGTCCCGCGACGGTGTCGAGGACGCGCATCCATTGGTTGAATCCCACGACTAGACTTTAAAGCGAATCGAGCTGCCAGGCGCAGCGCGGGTCCTCAGGCGTGCCGCCGCGCGCTCGCGGTCACGCGTTCGCCAGAACCGCATCCACGTAGGCAGAGACCAGGCCGGGAAGATCGTTGAGTGGTCCGTGGAGCGTCAGCACCTTGCGGAACCGCGGACCGCGGATCGCGAGGTCCCATCCGTCGCCGCTCTGCGAGCGGAACAGGGTCAGTTGCCATTTTTCGAAGCCGGGCCGCCAGCGCTTGATGGCCTCGCGCACCGATGAGAAGAGCTGCGACCGCAGGGCCGCATCAGACACGTGGGGGCAAATAACGCTCACAGGCATAACACTGAAATCTCGGACCGCGAACCCGCGTACGTTATCGGCCAAAGGGACGCGCTGGCAAGGTGAACCGTATGCGTGAGCGCACATCCATGGGCGCCCGGCCCTCACATGATCCACGTCGCCACCAGACCGGCCGTCGCCGCGAAGACCGCCGTCACGGTGACCCACGCCAGCACCTGCATGGATCGCGTGTTGACGCGTTTGCCCATGATGCGCCGGTTGCTCGTCATGAGCGTGATCAGGAGCAGCAGTGGCGGGGTCGAGAACCCCTGGACCACGCCGGCGAACACGAGTGCCTTCATCGGGTTGATGCCGGCGAAGTTCATTGCGATCGCGACCGCCGTGAACCCCGCGATCGCGCCGTAGAACCTCTTCGCCTCGTGCGGCTTCGCATGCAGGCCGTGCTTCCAGCCAAGCGCCTGGCACAGATCGTAGGCTGCCCCGGTCGTCATCACGGGCACGGCCAGGAAACCCACGCCGACGATGCCGAGCGCGAAGAGGGCGCCGGCGGCAGCGCCGGCCAGCGGCTCGAGCGCTTTCGCCGCATCGGCCGCCGACGTGATATCGGTCCGTCCCGCCGTATACAGCGTCGATCCCGTCGCGAGAATGATGAAGTACATCACGGTGTTCGAGAAGACCATCCCGAACAGCACGTCGCGCCGCGTGTGCTCGAGCTCCGCCCGAGACGCGCCCCGCCGATCGGCGAGACGGCGCCGTCCCATTGCAATCTCTTCTTCCACTTCTTCGTTCGACTGCCACGTGTAGAGATACGCGGAGAGCGTCGTCCCGATCACGGCGACCAGCAGCGAGAGAAACTCCTCATTGAACTCAATCCTCGGGATCAGCGTGCCTTTGAGCACCGCCCCCCACTCCGGTTTCGCGAGGAGCGCTGACGCGACGTAGGCGAGCAGCGCCAGCGCGAGCCACCGGAAGACGTTCCTGATCAGGACGTAGGATCCCCAGAACTGGAGCGTCAGGATCGCTACGCCGACGATCAGCACGATCACGAGCTCGGGAATCGGGACGAGGACATTGAGCGCCGCCGCCATGCCCCCAAGATCGGCCGCCGCCTCGATCGTATTGCCGATGAGCACGCCGACGAGCGCCACGTTCAACAGCCACCGCGGGTAGTGCTCACGCATGACGTCGAACAGTCCCTTGCCCGCCACCTGTCCGAGCTTCGCGGACAGATAGACTACGGTGAACATCATCGGAAGCGTCACGGGCGCGGTCCAGAGGAACGCGGGACCAAACGTCGCGCCCGCCGCCGCGTAGGTTCCGATCGCCGACGGATCATCGTCGGCCGCCCCCGTGATCAACCCGAGCCCGACGGCGCGAATGACGCCCCTGTCGTGCTGCTCCTTGTCGTGTTGCTGCTCCTTGTCGTGCTCGTCGCGGTCGCCGCGCGTGTCGTGCATGACGAAGCGTTACCAAACAGCGGGCCAGCTTTCATCGGGCACTCGCGTTGCTGCGAGCACTCGCATGCTGCCGTCGACGCGGGTCGCAGCCGCGCTGGTACTCGTCAGCACGCTGGCGGCGCTTCCGATTGCCGTTTGCGACGTCGTGCCGCTCGTCGATTACCCGGGACACCTCGTCCGCGTGCACCTGCTCGCCCACTGGCACGAGCTGACCGGGTATGACGCGTATTACCGGCCGGCGTGGCGACTGCTTCCCAATCTCGCGCTCGAGTTTGTCGCCGTGCCGCTCGCGATGGTGCTGCCCTCTCGCGTCGCACTCCGCATCTTCAGCGCCCTCGTCGTTGCCATGCTCGTCTGCGGCGGCGCCGTTCTCAATCGGATCGTCAACGGGCGCTGGACGACCTGGTCACTTGTCCCGGCGCTGCTCGTCTACAACCACGTCTTCGCGTACGGGTTTCTCAACTTTCTGTTCGGACTCGGCGTGAGCCTGTTCGCGCTCGCGTCGCACTTCGCAGTGAAGCGGCGCCCACTGCTGGTGCGCGGGGCCCGAGAAATAGCGTTCGCGCTCGCGCTCTTCTTTTGCCACATCGTCATGCTCGCCAATTACGTGCTGGCCGCAGCCGCGATCGACGCCGCGTCGACGCTGACGCCGGGACGTCGGCGTTGGCGCGAGCTCGCGCGCGACTACGGCGTGCTCGCAGCGGGTGTGATGTTGCCGCTGATGCTGTTCGTCGTGAGTCCCACACGCGGTGAAGCCACCGGTATCGGCTTCAGCGATCTCGCGACGAAGACGATGAGAGTGGTGGTCCTGTTCAAAACCGGGCAAGGGCTCTGGGACGATCTGTTCGCCGTCGCGTTCGTCGCGATCGTCAGTTCACTGCTCGCGACGCGGCAGCTGCGTGTCCTCTGGCCCGCGGCCGCCGGCGCCGTCGCATGCGGAATTTTCTTCGTCGCCGCGCCGTATCGGATCGGCAACGCCTATAACGTCGACACGCGCCTGCCGGTCGTGGTCTTGTTCCTCGCCGTCGCAGCGATGGACGGTACGCGCATCACGCGCGTCGCAGGCATCGTGCTCGCATCGCTGTTTTTCGTTCGCGTGGCGGCCACGACCGTGCATTACCGTCGCAGCAGCGATGAATTGAACCGCGTGACCGCGGACCTGGCCGTCATCCCGCGGGGCGCGCTGGTCTTCACGACGCGCGCGGCGAGCGCGCGAATCTGGTGGCCGGATCACTGGAACCCGCCGCTGCCGCACGCGAGCGAGCTGCGGCTGCTCGAGCAGCCGTTTTTCTCGGACTCGCTGTTCACCAACGTCACGCAGCAGCCGCTCGTGCGCACGCCCGCCTTCGCATCGCTGGACGTGGCCGGGATTGGCGAGGCAACGGACGCGGAGCTGGATGCGTACGGCGAGCGCATGGCCTCGGCGCTTGCCGCCGCAGGGCGCAACGAGCCGGCCTACGTGTACCTGCTCAAGGGTCCGCGAACGTCAGGGCACTCGCGCCGTTTCGCTGTCGTGCTCGATCGTCCGCGGTTTGCCGTCTATCGGTTCGTGCGGTGAGCGTCATCCCCGATGCGAGGGCCTCGACGGTGTGCTGTTGGGCTTTTTGCGTGTCGCTGCGGCCGAGGCGGGGAAATCGGCGATAATAGTCGGACCGCTTGATGCGGCGCGGCCCACACCGGAGAGGTACCGAAGTGGTCGTAACGGGGGCGCCTCGAAAGCGTCTTGCCGGGTAACCGGCACGGGGGTTCGAATCCCTCCCTCTCCGCCAACCTTCCGCTCACGCTTGCCAACGCGTGAGTTCCGGCTGGCAAGCCGCGCGAAGGTTGTCCACCGTAGCGGAGACTATTCTCTGCGTTCCTTGAAAAATTCCTGCATCACGGACCGGCACTCTGCCTCGAGCACGTGGCCGGTGACCTCGATCCGGTGGTTGAGCGCGGGGTGTTCGTGGGCGCGCTGGGTGGATTCGATGGCGCCCGCTTTGGGTTCGGCCGCGCCAAACACGAGTCGGGCGATCCGGGCGTGGACCATCGCGCCGACGCACATCTGGCACGGCTCGATCGTGACATAGAGCGTTGCGCCGGGCAGGCGGTAGTTGCCGACGCGATGGGCCGCGTCGCGGATGGCGACAATCTCGGCGTGGGCCGTTGGGTCGTTGGTCCCGATGGGCTGATTGCAGCCGGCGCCGGTGATCTCGCCGTCCACGACAACGATCGCGCCGACCGGCACCTCACCCCGGGCCTGCGCCTGGCGCGCCGCGTGCAGCGCCGCCCGCATGAACCGCTCGTCGGTCGCCGTACTGACAGCCGCGTGTCGCTCATCCCGCTCCGACATATTCTCCACCCCAGTGCAC
>JBKPRU010000297.1:0-19460 GCA_046734675.1 Acidobacteriota bacterium
ACGTCATCGCGCGGCGCGTGCGCGATGCCGCGGGCGTCGCGCGCCTCGACAAGGACGTCGAGTCGTTCCCGAAAGGGTACGAGACGACCGTCGGCGAGCGCGGCATCACGCTCTCGGGCGGCCAGAAGCAGCGCACCGCGATGGCCCGCGCCGTGATGGCCGACCCGGAGATCCTGATCCTGGACGATGCATTGTCGGCGGTGGATACGTATACCGAGGAAGAAATCCTGTCGCGGCTGCGCGGCGTGATGCGCGAGCGCACGTCGATCATCGTGTCGCACCGCGTCTCGACGGTGCGTGAAGCGGACCAGATCTTCGTGCTCGAAGGCGGACGGATTGCCGAGCGCGGGTCGCACGATCAGCTCGTCGCGCGTGGCGGCCTCTATGCCGCGTTGTATCGGAAACAACTGCTGGAAGAGGAGCTACAAGCCAGCTAGGACGCGGGAGGAGCCGCGAACCGACCAACAACCGGCAACCGACAACCGTTACATGTCCATCCACGAAGAAGAAGTCCTCGGCAAGGCGTACGACGCGCGGTTGATGCGGCGGCTGCTGCAGTACCTGGGGCCCTACCGCATGAACGCGGCGCTCGCGCTCGCCGCGATCATTGCCGCTTCGGTGCTGCAGCTGGCGCAGCCCTACCTGATGAAGCTGGTGATCGACCGCTACATCCCGGCGGCGGACCTCGCCGGCATCAACCGGGTGGCGATCCTGTATCTGGTGATCCTGGCCGCCTCGTTCGGCCTCGAGTTCTCGCAGACGTGGCTGCTGCAGCTCACCGGCCAGCGGATCATGTTCGACATGCGCATGCAGATCTATCGGCACCTGCAGCGCATCGATCTGAAGTTCTACGACCGCAACCCCGTCGGGCGCTTGATGACGCGGGTCACGACCGACGTCGACGTCCTCAACGATCTCTTCACCTCCGGCGTCGTCTCGATCTTCGGCGACGTGTTCACGCTGGTCGGGATCATGATCGTCCTGCTGTCGATGAACTGGCAGCTCGCGCTCGTGACCTTTGCGGTGCTGCCGCTGATCGTGCTGATCACGCAGTGGTTCCGCCGCAACGTCCGCGAATCGTACCGAACCGTACGGCTGTGGATCGCGCGCATCAACGCCTACCTCCAGGAGCACATCACCGGGATGGCGACCGTGCAGCTGTTCCGGCGTGAGGCGCGCGCGTTCGCGAAGTTCGAGGAGATCAACCAGCGCCATCGCACCGCGAACGTCGAGTCGATTTTCTATTACGCGGTCTTCTATCCGGCGATTGAAATCGTGGGTGCGCTTGCCGCGGCGCTCACGATCTGGTACGGCGGACGATGGGTCCTTTCGGGCGCGCTCACGCTTGGATCGCTGGTCGCCTTCCTCCTTTACTCGCAGCGCTTCTTCCGCCCGATCTCCGACATGTCGGAGAAGTTCAACATCCTGCAGGCCGCGATGGCCTCATCGGAGCGGATATTCAAGCTGCTCGACGAACCGGTCACCATCGAGAACCCGGCACGGGTAACGGGCCGCCTGCCCGCCGAAGCGCGCGATGAGGGGCTTGCCCGCCGTAGCGCAGCGCGCGGAGGTGGGCACATCGTGTTCGATCACGTGTGGTTCGCGTACGGCGCGAACGACGCGGGCGAGCCGGACTACGTGCTGCGCGACGTCTCGTTCGAGGTCCGTCCCGGCGAACGCGTCGGCGTCGTCGGCGCGACCGGGGCGGGCAAGTCGACGTTGATCAACCTGCTGCTGCGGTTCTACGACGTCTCGCGCGGACGCATCCTCGTCGACGGCGTGGACGTGCGTGAGATGGATCTCCACGCGCTGCGCGGGCTCTTCAGCCTCGTCCTGCAGGACGTGCAGTTGTTCACGGGAACGATCGCCGACAACATCCGCCTCGGCGAGCGGCGCATCTCCGACGAGGCCGTCCAGCGCGCGGCGGCGGCCGTGCATGCCGATCCGTTCATCCAGCGACTGCCGTCCACGTACTCGTCGCCGGTGGCGGAGCGGGGCGCGACCCTTTCTGTCGGCCAGAAGCAGCTGCTCTCGTTCGCGCGCGCGCTCGCCTTCGAGCCGCGCATCCTGATCCTCGACGAAGCGACGTCGAGCGTCGACACCGAGACCGAGATCCTGATCCGCGACGCGCTGCACGTGCTCATGGCGGAGCGGACGACCATCGCGATCGCGCACCGGCTGTCGACGATCCAGGACATGGACAAGATTCTGGTCCTGCACAAGGGCCAGCTGCGCGAGTCCGGCGCGCACCAGGAGCTGCTCGCGCAGCGCGGGATTTACTTCAAGCTGTACCAGCTGCAGTACAAGGATCAGGAAGGGAAGGAGTCGAAGGAACAGAAGGAACCGAAGGAGCTTTTCTCGCTACAAAATCCGCAATAGCGAACGCGCGCGAAGTGTGCAGGCAATGCGCGTTTATCGATGCTGATCTCGAATTGGCCGACGATTAGCGGCTGCACCGCCATTTGCAGTCGTCGAACATCGTGCTCGTCGATCAGGCGTGTGATGCTGGACGAATCAGGGAAGGCGCCACAACTCGGAGCACCAAAATAATGGGTTCCTTCGATTCCTTCGGCCCCTTCGATTCCTTCCCTAGTGGAGGGGCGCGGCTTGTGCGGCTTCTCTCGCTCTGAACAGCCGGTCGATCAGCCCCGGCGTCGAGGCCTTCGGGTTCCACCCGAGGCGCAGGACGTTGAGGTTCACGTTGCGGCGGCCGAGAGCCAGCGCCTCGTAGCAGCTCCAGATGTAGATGTCGATGTGCCGACCCTGGACGGCTGGGCCCGTGTCCATGACCGTGTAGATGCCGTTGTACTTGTCCGGCAGCTTGCTGACCTGAATCACCGAGCCGACCGGCAGCAGGTCCGGGTCCGCGGCGGCGATGCCGGTCCGCACGTTCACGCCCGACGCGGTCGTCGTCCCCTTGCAGTAGGCGGTGGCGGTGAACGACAGGCGCGCGCCGGTGGCCGGCACGGTCGTGTCCTCGCGGTTCGCGCGCTGGTGCATCGCGACGTGCGAGTCCATCACCGTGACCTCATACAGCAGCATGAACGCCGACGCCGCGGTCGCGGTCGCGATGACTTTCCGCCCGATCGAGCGAGAGATGAGCATCGACATACGGCCGGGCTAGCGCCCAGACCCAAAACTATATGGCCGCCCGCCGCCATCAGTCAAAGGCCCAAACCGTAATCACCTCATCCAGGACAAGACTGTAAGTTATTGACTATTTTGTGTTTTGTGGGCGTGAGCGAGGTGTCGGCGATGGGCCTCGATCATCGTCAGCGCGACACGGTAGGCGATGAGCGCGAGCGCGATCGCGCCGAGCGTCGACCCGAGGACGTAGGCCCACGCGAGCGGCGTCAGCGCGTGTGCGAGCCGCCGGAAGTCCGTCCACGAAAAGTCCGTCAGCACGTCGGTCAATTCCTTCAGCAGCCCCGGCGGTACCTGGACTCGCAGGATTGCCGCGCCGCCGATCGTCGTGAGCGTGTAATACGCCGGCAGGATCCAGGGCAGGTTGGAATAGACGCCAAGCAGCACCGCGACGCGATTGAGGTTCAGCGCGAACGCGAACACCAGGCCGAGGAGGGTGTGGAGACCGAGCAGCGGCGAGAACCCGAAGAACACGCCGAGCGCGTACGCGGCCGCAGTGCGCCGCGGGGTGTCGTGCGTATGCAGCAGTTGCTCGAGCCATCGGCGGATGACGCCAGAAGTCGCAGGCATGGATCAGAAGTGGACGAAGCCGGAGGGGAGCGGTTCCTCGCGTCCGTTGCGGAGCAGGCGCGCGCCGGGTTCGCGAGTCAGCGTGCCGATACGGGTCAGCGGCACTCCTTGTGCCTGCCGCTCGACGGTCGTCAGCCGCCGCCGCGTCCGGGGCGCTACCGCGAACAGCAGTTCATAGTCGTCGCCGCCGGCGATCGCGGCCGTGATGGGCTCTGACCCCACCTCCTCGAACACCGCACGCGCGGCCGGCGGGATCGGGACCGCATCGGCCTCGATGAGCGCCCCGGTTCCGCTGGCGCGCGCGATCTGTTCCACCGCATCGGCGAGCCCGTCGCTCAGATCCATGCAGGCGGTCGCGGCGCGGTTACGCCCCAGGAGCGCGCCCAGCCGCGCGCGTGGCTCGGGTCTCCGGTAACGGCGCACGCACTCGGCGAGCCCCGGATCGTCGGGCCACCGCGGTCCCGCGGCCGCATGCTGCCGCAGCCACTCCAGCCCGGCGCGTCCCGCGCCGACGCCGCCGCTGACGTAAAGCACGTCGCCCGGGCGTCCGCCGCCACGCGTCAGCACGCGACGCGGCCGCACCGCGCCCGTGACGGTGACGTCGATCATCAGCGGACCAGGGGAACGCGTGATGTTCCCCCCGGCCAGCGTGACGCGCGCCTCGCGCGCCATCGCCAGAAATCCGTCGAGCAGCGCGTGGAGGTCGTCGAGCGGGAGATCTCCGGGCAGGGCCAGCGAGAGCAGTGCGAACCTCGGCGCGCCGCCCATCGCGGCGACGTCGGAGACGTTGACCGCGAGCGCCTTCCAGCCGATCTCGTCCGGCATGCTGAAGCGGCGATCGAAGTGGATGCCTTCGACGGCGGCGTCTGTCGTCAGGATCTCGAGCGCCCCGCGCTCCGGCGACGCCACCGCCGCATCGTCGCCGATGCCGACGAGGAGGGACGCAGGCGCGGCCGGGACACGCGTCCGGATGGCTTCGATGAGGGCGCGTTCCCCGGCGTCGGCAACCGTCTGGTTACCGGGCGAACTCAACGGCCCGCGTCTCACGAATGACGGTCACCTTGATCTGCCCGGGGTACTCGAGCTCGTTCTCGATGCGGCGGGCGATGTCCTTCGACAGCCAGACGGTCTCCTCGTCCGACACGCGATCGCTCTCGACGACGATGCGGATCTCGCGGCCGGCCTGGAGCGCGAAGGCCTTGGATACGCCCTGGAAGGAGTCGGCGATGTTCTCGAGCTTCTCGAGCCGCTTGACGTACGACTCGAGGATCTCGCGGCGCGCGCCGGGCCGCGCCGCGGAGATCGCGTCGGCCGCCTGGACGATCATCGCTTCCAGCGACGGCCAGTCGATGTCCATGTGGTGCGCGGCGACCGCCTGCAGCACCGGCTCGCTCTCGCCGTGCTTGCGCAGGAAGTCGAGGCCGAGCTCGAGATGCGTGCCCTGCAGATCGCGATCGATTGCCTTGCCGATGTCGTGGAGGAACGCGGCGCGGGTTGCGACGTGGCCGTTGAGCCCCATCTCCTTCGCCATGATGCCCGCGAGGAACGCGACCTCGCGTGAATGATTGAGCACGTTCTGACCGTAGCTGGTGCGGAACTTCAACCGGCCCATCAGCTTCAGGATCTCGGGGTGGAGGTCGTACAGCCCGAGCTCGAACGCCGCCGCCTCGCCCTCACGGCGAACGGTGTCTTCCATCTCCGCTTTGACCTTCTCGACGACTTCCTCGATGCGCGCGGGATGGATGCGTCCGTCGGCGATGAGCCGCTCGATGGTCTGCCGCGCGACCTCGCGCCGGAACGGATCGAAGGACGAGAGGATGATCGCGCCGGGCGTGTCGTCGACGATCAGCTCGACGCCGGTGGCGGTCTCGAGCGCGCGGATGTTCCGTCCTTCGCGCCCGATGATGCGCCCCTTCATGTCGTCGCTGGGGAGATCCACGACCGACACGGTCGTCTCGATCGCGTGCTCGGCGGCGCTGCGCTGGATGGCGTCGGTGATGATCTGCTGGGCGCGGATGCCGGCGGTCTCGCGTGCTTCCGCTTCGAGCCGCTTCACGAGGTTGGCGGCGTCGCGCCGCGCGTCGGCTTCGATCTGCTTCAGGAGAAGGTCGCGAGCTTCATCGGCGGTCAGGCCGGCGACGCGCTGCAGCTCGCGCTGGCGGTCGGCGAGGAGCTGCTCGCTGCGCAGCGCCGCCGCTTCGGCGCGCTTCAGCGCGTCGGCGAGCGCCGCGTCGCGTGCGCGCAGGTCACGTTCGACCGAGTCGGTGGCGGAAATGCGATCCGCGAGCGCGCGCGTCTTGTCGGCGAGCGCCTGCTCGAGTCCGAGGATCTCCTGCTGGCGGTCGCGCGCCTGCTGCTCGGTGCGCGTCATCAGGTCGTGCGCCTTCTCGCGCGCCTCGAGCAGCGCTTCCTTGCGAAGCGATTCCGTATCGCGCTCGGCTTGAGTGCGGAGGATGCGGGCCTGTTCTTCCGCACGCGTGATGATGTCTTTGGCGGCGCCACGGCGGGTCGCGAGCCACCACGCGATGGTGGTCACTCCGCCGCCCGTGGCAAGTCCCGCGGTTACGAGGTACGCGGCTCCTGGGCCCATCGCGTCGGTCCTCTATTACGGCGGCGCGGCCGCCGCCGTGCGCGACTGGTCGAGCCGGCTGACGAATGAGGTAGAAAAGGGCCCCGCTTTGCCGTGTGGGGAGCTCGTTTGAACCTGCGCTAAGCAGGTGGAACCGCTGCTCAAGCCACGCGTCAGGCTTCCTCGTGCAGAGGCATGCACACGGCGCGGCGTCGCGATTCACTTAGATGGAACATTGGCTCAAGACGAGCCTCCGAAAACCATCACGCGCAAAGCAGGGAACTCGAAACCGGTCTTGCTCCAGCCAGGATCTTAGAATGATCCGGCGGTTCGGGCAAGAGGAGAGGCATCGTCGGCGTGCCCGGCGGTGGCGAGCGCGAGATCGAGCATGCGTTCCAGTTCCCGGGCGCGCTGGACGACCGTCGCCCGCGTGGACGCGTCCTCATCGCGCGCGCGGAAACACTCGTCGGCGATGTTGAGCGCGGCCAGGACCGCAATTCTCAGCGAGTCCCCCTGCGGACACTCGCGCTGTGCCAACGCCATCTTCTGCTCGACGAAGGCAGCCAGCTCCGCGACGTAGGCGGCGTCCAGCTGGCTGCGAATCGGGTAGCGCTGGCCGTTGATGTCCACGCTTACGACGCGGGTGTCGGTCATAGAGATCCGTGTGGTTCTACGGTTCTACAGGTGTACGCTTCTGGTTCGGTGGGGCGAGGTTCGGGTTCTCGAACCAGAACCTTGGCACCCTAGAGCCGAAGAACCCTGGAACCGCCAGCGTCAGAGGTTCAAGGCTTCTATCTGCGAGAGCATGTCCGTGACGCGGCCGCGGATCTGCTCGCGCTCGTCGCGGAGCGCGGTCAGCTCGGCGCTGGTGCCCTCCGCTTCGCTGAGCCGCGCGCGCGCGCTTTCGAGCTCGCTTCGAAGCCGGGTGTTTTCTTCCGCCGCGCGCGCGCCTTCCGTGCGCAGCCGCGCGTTCTCTTCTTTGTCGCGCGCGGACTCCGCGCGCACGCGGTCGAGCGTGCCGACCAGCAGTTTCACCTTCTCCTCGAGACGATCGATCGGTTCGAGATCGACGCCGCGGGTGGCCACTGCAGCTTTTGCCATCATAAATCTCGGAGCGAATATCAGTTGAGCAAATTTACCGCCGCACCGCGTTGTGAGCGGACGCGAGCGCGGCGACGATGCGTTCCATCGCGTCATCAACCTCGGCGTCGGTGAGCGTGCGCTCCGGGGAGCGGAACGTCAGACGCAGCGACAGGCTGACGCGATCGTCCGGCACGCCCTTGCCTCGATAACGATCGAACTCGACGATGTGTGCGAGTGTGGAGGGCGCCGCCGAACGGATAGTGCCACGAACGGAGGCGGCAGGCAAGACGGCATCGACGAGAATCGAGAGGTCGCGCACGACGGACGGAAAACGCGGCAGCGATTCCGCGCGCAGATCGTCGGTCGGCTGCAGCGCGGCGATCGCGTCCACGTCGAGCTCGAACGCGAACAGCGGTTCATTCGCGGGCAAGCCGCGCGCGTCGAGCACGGATGCGGTTATTTGACCAACCTCGCCGACGATCGTCCGGCTAAAGCCGGAGGCTACAGGTCCAGTAGCGTTCGCCTTCAGGCGGAAGATCACCTCGGCGCCGCGTCCGTCGACGAAGTACGGGCGCACCGCTGGCTCGAACGTGACGTCGACGCCGAGCGTGTGGCAGAGCGCTTCGACCACACCCGTCACATCGTAGAAATCGACGCCACGCGCGCCGCCGGACCAGTGCGGCATCACGCCCGCGCCCGACCACACGCCGGCGACCGCGCGGTTCTCGCCGTCGCTCGTGAAGCGCGCGCCGGTCTCGAACAAACGCACGTCGCGCCGCTCGCGGCGCCGGTTGTATGCCGCCGCGTCAATCAAGCCGGGCAGCAACGATGGCCGCAGCACCGCGTACTTCTCCGAGAGGGGATTGGCCAGCGCTGCCGGATCGGCACCGCGCGCGAAGGGGAGCGCCGCCGCGCGCTCGACGAACGCGAACGTCATCGCCTCCGACAGGCCGCTCGCGATCAGCGCGTGCTTGATCGTCCGATCGCGCAGCGTGCGCGGATCGGGCGGCGGCTGCGGGACCGTCAGCTCGGGGAAGGTCGCGGGCAGGCCGACGTAGCCGTCGTGCCGCGCGATCTCTTCGATGAGGTCGATCTCGCGAAGCACGTCGACGCGGAACGTGGGGACGGTGACGTCCCATCTCCGAGGGGCGAGATGCGGCGCGCGAGGCGCGGGCGGCTCGGGTTGTTGCGAGACGGTTGCTTCAATAGCAGCGACGTTCCCTGAATCCGGAGTAGCCCGGACGTCGAATCCGAGCGGAGTCAGGATCGCGGGTACTTCACTGTCCGGGACGCTCACGCCCAAAACGCGGGTGATGCGAGCGCTGCGCAGACGCAGCGTCACCGGCGGCTGCGGCTTCGGGTAGCGATCGATCAACCCGCCGAGCGGACGGGCGGCGCCGATCTCTTGCAAGAGCGCCGCGGCGCGTGCGATCGCGAGCGGCGCGGCATCGACGTCGGCGCCACGCTCGAAGCGTGTAGACGCTTCGGTCTTCAGGCCGAGTCGCTTGCTCGTGCGCCGCACGGACGCGGGCTTGAAATACGCGCTCTCGAGCACCATCACGCGTGTGCCGGCGCCAATCTCGGCATCGGCGCCGCCCATCACGCCCCCGACCGCCTGCGCGCGTTCGGCATCGGCGATGACGAGCATGTCGGGCTCGAGCACGCGCTCGACGCCGTCGAGCGTACGCATCCGCTCGCCCGGCCTGGCCCGGCGAATCACCAGCCTCCCGCCGCCGAGACGCGCGAGATCGAACGCATGCGTCGGATGTCCCATCTCGAGCATCACGTAATTGGTGACGTCGACGATCGCGTTGATGCTGCGGACGCCCGCCGCTTCGAGTCGCGCGCGCATCCGGTCCGGCGACGCGCCGAGGTTGAGCACCTCGAAGGGCTGCGCGCAATAGCGCGGGCAGAGATCGGCGTCGTCGAGCACGACCTCGAGCGCTGGCGCGGGACCGGCCGGCGGAATCGTCCGATCCGGCATCGCCAGCGGCAGTGTGTAGGCGGCTGACGCCTCGCGCGCAAGCCCGATCACGCTGAGACAGTCCGGACGGTTCGCGGTGATTTCGAAGTCGATGACCGGTTCGGCGCCGTCTTCGATCGACGCGACTTCAAAGCCGCGGAGACCCAGCTTTGCCGCGACGGCTTCGACACCGTCGGCAACAGGCACCAGCTCTCGCAGCCAGTCGTAGGGCAGTCTCACAGCGGGAACTGCTCCAGGAAACGCAGGTCGTTCTCGTAGAACAGGCGGATGTCTTCGACGCCCCATTTGAGGAGCGCGAGCCGTTCGATGCCGACACCGAACGCGAAGCCGGTATAGCGCTCCGAATCGTAGCCGACCGCTTCGAAGACGGCGGGGTGCACCATGCCGCTGCCGAGCACCTCGACCCAGCCGGTCTGCTTGCACATCGCACATCCGACTTCGCCTGCATCCTCACGGTCCGCAGCCTTCGTCGAGACCGGCCGCTCCTCCACGGGTGCGCGGCCGGACCCTCCACAGTTCGCGCATGTGATGTCGAGCTCCGCGCTCGGCTCGGTGTAGGGGAAGAAGCTCGGACGGAAGCGCGTGCCGCGCTCCGGGCCGAACAGATCGTGCGCGAACGCGACCAGCGTGCCCTTCAGATCCGCGAGCGTGATGTCCTCGCCGACGACGAGCCCTTCGACCTGCGTGAACATCGGCGTGTGGGTGAGGTCGAGATTGTCGCGGCGATACACGCGGCCAGGCGCGATGAGGCGCACCGGCGGCGGGTACTTCTCCATGTACCGCACCTGCATGCCGGAGGTGTGCGTCCGCAGCAAGGTCGCGGGCGTGCCGGTCGCGGAGGTCACCGGCTCGGCGAGATACAGCGTGTCCTGCATGTCGCGGGCGGGATGCTCTGCCGGCATGTTGAGCGCTTCGAAGTTGTGGTAGTCGTCCTCGAGCTCGGGCCCTTCGGCGATGAGGAAGCCTTGGCGGAGAAAGAAGCTCTCGATGCGATCGCGCAGCAGCGTGAGCGGATGACGATGGCCGATGAGCGGGGGACGGCCGGGAAGCGTGACGTCGATCGCGTCCGCGGCGGGACGGCGGGCCGCCGCCTGCGCGAGACGCTCGGTTACTTCGGTGTCGATGTGCTGCTTCAGCTCGTTGGCTTGGCGGCCGAGCGCAGGACGGACGTCGACGGGGGCCGACGCGACGTCCTTCAGCAGCGTGGAGACGAGGCCGCCCTTGCGCGCAAGGTACCTATCCTTCAGCGCGCGCAGCTCCGCCTCGCTCGCGGCGCGCGCGAGCTCGGCGGTGAATTGCTGCTTGAGCGACGAGATGTCCACACGGACTAGGCGCGTGCGGCGTCGGTCGTCTTCGGCCGCGCGTCAGCGGCCACTTTCGCGAGGCGCGCAAACGAGGCAGGCGACGATACCGCGAGCTCGGCGAGGCTCTTGCGATCGAGCGTATTGCCCGCTGCCTTCAACCCGGCGATGAACTGCCCGTAGGTCAGCCCGTGCTCGCGGGCCGCGGCATTGATCCGCATCACCCACAGCCGGCGGAAGTCGCGCTTCTTGTTGCGACGCCCGACGAAGGCGTACTTGAGCGCTGTGTCGACCGACTCTTTCGCACTGCGATAGAGCTTGCTCTTGGTCTGATAGAACCCTTTGGCACGGCTGAGAAGCTTCTTCCGCTTCGCGCGGCGCACATTGCCACGTTTAACTCTCGGCATGATTCCCTGCTTCTGTCTGCATTACTCAATGCGCGTGGGGGCCCCCCACGCGCTTACGCGCTTCGCGCGACGCCCTTCGGGCTTGCCGCCGCTTCGCGGCGGCTTCTGTCTTCTGTCTTCCGTCTTCCGTCTTGTGTTACGGGAGCATCCGGCGCAGCTTCGCTTGATCGGCGGGCGCGGCGACCACCGTGCCGCGCAGACCGCGCTTGCGGCTGCGCGTCTTGCTCGTCAGGATGTGCTGCTTGAATGCCTTGCTCCGGACGAACTTGCCCGTGCCCGTCTTCTTGAACCGCTTCGCGGCGCCCCGATGGCTCTTCAACTTCGGCATCTGTTTATCACTCCGCTCGGTGGGGCCCTTTGGTTTCCCCACTTCGCTGCGCGCTCGCGGTCGCCTTCGGCGACTTCCCTCCGGCGCTCGCGTGCTACGCGTTGCTCTCTGTTTCCCGCGGCTTTGCCGCGGGCCGCTTGCCTCCTGCCTTCTGCGACAGGATCGTGTGCATCTGGTTGCCTTCCTGCCGCGGCGCGGTCTCGGCGACCGCCACCTCCGACAGCTCCTCGATCAGGCGCTCGAGGATGCGCCGCCCGATCTCCGGGTGCGCCATCTCGCGTCCACGGAAGAAGATCGTCGCCTTGACCTTGTCGCCTTCCGACAGGAAGCGCTCGATGTGCTTCTTCTTGAACTGGTAGTCGTGCTCGTCGACCTTCGGCCGGAACTTGATTTCCTTGACCTCGATGATCTTCTGATGCTTCTTGGCCGAGCGCGCCCGCTTCTGTTCCTGATACTGGTAGCGCCCGAAATCCATGATCCGGCAAACCGGCGGATTCGCCGTTGCCGCTATCTCCACGAGGTCGAGCCCCTTCTGCCGCGCGATGGCGAGTGCCTGCGGCGGCGGCATGATGCCGAGCTGCTCCCCGTTTTCATCGATGACCCGGACTTCACGGACTCGAATGCGTTCGTTCACCCGCGTCCGGTCGTCCCGTCGCGGGCTGCGGTCGAATGCGATAACTACCTCCAGTTAAAGACGTGTCTTCCGAAGGCGGTCAGCTGGCGGCCGCCAGCCCCGCTTCGGGTTCTCCCTTCGAGGCAATCTCGGTCAGTGCCGCCGAGATGAAATCCTCGACCGGGCGACTGCCTTGATCACCGCCCGTGCGGCTCCGCACCGACACTGTTCCTTCTGCGGCTTCCCGGTCGCCCGTCACGAGCATGTAGGGAATCTTCTGCAGCTGGGCCTCGCGGATCTTATAACCAATCTTTTCCTGCCGCTCGTCGAGCTCGACACGCAGCCCGGCTTGGGCGAGCTGCTCGCGCACGCGCCGCGCATACTCGACGTGGCGGTCCGCAATCGGCAGCACGACGACCTGCACGGGCGCCAGCCAGAGCGGGAACGCGCCCGCGTAGTGCTCGATCAGGATCGCGATGAACCGCTCGAAGCTGCCGAAGATGGCGCGATGGATGACGACCGGCCGATGCTCGGTGTTGTCCGCCCCGACATACTTCAGGTCGAAGCGCTCGGGCATCTGATAGTCGAGCTGAATCGTCGCACACTGCCACTTGCGGCCGATTGCATCCGTGATGTCGAAGTCGAGCTTCGGCCCATAGAACGCGCCGTCGCCGGCGTTGATCGTGTAGGGCTGCCGCGCCGCTTCGAGCGCCTGTTTCAGCGACGCTTCCGCGTGGTCCCAGGTTTCGACCGTCCCAAGGAATTTCTCGGGGCGCGTCGACAGCTTCACCGAATACTGCAAGCCGAAATCGCCGTAGACGCGCTGCACGAGTCGCAGCAGCCGTTCCACTTCTTCGGCAATCTGCGATTCCATCACGAAGCAGTGCGCATCGTCTTGCGAGAACTGGCGCACGCGCGTGAGGCCGGACAGCACGCCTGACGCTTCGTTGCGGTGGAGCGGCGTCTGCTCGTGCAAGCGCAGCGGGAGATCGCGATAGCTGCGCACTTCACTCGCAAAGATCAGGAAATGGCCCGGGCAGTTCATCGCCTTGAGGCCCATTTCCTCGTCGTCGGACGACTTCACGAGGAACATGTTCTCGCGGTAATGCTCCCAGTGCCCCGACGTCTCCCACAGCGCCTTGTTGAAGATGATCGGCGCCTTCACTTCCTGGTAGCCGGCCGGGAACAGCACGCCGCGCATGTAATTCGCGAGCGTGTTGTACAGCGTCGTTCCTTTGCCGAGCCAGAACGCCGACCCAGGCGCCCACGGATGGAAGATGAACAGCCCGAGCTCACGACCGAGCTTCCGATGGTCGCGCTTCTTTGCTTCCTCGATGCGCTGCAGGTGCGCCTGCAGTTCCTTGTCGCTGAAGAACGCCGTGCCGTACACGCGCTGCATTGGCTGGTTCTTCGCGTCACCCTTCCAATACGCGTTCGACGTATTCAGGAGCTTGAACGCCTTCAGCCGTCCCGACGAAGGGACGTGCGGGCCGACGCAGAAGTCGACGAACGTGTCGCGGTCCTTGATCGTGTAGCAGGAGACGTCCGACTCGCCGGCTGTTTTCTCCTCGATCAGCTGCACCTTCAACGGCTCGCCGCGCTCCTTGAAGAATCGGAGCGCCTCTTCACGGGGCCACATCTGCCGCTCGTAGGGCAGGTCGGCCGCCGCCAACTCCTTCATCTTCTTTTCGATCGCCTCGAGATCCTCCGGCACGAACGGCCGTGGAACGACGAAGTCGTAGAAGAACCCTTCGTCGGTTGCGGGTCCGATGCCGCACTGGACGCCGGGAAACAGGTTCGTCACCGCCGCCGCGAGCAGGTGCGCCGTGCTGTGACGATAGAGCGCGAGCGCTTCCGGGCTGTCCTGCGTGACGATCGTGACGGTCGCGCTTTTCGTCAGCGGCCAGTTGAGGTCGACCAGGCGTCCATCAACCGTGGCCGCGAGCGCGGCCTTGGCCAGGCGCGGAGAGATCCCGGCCGCAACGTCGGCAGGCGTGCTGCCGGCGGGTACCTGGCGCATTGAGCCGTCAGGAAGCGTGACCGAGATTTCACTCATGCGGCTGATTGCGCTGTCCGTCGAGTCGCCGTGAAACAATCCGGCTCCTCAGGACATTCTCCCCGAGTGGCTCGGCGACGAGCCGCAGGGCCTGCCATGAGCGAGCCCTGTGACTCGCCAGGGGCGAGCCACTGGCGAGTCGAATGGTAGGCGCGGGTGGAGTCGAACCACTGACCTCCTGCGTGTCAAGCAGGCGCTCTAACCACTGAGCTACGCGCCTATGTCTTGAAAACACAGGCCTTGCCGGAACGATCAGTCTAGCAGAGCGGATGCAAAAGGGTCAACGCCGGAGACGCGAGTCCCGATGCGGGACTCGTGTCATTCCCATCGATACCCGACGTTCATGCCGAATGCTGGCGCGAAGAAGCGCTTTTCGGCGTCGTTCGAGTCGCGGCGTTCGAACCCGGCCTGCCAGGCCGCGAGGACGTGGGGGGACAGAGGATATTCATAGGTGGCCTCGAACCCCGAGCGCATATCGTGCCGCTGTTCGCGCGCGGTGCCCACCTTGATGAGCCGGCGGTAGTACTGCGACTTCATGACGCCGGCGAGCGTCAGGCGTCCCTGGCGGGTGATGAAGGGCGTCGAGAACTCGAGGCTGTAGCCGTTGCGCCAGTACTGATTGCGCACTTCCTGCGAGCGGCGCTCCTCGTACTTGTAGCCGAACGACAGGCGACGGCGGTTCGGCAGGCGCTGATCGAACTTCGCGCCGAGGTACGGCGCGTAGCCGCTCGTGCCGGGATCGTCGGGGTAATCCTTGTAGCGGAGCACGCCGATCGCGATGAGACGCGTGCCGCTGAAGAGACGGTACGCAGCGCGTCCCGACACGCCGTATTCGTTCGACAGCTCGCGGTCTTCCGACGACCCTTTCCACGTCGCCTGTCCGCTGCCTTCGAACCGCCACCGCGATCCAAGCCGTCCGTTGACGGTCGCCTGAAGCCCCTGACTGATGCGGTCCCACTCGTTGGTGCCCGTGTAGCTGTTGGCGGCGATGTCATATCCGATCACGACGCGGGGCTCGTTTGAACTTTCGTAGCCAAACGACGCGCCCGGCACGACACCGTACGAACGAATCGGCGTCGGATCGTGATTGATGTTGCCGTCGAACACGTTCAGCATCGACAGCTGCGCGATCCAGCGCCCCTTGCCCTCAGCCTGCGTCTCTGACGATGCGGCGGCGGAGTCCGGGGTCCGCTGCGCCGTGCCCGGGGACGGGGGAGCCTGCGCGAACGCGGAATTCGCCGCGGCGAGCATCAGTAACAACGCAAGCTTTGTCTTCATGACGGCTTCCGTTCGGATTCCATAACCAGCCGGCGTGCGACGACTTGCCACATTCTCATCGCGCGCACCCGTCCATGCGTTCGCAGCAGACGAAGGAGCTCGCCGAGCGCCTGCCGATTGTCATCGTCCATGACGGCGTGGTGGAGCATCACACCTACGGGAGCGGTCGCGCTGCCGATCAGATCCGCAAACGACGACGCCCATTCGTCTCGCGTGAGCGGGACGCGATGTCGTTTCTTCAGCCAGTCCGAGGCGATTGGACATTCGACAAGGCCAGGCACGCCCAGCGGCGCCGCGCTGGCGTCGCGTGACAGCACCGGGATCCCAGCCTCGACGAGACACGCGCCCGTTGCACTCGTGCAGCGATTCCACGGCGGTGTGAAGATTGGCTCGAACTCGGAACCGAAGAGCATCAGCAGCCGTTCGCGTCCGCTCGCGATGTCCGCGCGCTGCGCGGCTTCGGACCGCGACGGCCCGAACTCGCACGCGCGGCCCTGGGGTTCGTGGTTGGTGTGTGTGAAGCCGTGCTGATGGAGGCCCAGGAGGTCGGACAGGTGGGCGCGGTGCGCGAGCCGTGCGGCCGTGTCGGGCCCGATTGCTTCGGGGATCACCGCCAGATCCAACGGCAGCTCATGGCGCTCGAAGAGGGTCAGCAACGCGAACAGCCGCTCGTCCGACCACCCGGCATCATCGTCGCGGAAGAACACCTCGAGCGTCGCGGCGCGTCGATCGAGGGCCTGCGCGACCGTGTGCAGCCACGCGCTCACGCCACACCCGCCTTGATGCCGTGATCGGATGCCGGCGCCATGCCGTAGGCGCAGAAGTCGGCCAGCATGCGCGCGCTTCGCGAAGCGCCGCCGAGATCGAGGCACGCGGGGCGTGGCCGAAACGTTTGCAGCGCGACGAGCTCGCGTGCGACGCGCGCCGGCGTCGCGTCAGCCGGATTGAGCAGGCGCAGCGCGCCCAGTGAGGCCAACCGCTGCGCACGCTTGATCTGTTCGTCTTCGCTCGCGGTGAGGTACGGGATCACGAGTGCCGGCACCCCGGTCGCGATCAAATCCATCGCGGTGTTGTAGCCGCACTGGCTGACCGATCCGGCCGCTCCGGCCAGCATCGCCGGCAGGTCGGGCACGGCGCGCCGCAGTTCCACGCGCGGTTGATGCTTCGCCGCCTGCTGCAGCGTTTTCCACGCGGGCTCCGGCAGAAATGGGCCGCCGATGATGGTCAGCGGCGGGCATGACGCGGCGTCCGGACGTCCGTGCGCTTCGAGTACCACTCGCAGGAGCTGCTCGCCGACCATGCCGCCGCCCGCGGACGCGATGATGCGGCCGCGGCCCGCGGCTGAGGCGCGGCGCCGCCGCGTCTCGTGCACGAACCCGGTGTAGAAGAGCGGCACCGGAATCTCGACGTCTGATGAGAGCGATTCTTCGAGGCGTGCGAACGCCGGATCGCTGTGCACGAGAACGGCGTCGAAGTAGCGCGCGAGGAGATCGGCGGCGCGGCGATCGTGCTCGCGCTGCGCCTCGCGTCCGACCAGGATGTCGCGCACGCTGCACGCGACGATCGGCCGGCGTCCTGCGCGGCCGGCGCGCGCGTCCTCGAGCATTGGCTCGAGCTCCGCGCGGAACTTGCGGCGGCCGAAGGGAAAGAGCTCGACCAGCACCACCTGCGGTGCGACGGCCCGCCACGTATCGAACAGAATGCGGCGCCGCTCGGCAAGCGCGCGTTCGAGCGAGCGGCGGCGATCCTGGCTGACCAGTGCGCCTGACACGTCAAGGCCGACGGGCGGCAGCGCGACGACGCGTACCTCGGGATCGAGGCGAACGGTCGGCGGCAGACGGCCGCCGCTGACGAAGGTCACCTGGAACTGCTCGGCGAGCGCGCGCGTCAGCGCCAGCGAGCGCATCAAGTGCCCCATCCCGAGCGAATGCTGGCAGTAGAGCAGCAGTGACGGGCGTCTCTTCATGCGGCACTTCTCCGGAGATGTCGAGAGGCTTCGTCGAGCAGCGTCGAGAGCCCGGCGAGGACGTCCGGGCGCAGGCGCGTGATGCCACGCTGCGCGCGCTCGGCGAGGAGCGCCGCCGCGGTATGCCAGCGCAGCTCCGATGCGGGCGGTAACGGCCGAACGTCCGCGTAGCCGCGCAGAAACATCGTCGCCACCGCCGCGGCGCGTCCCTGCGTCGACGCCCCGACCAATGCATCGGCGCGGAGCGCCGCGAGGAAACTTCCGACGTCCGCCGCGGCGGGACCGGCATGCGCCTGATCGAAGTCGATCAGCGACACGCATGCGCCATCGATCAGGACATTCTTCAGGTGCACATCGCCGTGGAGCGGCACCATCGACGACGAGGGGCGACGGCTCGCGATCAAACGCCGCGCGAGCGCCGTCGCCGTGAGTGCGAGCTCCGGCCGCGCCACCGCGATCACGGCCGCGGCGTGTTCGAGATGATCGTCGCCGGTGCGGCCGTCGCTGGAGATCGGGAGATCGATCGGGCTGTCGTGCAGCTCGCCGAGCGCGGCGCCGAGCAAGCGGGCGGCCGCGATCAGCTCGTCGTCTCCGAGGTCGGTCAGACGGCGGCCATGCGCGGCTTCGAGGAAGAGCAGGTTCTCTGCGGCAGCGAAGCGCAGCGGCCGCGGAACCCGGCAGACAGCCGCACTTCTGGAGAGGCCGCTGGCAATCGCGGTCGCCATTGCAAATGCCACCCGCGCTTCGTGTGGATACGCAAACAGCTTTGCGTATGCGAGGGGACGCTGCGGGTTGCCGTTCAGGCACGCCACGACGGCGCTCTTCTCCGGCGCGTATCCCGCGAGGCGGCTCGCGGTCCACGCGCTGTCGACGAGCGGCCGCAGCTCCGCGGCTGGAGCCATCAGGTCGGCGAGCCGCGAAAGCCGGCGATCGCGCGGGAAGCCATGGAACCGCGTCTGCCCGGAGTGCGGCACCGTGCGCGCGACGATCAGCCGGTGCTCCACGGCGGCGCCGGCGCGATAGAGGACGCGAAGATCTCGGCCTGGGTGATATTTCACCTTGGCGACGCGCCACGCTGCGTCGCCGCCGACCAGCGACAACGACTCGTGCATCGCGTCCGCGTCGAGCAGACGATCGCGGTGCGGAACGGCGGGATCCAACGCGAGCAGCGACGCCGTCATTCGGTACTTCCTCCGTATGATCCCCACAGCACGTCGCCGGCCCGCGACAGGAGCCACGGCGCCACGGGGTTGCCGTCGACGTCGTCGCGGACGCGCGCGGCGCAGAACTCCGACGGCTCCTGCCCGTCACGGCCGCGATACCAGGCCAGGTCGGCGACGCCATCGACGTCGGCCAGCGCGAACGGCGATCCACCCGGTCGCCACACCAGCCGATCGCTGTACGCGTGGTCGCGCCCGACGCCCGCGATGGTCGCGACCACCGATTCATCCAGCTTCGCATCGATGCGCATCTCGAACGGTGCCGGCCCGTCAGGGCGCGGCAGGATGGCGGTCACGAACAGCGCGTGGCGCTGCGGCGGCGACTGCATCGAGAGCACCGGCGCGACCTGTTTCACGCCGTAATGCGGCGACACCCAGCCGTCCTCGACCGCAATCGTGCCCGGCCCGACGATCGCCATCGCGAGCCCCGGGGCGGTCACGCGCGAGTTGTGGACCTCGACCCGCCGCCACGCGTCGGTGGCAAGGTGATAGCGGAGATCGTAGGTGTGCAGCGACGCCGCCTCGAGGCGATCGATGACGATCCAGTACTCCTGCGCGAGGAAGAACACGTGACGGGTGTGACGGGCGTCGTAGCGCGGCGTCGTGGCCGTGCCGCCGAGCACCTGGATGCCCGGCGCGCTGATGCGGGTGATCAGTTGCCCGCTTGCGACGTTTCCCTTCGGCTTGCCACAGAAGTACGTCGTCTGATCGAGGCCGTCGACCGTGACAGTGTTGTGCGCGGCCGTGCCCTTGAACCAGTGTCGCCAGTTCGGCTCGAGCTCCGCGTAGGTGTAGCGGCCCGGATCGACGATCAGCGCACGCCCCGCCCACACGTCGATGCTGAGCAGGTCGTAGTGGCCGTGGCCGCCGTCGCCAATCGCGCCGCAATCGAAGATCAGGTGCCGGTGCCGCTCGGGGTGATCGACGAGGTCGTCCCAGGC
>JBKPRU010000298.1:0-11826 GCA_046734675.1 Acidobacteriota bacterium
AGGTTGTGATCCAGCTGCCAATCGGCCTGGAGGCGTTCGGCCTCGCGCTCGAGAGCAGCCACGTGGCGGACATTCTCGATGGCCACGACGGCAATCCGCGCCACGGCGGTCACGAGCTGGAGGTGCTCATCGTCGAACACGGCGCGCTCGGACGCGACGAAGTAGAACGCGCCGAGAACGGTCTGACGCACCGCGATCGGCACACAGAGCAGCGACCGCACGCCAGTGAGCGAGACCGCATCGGTGCGGAACGTGCGTGAGATCGTGACGTCCCGGGTCAGGATCCCTTCGCGCCCCGCCAGAACTCGTTGGACGACCGGTTTGCTGATTTCGATTGACTCGCCGGCGCGCGCCGTCGCCTGGACTACCTGGAGCTCGCCATCGGGTCGGGTCAGCAGGATCGCCACTTTCGCAGCGGGGACGAATTCGCGCAGCAGTGTCAGCAGCTCACGCAGCAACTCGTCCTCGCTGCGCAGCGCATGGATGGCAGTGCTGATCGTCAAGAGCGCGCGAAGCCCATGCTCGACGCGCGTGCCTCCGCGCATCGGCGGCGCTTGCAGGTACGGCGTGTCGTCGATCGAGAGACGACTGGTCGCGACGACCTCATCCGCGTCGACGAGCTCGGCCGCAGAGGTTACTGCCGCTGGTCCGTTCGCGACGAACAGCAGCACCGATCCGCCGACCGTCAGACGATCACCATGGTGAAGTGGCTGTGTCGTGACCGGAATCCCGTTGACGTACGTGCCGTTCGAGCTCTGCAGATCGCGAACGCTCCACTGACCGTCTTCGGAAAAGAACTGACAGTGCTTGCGCGAGAGGGCGTTGTCCGGAAAACAGATTTCATTGGACGCGTCGCGCCCAAACGAAACCTCGTCGCCAGCCAGCGCGAAGATCTCGCCGGACATGATGCCGGTGACAGCGACGAGCCGCGGATCGAGGGAAGAACCGCTCATTGGGTCCAAGATTGCCGCGCCCCGTTGCAGGTTCTATTCCCGGCCCACACACACAGGGCTACTCTTGCACGGCCGCGACGGAGTCCCCGAAGCGACGTCGCCTTTGGGCTAGTCGCGGCTCGTCATTTGGATAGCGACTCACCTTTCGGATAGCGCGCCCACGAGGGATTGAGCGTCGGCGTATCCGTCAACCGTGTTACGTCGCGTCCATCCGCATCGACACGGTAGAGCGCATCGTAGCCGTCGCGGCTCGACACGAAGGCGAGATGCCCGCCGTCGGGCGACCAAGTGAACATGCCGTCGTAGGCCGGCGAGTTCGCAAGATCGATCCGTCGGCGGTCGCGCACGCGGACCACGCCGATGTCGTAGTTCTCGCCGCGCGCCATCTGAAAGGCAAGCAGCGAGCTATCCGGCGACCATCGGGACGAATCCTTCGTCACGCTCGCATTCACTGTCAGCCGTTCGAGTCCCTGCCCGTTCGGCTGGATCGTATACACGTCGGACGCGGCGTCGCGCTTCGAGATGAACGCGATCCGCGCCCCGTCAGGCGACCAGGCAGGCGTGCCATCGAATGCCGGATCGTTCGTCAGCCGGCGCATGTCGGATCCATCGGCCTTCATCACGTACATGTCGGAGTTGCCGTCGCGCGTCGACGCGAACGCGATGTGCTGCCCATCTGGCGACCAGCATGGATCGCGCTCTTCATCGGGCCCCGTGGTCAATCGCCTCGTCCGGCCGGACACGACATCAACGAGGGCAATGTCGACATTCCCGTCCGCGATCGCGGTGAAGACGATCTGCTTGCCGTCGCGGGACCAGCCGCGCGATGACTTCGCCACGATGCCCGAATGCAAGCGTCGCGCGTTGCCGCCGTCGGCGTCGATCACCCACAGGTCCCAGCCGTCGCCGCTGCGGCCCGTCGTGGACGCGAATGCGATCTTCGTTCGATCCGGCGACCACATCGGGAAGCGGTCCTCGACCGCCTCACGGCGGGTCAGCCTGGTGCTGCGGCCCGCGGAATCCAAGGCGTAGATCTCCCAGTTGCCGTCGCGCTTCGACGCAAACGCTATGGAACTCTCGGAAAGCCCGCCGCCGTCGCGCACGTGGAAGTGCGGTTTCTGAGGCACGGCGCCACGGCGCACATCGAAGGACGAGGAGCCAAGGTTCGCTGTCGTCGTTGCGAGCAGTACCAGAAAACTGAGAACGCCTCGCATCTGCCACCCTCTTGCCAACAAAGACCCGGCTTCACTCGTCGCGCAGCGCGACGACCGGATCGACGCGCGTGGCGCGCAGCGCCGGGATATAGCTGGCGAACATCGCCGTCGCGACGAGCAGCAACGGCACTGTGGAGAAGGTGACGAGATCCCTGGCGCCCACGCCAAACAGCAGGCTGGCCATCACACGCGTCAGCGCCGCCGCGCCGAGGAGACCCAGGATGCTGCCCGTCAGCGTGAGCGCGAAACCCTGGCGCAGGACCATCAGCAGGATGCCGCGCCGCTCCGCGCCGAGCGCCATCCGCACGCCGATGTCGTGGGCTCCTTGAGAGACCAGGTGCGACATGACGCCGTAGACGCCGACGATGGCCAGCAGTAACGCGAACCCGGCAAACGCGCCGAGCATGACCGTGGAGAAGCGCTGACGCGCCAGCGACGCCGACATCCGGCTCGTCATCGTCTGGATGTCGACGACGGTGATCGTCGGATCGAATTCGTGAATCTTGCGGACCATGTCGCGCGCCACCGTGGCGGGATCGGACGAGGCCCGCGCGACGTAATAGCTTCCCAACAAGAACGGCCGGTAGACCACGACGCGTCCGTCCACGTCGAGTCCGTACTGCTTCACCGTGCCGACGACGCCGACGATGCGGAACTTGCGCTTGGGATCGAACCAGACGTGCTTCCCGACGGCATCGCCGGCGGGCCAGAAACGCTGCGCAAACTTGTCGTCGACGATGGCCACCTGCTCCGCCGTGCTCGGCAGATCTGTGTCGGTAAAGAACCGCCCGGCCAGCAGCGGGATCGTAAAGGTGCGGTCGCGCTTGTCCTTCTCACGGATGCGCGCGGCGATCGCCGCCATGTCCGCGTGCGCCTGCGCCATGGTCACGTCCTGCTTCAGGCGCGCCATCACGTTGAAGTTCTCGTCGCCGCGCCGCTTCACCGCATCCGCGCCGAGCGGCAGCGGCAGAAACAGGTCCATCTGCTTGATGCTGGCGACCGTCGGCATGATCTCTTCGTTCAGCAGGAACTCGGGTCCGAGCACGCCGACGACTTCGTACTGGTTCTTCACGTCGCCGCCGCCGGACGCGAGGCCGTTCAGCGTGATCGTCTTGCCGACGACGGATCGATCGCCGCCGAAGGCGCGCTTCCAGAATCCATGACTCAGAAGCACCACCGGCGGCTGGCCGGGACTGTCTTCCTCCGTTCGCAGCAGGCGGCCGTAGAGCGCGCGCGCGCCGAGCAGCGGGAACAGGCTGGACGAGGTCTCGAGCGCTTCGACGCGCTGCGCTTCGGCAAGTCCCATCAGCGTTCCGACGCGGCCGCGCGAGATCGACATCCCGTCGAACGATCGATTCTCGTTCTGGATGTCGACGTACTGGCCCGGCGACGGCCAATCCTGCGGGATATTGATGCCCGGGAAGCGGAGCCACAGCACGGCTAGACGCTCCGGGTCCGGATACGGCAATGGCTTGAGCAGCAGCGCGTTGACCACGCTGAAGATCGCGGTGTTGGCGCCGATGCCGATCGCCAGCGAAGCCACGATGACGGTCGTGAGGCCGGCGCTCCGTCGCAGGGTGCGAACGGCGTAGCGGAGATCCTGCATCAGTATGCGCATGATCGAGGCGGGCATCATCGCACCGCCCGAACGGCGGTTGCAAATGCGTCCGTGATGGCGTGAAATGAGCGCTTTCCGAGGAGCTGCTCATGGCTGGTCTTCACCTGTTCATGTTCTCGCTGTCGCTGGCCGGAGTCATCGCTCAGACTCCGCCGTCGTCACGCGACGTGGCGTTGACGTCGCCCGACGGCACGCGGCTGCAGGCCACCTACTACGCGGCCGCGACGCCGGGGCCGGCCGTGATGCTGCTGCACATGTGCAACACCACGCGAGCGTCATGGGCGCCGCTGGCGCCGCAGCTCGCGGCGGCCGGCATCCACACGTTGACGATGGATTATCGCGGCTTCGGCGAGAGCGGCGGGGATCGCTTCGATGCGCTGCCGCCGCCGGAGGCGCAGAAGATCGTCACGGACAAGTGGCCCGGCGACATCGACGCCGCGTATGCGTTTCTTTTGAAACAATCAGGCGTCGACAAGGCGCGCATCGGCGTGGCCGGCGGCAGCTGCGGCGTGAATCACGCCGTGCGGTTTGCGGAGCGGCATCCGGAGGTGCGGTCGCTGGTGCTGCTGGCGGGCGGCCTCGACCCGGCCGGCGTGACCTTCCTCGAGCGGACGTCGTGGCTGCCCATCTTCGCCGCTGCCGCCGACGATGATCAGTACGATCCCAACGTGCCCGCGTTGATGCAGTGGTTTTTGGCGATCTCCGGCAATCCGCGCAACACGTTCGCCGGGTTCAAAGACGGCAAACACGGAACCGAGATCTTCGGGCCGCATCCCGAGCTGCCGAAGCAGATCGTCGGATGGTACCGCGACACGCTCGTCAAAGAGGTCGCGGATCCTAAAGTCGCGGTCACGCCCAAGAGCACGCCGATGCGCGAGTTCTGGCGCAGCGCGCAGAATCCCGAGAGCGTCCCCGCGGCCGTCAAGATGTTCCGCGACGCGCACGCCCGCGATCCGCAGGTGAAGCTGGTTCCTGAAGCCGCACTCAACCTGCTCGGCTACCAGCACCTGCAGGCTGGCCGGGCCAAGGAGGCCATCGAGCTGTTCACGGTGAACACCGAAGCGTATCCCTCGTCAGCCAACACCTTCGACAGTCTCGGCGACGCGTATCTTGCCGACGGTCAGAACGATTTAGCGCTGAAGGCGTCGCAGAAAGCACTCGACCTGCTCGGCGCCGATCCCGCGCCGGACGCCTTCAAGGCCGCGATTCGGACCAGCGCCGAGCAGAAGATTGCGAAGCTGAAGGGCGGCGAGAAGCGGTAGCGCACGGGTGCCCCGGGGACGAGCCGAGCGCGTTCACTGCGCGAGGAAGGCGCGAATGGCGTCCGCGATATTGGCCGTCGAGGCTGGCAGCACCGTGCAGTCGGGGATGCTGGCCGCATAGAGATCCGAAACTTCCGCCGGATGCAGCGCATCGTCGCCGCGCACGAGCAGCGTCGGCATCGCGAGCGAGGCCAGGTCTCCTTCCGACACAAACGGCTGTGCGCCGGAGGCGATGAAGTGACTCGTCGCGACGATGCTGGCGGCGTCGAAGCTCTCCAGCATGGCGAGCGCGCGCTCGCGGATGGCCTCGGGCAGGTTGGCATACAGAGGCCGCAGCACCTGCACACCCTCGTCGAGCGCGCGGCTCGCGAGCGCATTCATCGCGGTGAACGCCGAGTCCTGCTGCTTCGTGTAGCCTCGTGTCTCGCCGGCGTAAACCGGCCGGACGATGACAAGGCCCAACGTCCGATGCGGGTACCGGAGTGCGAAGCGCAGCGCGACGCCGGACCCGCCGGACGCTCCGCCAACGACGGCACGCTCGGCGCCAACATGATCCAGGACGAGCGCCACATCGTCGGCCAGGCGATCGAACGTCAACGGCGCGCCGGACCACGATCTGCCGCTGCCGCGCAGATCGGGCGTGACAACTCGGTAGTGTCCGGCAAGCGATCCGACGAAGGGCCGAACGACCCGGTGGTCCGCCATGCCGCCATGCAGCATGGCGATCGCCGGACCGCTCCCCTCCTCGACACCGTACAAACGGGCGCCTTCGCTCTCGATCCAGAATTCGCGGGCGGTCACCATGTGGCGCCGAGTCTTGTTGTTAGAGATAACTGAGCCACGCGCTGCGTCGCCGTGCCTTGACGCCGGCGAACCATCGGCACAGCGGGTACACGGTGATGACGACAGCTGCCCACGCCAGATAGACGATCGGAAGGCTGAAGCCCCATCCCGGCGGAGGCGAGAAGGGATAGTGCGCGAGGTCCGGCGACTCGAACATCCAGTGCGCGGCGCCGTAGCGCAGCAGGCACACGATCGTCGCGAAGGCGTGCAGCACCGTGAAGTGGACCATGTAGTAGAAGAGCGGCACACGACCGAATACCGGCAGCACTCCGAATCTCGGCGCAGGCGCATGTTCGACGAAGGCCAGCGCCAACAGCGCCGGCCCCAGCGTCATCAGGAGGAACGCGAGCGACGGCGGATACTTGGTCGTATTGAGGAAGGACAGCGCCGTGAAGAGCGGAGTCGCCTGCCGTGCCCACGGCGATGGATCGCCGTACACGTTGAGGGCGCGCACGACGAGAAATGCCGCTGTCACGGCGGCGCCGGTCCGCAGTAGAAACGTCCGGCGGCGCGCCGCCGGCCACATGTAGATCGCGCCCAGCGCGTAGCCGAGCGCCGTCACCCCTATCCAGGGGATGAGCGTATACGCGGCGAACACCACGTGCCCCGATGCCGCGAACACGACGCCGGGGGCGTGGAGAACGCGCCAGAGCGGATGCGCCGAGCTGACCCCGTCCAGCAGGTTGTGGCCGGCCACCATCACGATGCCGATGGTCGCGATCGCCGCGGTCGGCAGCCACACCGCCGCGGCGAGCGCGATCAGCGCCCAGCCCAGCGCCCACAGGACGAGCAGCATCGTCACGCGGTAATCGAAGTTGAACTGGTAGGAGAAGCAGCGGAGGACGACGAGGTCGAGGAACACGAGCCAGGCGCCGCGCGTGAGGAGAAAGCGCGCCAGCTCGCCGCGGCTGCGGCGCTGGCCTGCGAGAAAGGCGCCCGTGCCCATCAGCATGAAGAACACGGGAGCGCAGAAATGGGTCACCCATCGCGTCAGAAAGAGCGCGGCGGAGGCGCTTGCGAGGTCGGTCGGGTTCTGGCCGGGAATCCCGAAGAAATCGCGCGTGTGATCCAGGGCCATCAGAACCATCACCGCGCCGCGGACGATGTCGATCGACTCGACCCTCGTTCGCGCGGCGGCGACGGCATGCGTGTTGGAGACGTCCACCGGTGACGTCACCGACCTCGTGTCGCATTCACGTAACTGTCGGTACGGATTGACATCCTGTCACTTCCTTCCCACGGGAGTCTCGCGTCGCCGATTATGCGACCAGTGGACATACGGACCAAAACGAAATGAGCGGCGCTCTCGCAGGGCGCCGGCCGATCGCGAACGTGAAAAGTCGCGTGCGGCAGCGTATGCTGGTGCTCTTCCCCGCTCCCGTCGTCCGAGCACGGTCCGCAACCCGTTACGCGAAGGGAGAGAGCCGTGAAACAAACACGCATCGTCGCCAGTCACTACGGCGGCCCAGATGCGCTTCAAGCGATCGAGGAGGAGTGCCCGGAACCGAAGGCGGGCGAAGTGCGCGTACGAGTGCTCGCGGCGGGCGTGTCGTTGCCAGATGTGATGGCGCGCGAGGGCATTCATCCCGAAACGCCGCCGGTGCCGTTCACGCCTGGATGGGATCTGGTCGGCGTCGTGGATCGAATCGGCACCGGCGTCTCCGGAATCACACTCGGCGAGACGGTCGCGGCGATGCCGATCTGCGGTGCGTACGCGGAGGATGTCTGCCTGCCGGCGGGGGAGTGCGTTGCGGTCCCGCCCGGACTGGATCCCCGCCGAGACGGTCGCACTCGTCCTCAACTACGTCACCGCGTATCAGATGATGCATCGGACCGCGCGGGTGCGCGCGGGTCGCCGCGGCCGTGTGATCCGCCCGCAGCAACGGCTTTTTCTCGTATTCGGTCGCGACGGAGGCGATCGGCTCGTCGAGCCGCGCTCCCCGCCGCCGCCGGCCGACAGCGCGGACGTAGGCGAGATAGCGGCCCTGGTCTGCGTCGAGCGCGCTAATCTCGGGCGCGTTGCCGGGCGAGACGATGGTTTGCCATGTCTTCCAGAATCGCCATCCGTCGGCGAGCGTGTCGGCCACCTCGACGTCGAGAATGCCGGTCCGCTCCCAGTGCCGCCGCCACCACGCCGCCGAGTGCAGGCAGCACATGCTCGGTTCCCACCAGCTCTCGAGATGGCCTGGAATGGCTCCGTCGATCTCGCGCGTCAGACCCGCTCCCGCGATCCCGATAACTCCATCGGGCTTCAGAAACCGCGAAAGGTAATTCAGATACAAATCGTCCGTGCCGTAGTACGGGAATGAATCAATCGAGACGACTGCGTCGAAGAACCCGGTCGCAAACGGCAACGACCGCGCATCGGCATGGATCGCAAAGACGCCGTCCTCGACCCCTGCGTCGCGGGCGCGCTGGAAATTCTCCGCGGCGCTGAACCACAGGTCGGTTGCCCACACCTGAACCCCGAACTCGCGCCGCAGGAAGATCGAAGACAACGCGCGGCCGCACCCGAGATCGAGCACCCGCATGCCGCCAGCGAGGTCGAGCGCCTCCGCGAGCCATTCCGTGAGCCACAGCACGTTGGCGCCGCCGCTGGCGCCGGCGACGATCCACTCCGGGTGATACGTCGACGAGCGCGGGAATCGCGGCGAGATCAAGGTGTCATCAGCGGTCATCGGAATGTCGCGGCGGTTGAAGGACGTGGCTCGCTTTCTCGACATCCTCCGATCTGACCAGCAATTCGGCGCCGCCGATCCCCGGATACATGCCGCCCACATCGTCCGACCGAATCAACGAATCGATTCCAGCTTCGTCCAGCACTCCCTTCGCGATCTGCGCGTCCGCAGTGGATCGGAATGTCGACACGGCAACAAGATCCGAGGATTTCACGGTGACACCTCAGTTGCGACCACCAAGACGCCTACCCTGGCGACTTTGGCGCGCCAGTATATTCAATACCGAGCCAACCCTTCTCCAAAAAAAAGGGCGGTGATGTCGCAGCATCACCGCCCTCGACGGCGGGTCTGAAGACCCGCCCTACGTGTGATCTTCCGCCTGAAGGCGGAAGCTACGTCGATTACTCGACTTCGTCCCGCGTGAACGCCTCTTCAGGCTCCACGAAGTACTCCATCTCGCGTTCCAGCTCGAGCTCCTCCGGCGACGGCGGCGGCGGCGGCGGTGGTTCGTCCGCCGGGATCCGCACGTTGCGGTAGTACTCGAAGCCCGTGCCGGCCGGGATCAGCCGGCCCATCGTGACGTTCTCCTTCAGGCCGCGGAGGTGATCCACCTTGCCCGAGATCGACGCCTCGGTGAGCACGCGCGTCGTCTCCTGGAAGGAGGCCGCCGAGATGAACGAGTCGGTCGAGAGCGATGCCTTCGTGATGCCGAGCAGCAGCGGCCGGCCCTGCGCCGGGCGGCCGCCGTTGGCAATCACGCGCTCGTTCTCTTCCATGAACCGGAAGCGGTCCACCTGCTCCTCGATCAGGAACTCGGTGTCGCCAACATCCTCGATCTTCACCCACCGCATCATCTGGCGGACGATGACCTCGATGTGCTTGTCGTTGATGTTGACGCCCTGCAGCCGGTAGACCTCCTGGATCTCGTTGACGAGATACGCGTGCAGCGCCTTCTCGCCGAGCACCGACAGGATGTCGTGCGGGTTGCTCGGGCCGTCCATCAGCGGCTCGCCGGCGCGGACGCGATCGCCTTCCTGCACGTTCACGTGCACGCCGCGCGGCAGCGAGTACTCACGCGGCTCGCCGCCCCCCTCTTCCGGGACGATGATGATCTTGCGCTGACCCTTGACCACGCCGCCGTGCCGGACGACGCCGTCGATCTCCGAGATGACGGCGGTCTCGCGCGGCTTGCGCGCCTCGAAGAGCTCGACCACGCGCGGCAGACCGCCCGTGATGTCCTTCGTCTTGGTGGTCTCGCGCGGGATCTTGGCGAGGACCTGGCCCGCGAAGACCTGGTCGCCGTCCTCCACCATCAGGTGGGCGTGCGACGGCATGTGGTACTTGCGCGAGACCTTGCCCGCCCCGTCGCGGATCTCGATCATCGGCTGCTTCTTCTCGTCGGGGCTGTCCACGACGATCTTCCGCGAGAGGCCGGTGACCTCGTCCACTTCCTCGTGGAAGGTGACGTCCGAGATGAGGTCCTTGTACTTCGTCGTGCCCGCATCCTCGGTGAGGATCGAGAACGTGTAGGGATCCCATTCGACGAGCACGGTGCCCTGCTCGACCTGCTGGCCGTCGCGCACCTTGAGCCGCGCGCCGTAGACGATCGGGTAGCGCTCGCGATCGCGCCCCTTCGCGTCCTGGATGACGATCGACCCGGTGCGGTTCATGACGACGAGCTGCCCGGCGTTCTCGCCGGTGCCCTTCGCCTCGACGACCTGCAGGCCCTGATAGCGGACCGTGCCGGCGTGCTTCGCATCGAGCGTCGACTGCTCGGAGACACGCGAGGCCGTGCCGCCGATGTGGAACGTGCGCATCGTCAGCTGCGTGCCGGGCTCGCCAATCGACTGCGCCGCGATGACGCCGACGGCGAGGCCGAGCTCGACGAGCTTGCCGGTCGCGAGGTCGCGGCCGTAGCACTTCGCGCAGACGCCGCGCCGGCTGGCGCAGGTCAGCACCGAGCGGATGCGGACCTTCTCGATGCCCGCTTCCTGGATGTCGGTCGCCTTCTGCTCGTCGAGCTCCTCGTTCGAATCGACGATCACCTCGCCGCTGAACGGATCGACGATGCGCTCAAGCGTCACGCGTCCGATGATGCGGTCGCGCAGCGGCTCGATGATCTCGCCCGACTCGACGATCGCCCGAGCATCGATCCCGTCCATCGTCCCGCAATCGATCTCGTGGATGATGACGTCCTGCGCGACGTCGACCAGGCGGCGCGTGAGGTAGCCCGAGTCGGCGGTCTTGAGCGCCGTATCGGCGAGGCCCTTGCGCGCGCCGTGCGTCGAGATGAAGTACTGCAGAACGGTCAGCCCTTCACGGAAGTTCGACGTGATCGGCGTCTCGATGATCTCGCCCGACGGCTTGGCCATCAGGCCGCGCATGCCCGCCAGCTGACGGATCTGCTGCTTCGAGCCGCGGGCGCCCGAGTCGGCCATGATGTAGACCGGGTTGAAGTTGCGCCCCGAGTGATCGAGCTCCTCCATCTCGGAGAACATCTCGTCCGCGATCTTCTCGGTGACGTCCGACCACACGGCGATGACCTTGTTGTAACGCTCGCCGTTGGTGATCGCGCCTTCGAGATACTGCCCTTCGACCTTGATCACCTCGTCGCGCGCGCGCTCGACGAGCGCCGCCTTCTCGGAGGGGATGACCAGGTCGTCGATGCCGATCGACAGGCCCGACCGCGTCGCATAGGTGAACCCGAGGTTCTTCAGCGAGTCGAGCATCTCGACGGTCTTCTCGAGGCCGAAGCGCAGGTAGCAGTACTGCACCAGCTGCTGCAACCCCTTCTTCTTCAGAAGGCCGTTCACGTAAGGCATCGGCTTCGGCAGCGCCGTGTTCAGGATGACGCGGCCGACCGTCGTGTTGATCACCTTGTGCTCGACCGTCTGCACCTCGGCGTACTGCACGCCCTGGTCGTCGCGCGCGACGGTCAGGTCGATCAGCTCGCCGCTGATGCGGAGACGAATCGGCGTCAGTGTCTCGAGCTCGCCCGCTTCGAGCGCCAGAATCACATCGTCCGGTGAACCGAACGCGCGCCCCTCGCCCTTTGCGCCAGGCTTCGACTTGGTCAGGTAGTAGCACCCGAGCACGACGTCCTGCGACGGAATCGCGATCGGCTGACCGCTGGCCGGCGACAGGATGTTGTTCGAGGACATCATCAGCACCGATGCCTCGATCTGCGCTTCCGGCGCGAGCGGGATGTGCACCGCCATCTGGTCGCCGTCGAAGTCGGCGTTGAACGCCGTGCAGACG
>JBKPRU010000299.1:0-6613 GCA_046734675.1 Acidobacteriota bacterium
GGTTGTAGGTTCGCTGACCGCCGGCGGATGTCAGGCTGTTCAGTACTGCCGTCTTGGTCTGTTCGAGGTCGAGGCAAAAGAGGCGCGGGTCGCGGCACAGAAGTGGGCGATTGCGGGTGAGACTCGTAAACGGCAGGGCAGGGCCGTTGCAGTGGGGACATCGCTTCGATCTGTCGAAGTGGGTGTTCTTCGAGGCACGGTCCGCAAACCGCATCGTCGGCGGGGCGACCGTTGCATTCGACACACCGGGGCTCACGATGTTGGAAGGGCGGCGTGACCTGGCAGTCTTTTGGGACATTCGAGTCGACCCAGACGCTCGACGCCAAGGCGTTGGCTCAGCGCTGTTCCAAAGGGTCGAGGCTTGGGCGCAGCTGCACGGTTGTCGACAGCTCAAGATCGAAACTCAGAATACAAACCTGCGGGCATGCCGATTCTATGAGCGGCAGGGATGCCAACTGCAGGCGATCCATCGAGCGGCGTATCCGGAGTGTCCAGAGGAGATCCAACTGCTCTGGTACAAGGACCTCCCGCGTTGATTCGGCCGACTTGCACCACAGGCTGCTAGGTGATCCCGTTCACCGCACGGTCTAAACGTGCAGATTCCGGCGGAAAACGCCACTTCCGCCGAACTTCGGATCTATTCAGTGTTCAAAGAACCCGGCGCGGCACCGTTCAGGAAGTTCGCACGCCGTCATTTAGCCGAGCCCATTGACACCGCTGAGAAACCCGCCGAGATGTCCCGTCAATGCCACGAGCAACACAGCGAGCGCTTCGATCGGCAACCGGTAATGTGGCAAGGGCTTCTTTGGATCGCGCCACGCGCGCCAGTGGATCCACAAGACCAACCAAATCAAGGCGCTTGATACGGAACCCTGAACGAGGTGCATCAAGAGAATCCCTTTGAGCTTTTGCCCTTCGAGCGCCCATTGCCACGCAGCAAAACCGGTCGCAATGACTGGTACCGTAAAGGCCGCGGCGACCAGCAGATTGAAATATGCCGCCGCCGCGAGCGCCCGGTTCTTCATCCACTGCGCGAGATGATCGAACGCCACGGCCGCGGGAAACAGCGCAATCGGGAAATGAATCAGGACGACATGCTGGGCGTGCTTGGCGAGCAGCACCGTCTTGATGTCGTAGGGATTCGTCGTCACGATCGCCTCACTGCACCACGACCTTGGCAGTCATCTTCGGGTGGATCGAACAGAAGTAGGAGTAGGTTCCCGGTTTGGCAAATGTGTACGAGAACCTCTCGTCCGTATCCACGGCCTTCGACTTGAACGCGCCCTCCGTGCTGACGACGGTGTGGGGAATATCATCGCGGTTGGTCCAGGTCACGGTCGTTCCGGCAGCTACCGTGAGCGTCTGCGGGCCGAAGCTGAAGTTGTCGATCTTCACGTCGGGAGTGGCCGCCGCCTGCTGACCACTCACTGAAACGCTGGACGCCCTGGCCAAGAACGCCAACGCCGCGATCGAGACGAGCGCCATAGTTGTAAAGGACAGTCTTTTCATCATCAACCTCAGTTCATCCAATGGCCAACGCCTGGCCTGTTTCTTCGAGAGCGACGTCGGTGACCGCAATGGAATGCCGCACGTCCTGGAACGAGACCTGCGCGATACCCAGCACCTTCTTCAGTCGCTCGGCCTCCACTTTCATCGGCCCCGGTGAAGCCGCCGTACCCGGCGCGGGCTGCGGAAACGCCGTAGACATCGCCGTGTGAAACGTGACGTTCCCTTCCACCTTCTGCATGACCTGGTGGATATGCCCGTTCAGCACCGAGACCGATCCAAATCGCTTCAGGGACGACAACGCCCGGGCGCTGTCGTCGGTCCCCCAGCCCCATTCGGGATAGATGGACCAGAGCGGGATATGCGCGAAGACGACGATGGGCGTGCTGCTCTTCAGGCGCTTGACATCGCGTTCGAGCCACTCGAGTTGCTCGTCGCCGAGGCTGCCGAGCCCGCCGGCCTTGAGGTTGACAACATTCACCAGACCAATGAAATGGACACCGGAGTGATCGAAGCTGTGCCACCCTGCGCCTTTCGTGTTCTTGCCGAATCGTTCGAGGTAGCTCTTGCCCTCGTCTTCGAGGACATCGTGCTCGCCGGGGACGTAGAACACGGGCGCTTTGACCTCGGTGAGAACCTGCTGCAGGGTGTCGAACTCGGCCGGCTTCGAGAGATGCGTCAGGTCGCCGGTGTGCAGCAGGAACGCGGGCGGTTCGTTCGCGGCGTTGATCTTGGCGATGGCCTCGCGCAGCGTCGCTGTCACGTCGGGATTCGCCGCCTTGTCGAACCCGATGTGAGAGTCGCTGATTTGCACGAATCGCAGGCCAGGTGGCATCCGGCCCTTTGCCGCTGCGCGGTGCGCGACGTGTTCAATCGGCGTTCCCTTGAGAACGCCACCGTTCAGCGTCCAGACGGCGGCGGTCCCGACCCATGCCATGCAGTGCAGAAACCCACGCCGGTCCACTTCCTTGTGGTCATCGAAGATGCTCATGCGACCTCCTTGACGTTGGCTCCGTCAATCACTCTCATAGACTGGGTGCACGTTGGATTTATTCCCGCGCGCGATGGCGAGTCTGGTGGCTCACCTTGCTTATGGTGTGAGCCTGGGCGTGGTCTCCGGGCGTATTCCGGGAATAATTTTGGGGCCGTCCCGGTCCTATGCTGTAGACGATGCCTCGCCGACCCTTTGAGGAAGTCGTCTTGGCTCACTTGGACGCGGCGTTCAACTATGCGCGGTGGCTGACGAAGAGTGACGCGGACGCTGAGGACGTGGTGCAGGACGCGGCCGTGCGCGCCCTGCGTCATTTCTCATCCTTACGAAATGACGACGCCCGCGCGTGGTTACTGACCATCGTGCGCAACACGTGGTACGCGCGCTTCTCGACGGCGGGCCGCGCCGAACGCGAGGTCTTTGACGACATGAAAGACAAACGTCCTGACGAACAGCTCGATCCCGAAGCGCTCGTCATTCAACAGCAGGCAGTCGAGCGGGTGCATCGCGCGATTGAAGAACTGCCGGTCGACTTCCGCGAGGTGATCGTGCTGCGCGAGCTCGAGGGACTCTCGTACGAAGAGATCGCCGAGGTGATCGGGACCCCGATCGGCACGGTGATGTCGCGGCTGGCGCGGGGGCGCGAGCGGCTGCTCGCAGTGCTTGGAGCCCGAATCCCCGCTGGGGGCTACCGGTGAATTGTCCTGACGTCGACCGCGTCATCGACGCGTACGTCGACGACGAGCTCGGCGCCGCAAACGCCACCGAGGTGCGCGCGCACCTGGCTGGCTGCCCGGCATGCCGCCAGCGCGTCGCCCCGCGAGCGTCCCTCGGACGTTTGATCGGCCGCGTTCCGTATTACACCGCGCCGGATCGCCTGCGGGTCGCCGTCGCGACAGCGCGACGTCCCGCCCGCGTGTCGCCGCGGATTCTTGCATGGGCGGCGATGGTGACGCTGGCAGTGTCGCTGGGCGGCACGGCGGGAGTCCGCATCGTCCGATCCCGGCAAGCAAACGCCGCTACCGAAGCGATGGCGCAGGATGTGGTGGCCGGTCACGTCCGAGCGCTGATGGGCGCGCACCTCTTCGACGTGCGCTCTACCGATCAGCACACGGTGAAGCCCTGGTTCCTGGGCAAGCTGGACTTCTCGCCGCCGGTCGACGACCTCGCACCGGAGGGTTTCCCGCTCGTCGGCGGGCGGCTCGACTACCTGTCAGGCCGCCCAGTGGCGGCACTGGTCTATCAGCGCCGGCAGCACACGATTAACGTCTTCGTCTGGCCCGCGACCGACAGCCATGAGGCGTCCACCGACGCGCGCACGCTTCGCGGCTTCCACGTGCGCCACTGGACGCATACCGGAATGGCCTTCTGGGCTGTCTCCGATCTCAACGATACGGAACTGGACCAGTTCGTCCAGCTCTTGGAGGCCCGATGAGAGCTTCCACGATACCTGCGCTGCGGCTGCTCACGTTGGATCGATCGGATAGAACACGGCGTCCCCGCCTTCTCGCGGGCGTTGTCTACGAGACCCACCTTACGAAATCGGAATAAACGCCACAGACGATCGTTCTTCTCTCCGAAGCATGACTCCGCTGTTGGTCGACACCTGTGTGGCTAGAGACCACAAGTGACGTTGGTCGCGCGCGCGCTTCCGGCTTCGCCAGGCAATCGGCGATCGCCTCAACGCATCTCCGTGCCACAGTCGGATGCCCGCCCTTGCAAATGCCCGCTGCCGATAGCGGAATAGATTCGTCGCCGTTCGAGTCTCAATAACGAGACCACATCGGACGCGAGGTGAACGGCATTTCGCGGATGTGACGCGCGACAGAACAAGGTCACAGTGGGTTTATTGATTCGACTTGAAGCGAAACCAGGGAAAGAGGCTGACGTCGCGGAGTTTCTGCTGAACGCAGTCCCACTCGTTCTCGATGAACCAGTTGCCACGGCGTGGTTCACGTTTCGACTCGGGAAAGGAAGCTTTGGAATCTTCGAGGCGTTTGCCGACGATGACGATAGTCAGGCACATCTGACCGTGCGCCTTGCCGCGGCCCTCCAGGCCGGAGTGGGGAACCTGTTATCCGCACCTCCGGTGATCGAAAGATTGGCAACACTCGCCTTCATGCTGGCCGATGATCTCGGACCTCCTCCCATGCCGGAGTATTTCCAAGGCCTCTAATCTGAGAATTCCGCGCCGGTATTAATCACGTCGCGGGGACAGGTAGGCCCGACCGAGGACGTTGCAAAGAGGTCGCGGATGGCATCACCTCTACTCAAGACCGGCGACGCCCTTCTCGTATTGCCGAGCAGTCCGGCTGGCCGGTCAGTCCATCCCCGGAATAAATCTGCGCTCGCGACGGTCTGAATAAGCGAGATGTCACTCGTAAGGCGCTTGCATCCATTGATTGTTCATTTCCGATTGCGCTCGTCATGGTCGCGGCGGCGCTGGAAGCGGCAGCGATCGCGACGGATAACTGGTGCTGGCGCGCGGTTGCCATCGTCAATACACGCGCGTGAGCGGCATTCGCTCTCGCTGCAGTCATTGCCGGATGGCGACTCGCGTCAGCGCCAGGCGTCGATATGACGTCGCTGTTGGAATGGCAAATGGCTGGGCGCGGTTGCCCCTCTGTTGACGGTCGCCGCGGCCACCACGACGTGGCATTTCGCACACGGTGACGAGAATGAACTCGATCGCTGAATAAGCAATAACGAAAGGACCAGCGTCATGCGTCTGCGTGTCATTGCGGCTGGTGCGGCCGCCACAATCCTCGGTGTGTCCGCGTGCGGCGGCGGCTACGGCAATTCGTCGCCGTCCGCTCCGACTGCCTCGTCCGCCCCGCCAGCTGACGCGGTCGTGATCAACGTCGTCGGGATCGACGGCGCACAGTCGTTTTCGCCGAACCCGGCCACGGTGCCGGCTGATCGAATGGTCGTATGGCACAACGTCGACACGGTGACCCACCGTGTCGTGTTCGACGACGGGGAGGAAGATACAGGCGACATCGCTCCGGGCGCATCCAGCAAAGCGATGATCCTCGTGGTTCCGGGCCCGTATCATTGCTCAATCCATCCGCCGATGGTCGGTACGATCGTTGGTGGTCAATGAGCGCGGACGCCTCTGGGCGACCCCACATCCGTGGGTTCGCGGTCGATCATGCGCGCGCTGGTCATCCCCGCCGGTCGCCTGCGTACGGAGAGGGTGACGCGTGGGCCACGTCCGAAGGGGACGGCCTCTCGGTCAATCTCGACGTGTTCACGCCGGAGAGTGGCAATCTGGCCGGCGCGGACAGCCGTGCCTTCCTGGTCGATCTCAAGGCGGAGTTCAACGGCAATCTTGCGACGACGGGCGCGTCGCCGGAACTCACCGGACCGGGCGCCCACAAATAATGCCGCGCCGCTCCCCGGCAGTTTTGGCAACGGCGCCAACCTCGATCACTTCCCCGGTCTGGTCGTCCTGTTGCCGTCGAGCCGGACGGGCGCCGGCCCCGGCCAGAACCTCGCCAACGACTTCAACATCACGACCATCACCGATCGACGGAGCGATCGCACCGAGATCTGCTCCACGTGGATAGTCGGCGCGGCAAACGTCTTCGGAACGGTCGGCCAGAACACCCGGTCGCGCCTGTTCGTCGCCGTCGTCCGCGGCACGGCGCCCGACGTGGTCATCGATCTCGATCAGAACGGCATCTTCGACGAGAAGGATCTCGTGCTGATGCGCGTCGATGTGATCTCGAATGTGGTGAAGGGCGACTTCACGATCAACGGCTTCTGAGGATCACCGGTATCACACGGCGCCAGCGAACTGCGATTGCCGCAGCGCAGCGCTCAAGATTCACTCACGTGAGAAAAGGACACCTGTATGAAGACCCTCAACTCATACCCGCATCTGGCCACAAGACGCACACTGGCCGCCCGCTTCACACTGTTCGGCCTCGCGTTCACGATCGCTCTGCCGAACGCAGCTGGCGCCGAAGGGCTCGTCGCCCCACGCACGCCGGCGAACCTCCATGTCGACGCGCCGAATGTGCCCTATCTCGAGGGCCACGCCGTCGGTACACAGAATTATGTCTGCCTACCGTCTGGTCCTGGAGTCGCGTGGGTATTGTTCACGCCGGAAGC
>JBKPRU010000300.1:0-7366 GCA_046734675.1 Acidobacteriota bacterium
GTCACGAACCGCTCGAATCCGTACTCGGACGTCCCCGGCGCCCGGAAGTCCACCGCCCCGTTGCCATTGACGTCGCGGCCGCCATCGACGCGGAGCAGCGCTTCGTCGCCATCCGCATCGACGTCGCGCAGGTCGTCGGATCCGAGCAGACGAACGGGAGACGTCTTCAGCCGCACCTCGAATGAGTCGTTCTTTATGACGCTGACGTCGGTTTGACGCCGACCTCCGTTCTCGCGCGCATTCGCCGGATCGCTGCGACCCTCGAGCAGTGACGAGACGTTCGACACTTCCACTCCCTTGGCCGATTCGGGCGTCGCCAGCCCGTAGACCAGGAACCCTCGGCCGTGAAAATTGTCCTTGCCATCGACGGTCGTGCCTGGACGCTGAAACCGCACGTTGACCTTCGACACGCCGCCTTCTTCGAACACGCGCAGCACCTCTGGAACATCTTTGTGTCCGCCGCGGTCCGGGTTCACCGCGGGATCGGCAGCATTGCCACTGAGCTCCAGCAGCAGCGTGCCGGGACGGAATCCCACCTGGGTCAGGGTTCTGCTGTCGAACCCGGCGTCGCCGCGGTTGGACAGCAGCACGAGCGCGGAGCCCTGCCGCTCGAACGCGAACAGTCCATCGGTGCCGTCCCATCGTTCCGCGTAGTTGCCGCGGCCGTGCGAATTCCGGATCGCGAGCAGCCGCGTCAGCATGCTCCCGTGTCCGACACTCAGCGCATCGTCGCGGCCAGGCTTGGGAAAGTCGCGGTCATCGCCGAACTGCCGGCCATTGAAGTAGACGACGGTGTTGCCAGGCATCATCAACGTGTAGGCGAGCGCCACGTGCTCGAGTGCAAACGGCCTGAACACGTCATGGTTCTGCGTGAACGTCACCCCCGCCGAGCCGTTGTGCAATCCGTCGTCGGAGACGTCGAGCGCCGCGTCCTTGATGCGGCGCCACGCATCGGGAACGCCCGTCCGTTCGAGGTTGTCCTTCAGCGCGAAGTACAGCTTGAAATCGAGCGTGTCGCGATTGCCGCCGATGCGCCCCGGATCGCTGTGGTTGATCGTCTTCTTCACGTGTGGCAGGAGGACCGCGGGATTGCTGTCGAACACTTCGCTGTAGGTGAACACGTCGCTTTGGCTGCCGTCGAGGAGCGGCCGGCGATTCTGGCGATAGATCGCCCGATCGAGGAAGTCGAGCACGAAGCCCTGAACGTGCTTGGCCGCGTCGATGCGCAACCCGTCGACGCCAATCACCTGCACGAGCCATTGCGCGTTGCGCATCAAGTACCCGGTGGCGTTCTCGACGACCGGATCGCCGGCGAGAGGATTTTCGAGGTTGAAGGCGTGCACGCGAATGTCGCGCTCACCGGTTCGCGGATCGAAGACAAAGATCGTGTTATGGCCGATATCGGGATAGAAACGCCGATTCCGCGGATCCGGCACGTTCGCAATCCGGCCGAACGCCGCCTTCGTCCCCGCGCGCAGGTTGCGCGCATCGCCAGCGGTGACCGGATTGCGGATGAACTGATGGTTCTTCTCGTGCGCGATGTCGATCAGTCCCGCGAGCCGCTCGTAATCGACGCCACCGGCAAACGCCGAGTGGAAGTCGCCGTCGATGTCGTTGGGGAGCGTGATCGCCAGTCCGGGATAGCCGCCGGCCTGAACGAACCCCGGGGTCGCCAGGTTGGAAAAGCCGGCGTGATTGATCACGAAGTCCACATGCAGGCTCGTGCCGGAGCGGTGCAGCATGCGGGCCAGCGCCTTCAGGCCCGCCTCCGTGCCGTAGAGGGTCGGCCGATCGGTCGTTCCGAGATCGAAGCGGTCGTACACGTCATACCCGACGCTGACATTCCCCTGGTCCGCGCGTCCTGGCGGCGGCAGCCAGACGAAGCCGTAGCCTGCGGCAAAGACATCGGGCAGCCGGTCCTCGACCACCTGGTACGTCGACTCGAACCACTGCAGGATCGGCGGTGGTGACGTGTCGACGGCCGGTGCGGGGATGACGCGCTGTGGTGGCATCAGCGCAAGCGCGCCGATGGCCAGGACGCGAATCACCCTACTTGCGGACGACGTCCTGGCTGCGATCGAACGCGGGAACGGCACGACTGATCCGGTAATTCGCCGCAAGATCCCAGTTGCGGAACACCTTTGCATCGGCCGCTCCTTCGAACTGCATGTAGGGTTTGAAGAGCCTCGTCAGTGCATTCGAACAATTGGCGACACCGACGAACTCGTGCAGCGTCGCGGCCGCGCCATTGAGAAGCGTGGCGGTGCCGACGTTCTTCAACAGATTCACACCAACAAAGCGTCCGGAGTCTTCCGGCGCCTGATTGCCTTCGGCGGCCTCCGCGCTCCAGAACCCGATCCCCGAGGTGTTGGCAATCGCGGCGGTCTTGCTCGCGGTCACGACGCGCAGCAGCGCGCATTGCGAGACGTCCTGGTTTCGGGCAAACACCACCTTGTGAAAGCTGGGCGCCCCGCCGGCCTGCGCCACCTGCTCGGTGCAGTCGACCGACCCGGCGTCGAGCGGCGTGCAGCGGGCGGTATCGATCGTGAGCGGCGCGGTCGCGGCGCGAACGACGGTTACGTCGTCACGATCCTGGTTGACGATCGCGCGAGGTGCGGGAGGCGCGCTGAGCACACCGTAGACGGCGACGTAGTAGTTCCTCGGAAACTGTGTCGGGCCCGGCGCGTTCTGCGGATATCGCTGGAGGGGCTCGTCGTCGCCGTAGGTCGGCACGAACACCTTGCCGTTTGCCACGACCGGCGGATTGAACTTCGCGAACAACCCGACGCGGTCGCGCTGCATGAACAGCTCGCTGGTCCACAGAGTGCGGCTGACGTCCTGCGCGTCGAGCGCCAGCAGAATCGCTTTGACGCCACGCTGCTGATTGGCGTCGCCGTCGAGCGGCGCCAGCGCCCACACGATCCCGGTTCCCGCCTTGCTGCCGTTCGCGGAGAGCGCGAGCATGCCGCCCGGCATGCCCATCGGAGGGCGGAACGCGCTCTTCTTCGCCTGGTCGACCTGCTGAAAGCGGCCCTGGGCGAAGAGAAACGCTTTCAGCTCGCTGTTCTCCCCCATCGCGTAGATGCGCGCCGTATCCGGCCCCTTCCAGAACACCGGCGAGCCGTGAATGTTCCCGTAGTGCGTCTCCCCGTTATGGAGCGGCGCGAACGCCGCCACCTGCTGGACGATGTTGGAGTTCTGGCAGTCGGCGCCGCCACCGCCCGGCGGAAACTTCCCGAGGTTCGCGGCCGACAGCACATACAACACGCCTTGCTTGCCGCCGCCGATGATTCGTGCGGGCGTGCCCGGGACGATCACCGGGCCACCCGATCCGACGTCCAGATCGAGATTGTTCAGGAACCCGAAATTGCACGGCGTGAAAAAGTCCTTGACGACCACGCCTTGAGGCTCGAGAGCGAGCTTCACGAAGCTGTTGCCGAAATTGCGGCCGCCCGCCGTGCCGGTGTCGACAGTGCCGTTGCCGATCATCAGGTAGACGTTGCCGTCAGCGTCGGCCGCCGGCCCCTGCCCGGATTGCCAGATGCCGCCATTCTCGCCGGTCGGCGTCGGACTCCACACCGCGCGTTGCGCGAGCGTCTGCGCGTCGAACGCGAACAGGACGCCGCGATTGCCGTCGCCGCCGAAGGCGACGTAGACCACGCCCTTGGACAACAGCAGCGCGGCGCGCTGCTTGTGGGTGCACGGATTGAACGGGCTCTGCCCTCGGCACGGCGTCGGCTGATCGACCGAAGAGGGACCAACCTGCACGGCAGGATGCCGCTCGGTGCCTTTCTGTAGATCGAGCGCATGCAGCCGGAAGCGCAGCCCTTGCGGCCCGTCGTCATGCCAGGCGACGACGAACAGCGTCCGCTTGTCGTCGCTGATCACCGGCGTGCTGAGGATGCCCCACTCGGGATCGTTGGTGCTCCACATGTCGATGTCTTTGCCGCCGGGACGAGGCGGACCGAGCCATCGCGCCCACAGCGGGATCGTTCGTCCATCCGCGCCGCGATTCTCCTTGTCGGCGTCGTACACATAAATCGTGTTGTGCATCGTCGCCAGGATGACGGCGTTGAACGTGCCCCTGACGAGCGGAGCGTCAGGGTTCCCGGTCGTGTCGATGGCGAGCGCCGACACGTAGAGCGGCTGCGCGACGACCTGTCCGTCGGTGAAGAGCGTCCAGAGCTTGCCGAACGTGCTCGGGCCGACGTTGCGGGTCGTCAGGATCTTCTCGTTGAGCGTGGCGCCGGTCCGCGCGTTGTTGTAGTGCTGCGTGAGGACGTTCACGCCTCCTGCAGGTTGTGCGCTGACGACGGATACGGCGATTGCCAGGGCGACCAGCAGGTGCGATGGACGAACGTTCGCTTGGGTCCACATCAGTAGCCGTCCCGCTGGTGAATCCAGCAGTTGCCTTCAACAGAAAAGTCGTGAGCCAGGGCCGCGGTGACGGCCTGCTGCACCGAGGCGTAGGTGTTCCAATCGTGGCCGGCGAGAATTCCTCCGGCACGTATCTTCGGCCGCCACGCCGCGATGTCGGCCTGCACGGCCGCGCACGTGTGATCGGCGTCGATGAAGACGAAGTCGAGGGTGCCGTTGGCAAAGAGCGTCGCCGCGGCGACCGACGGCAGGCGCAGCGGCTCGATCGCATCCATGACGCCGGCGGCCTCCATGTTGGCGCGAAACAGGTCGTACACGGACCCGCCGGCATGCGCCACCGCATCGACCATGTCGGGTTCGTTCGGCGACCCGAGCCATGTGTCGACCGCGTAGAACGCGATTGCCTTGCCGCACTCGCGGATTCGGCTGGCGCAGTACGCCGTGCTCTTGCCCAACCAGCAGCCGACCTCTACGAACTTCGCGTCCGCCGGCGCTCGAGCGATCATGCGGTCGTAGAGCCATTCCTCGTTGAACCAGCCCGGAATTTCTGTGTAGCTCCTCATCCGAGTACCCTTCGAAAGAAATTCAGGTAGGTCTCGTCGGAGATGCGCGACGGAATGCTGTTGCCGGGAAACGGCGGTTCGTCGAGATACGACTGATAGAGCGCGTCGTCGTTGTCGACCGCCTGGATGTGCTCGATCGCCTCTTCATCGGACGCGAACTCGTCGACGTTGATGAACGCTCTCGGATTGAAGATCTCGGCGACGTGCGGGTTGCCGGAGTAGATGGGCACGGAGCCGGCCAGCAGCGGATCGCTGAGCTTTTCGGTCGTATAACCGGGGAAGTAGCTGTTCTCGAATGCGATCGAGAATTTGCAGCGAGCCTGAAACGCCTGCTTCGCTCGATACCCCGCCGTGTCATGGCCAGTCCCGACGAGCGCGTCGTTGTTGCGCTCGACCGCGCCGAGCGACTCGACTCTCTTGTACTGCGAGAGCTTTTGAAAGAACTCTACGCGCCGGCGAGCGTTGCCGTTCGAACAAATGAAGTTGCAGAAGTATTCCTTGCGAACCGGGACCGCGCCGGGCCGGCGCACCAGGTCGCTCATCCCGCTGTTGTGCAGCGGCAGGTGCAGACAGCAGAGCGGCATATAGATGTGGTTTTCGTGCGTGTTGTCCCACGCCATCGTGATGCCGTAGTGAAAGAACCCTGGCTGGTTGACGCCGGGACGCATCTTGCCGCCCTGCGCGAAGTGGTCTCCAGCCTCCCCTGCCCATATGAGACGAATGGCGCGCGGCGCGAGCTTCTCGATGTAGCCATAGACCGAATAGAACACGAGCTCCGGATCGTCGCGATCGAGGACGAACTGGTAATGCGGCCGCAGGTACGGGAAGCAGCGCAGGAAGTAGTCGACGGTGAACCCCTCCGGCGTCCACCACGTATTCGAGAAATCCATCCTGATCGTCTTCATGACGACGGGTAGATGTAGATGATGCCGCGCTGGCACCCGGCAGCGACGTGGTTGTAGTGATGGCGGAAGCCGCCGGGGTAAATCGACGGCAGCTTGTGGGCGATGGTCTCGTAGCTCAGGGGCTCGACGCCGCGCCCCCAGTCCACCCAGTTGTAGCCCCACGGTTCGCCGGGCACGAGGAAGTCGTGAATGCCGATGACGCACCGGTCGCGGCAGCGCGAATCCGAGGCGAGCGCGTCGAGCTCCTCGAGCAACGGATAGCCCACTCCGTGCGCATCGAGGTAGACGAACACGGGATGATCGTCATCATCGTGGTCGCGCAGCACCTCCGCGAGCTTCTCGCTGGAGTTGCCGAGCACCATCGCGATGCCGTCCGCGACGAGATCGCGCACGGCATGCGGGCCGAACTCTTCGATGAGATGCTCGTCAGTCGTGTCGATCGTGGTGACGCGGCGCGGCACCATCTTCCTGAACTCGCGCGTGCTGTGCGCCGACCACGTGCCGGTCTCGATGATGCTCTGGATGCGATGCGCCGCGAGCAGCCGCCGGATCTCCTCGCCGATGTGGTGATCGCCGTTGAACGGGACGTGCGGAATCGCGGCCGGCGCCCGAAACGCCGGGTCGAAATCGGGCGCGTGGTGATAGCCGCCACCCCACGTGCTGTGCATGCCGACGTGCTGCACCAGCGACGGCGCGTGATAGAAGATGCGCCAGCCTCCTCGGGCCGCGAGCCGTGACATCTTGATGTCCTGCATGCCCTCGACTTCATGCCAGTGCTCCGCCACGTAGTGCGCGGTGTCGAACGAGAACAGGTACGCCTGGCTGCCGTACACGGCGCCGGCGTCCGCTCGGAACCAATGCTCGGCGTCGCAGCGCTCCGCTTGATGAACGGTGGGGTTGTACAGACTGGCCATGCCGATCCACCCCTCGCGCACCGGCCGCCACTGCGTCAGGTTGTAGCCGACGTGCGCGTTGAAGACCACGTCGTCCTCGAGGAACATCACGAAATCCGGCTGGAGCGCGAGCGCGGCGTAGACGGCGTTTCGGGCGTTCATCTGCTGCCGATGCTGCCGCGTGCCCTCGACCGCCTCGTCTCTTGAAAGGAGGATTGGCCACGCGTCGGGCCACGCGGTGGCGCGGAGCGCGTCGACGGTCGCCTGGCACAGCCTCTCGCGTCCCGGGCACGTGATCACGACCGTGGCAATCTTCACGGGCACCTCTGAGTGCGATCCAGGAACAGGGTCCAGCCGTCGCCATCACCATCGGCCAGCAGCTGTTCTTCGCTCAGCATCTCGATCGAGGAATCGTGGGCGATGCAGCGCAGCGGAAACCCGGCGGCCCGAATGCTGTCGACAAAGCCGCGCGGATCCTCGTAGCGTGAGGCGACGAATTCGAGGACGACGACGAGACCGGGGTTTCGTGCGATGGTCCGTCGCATGCCGCGCCAGACGATCGGCTCGGCGCCCTCCGCATCGATCTTGACCAGGTCCACGCGCGACCACGATTCGGTGAGGTCATCGA
>JBKPRU010000301.1:0-29914 GCA_046734675.1 Acidobacteriota bacterium
GCCTTGTAGCGGCCGAAGTCCGGGTGGACGATGATCAGGTCCGGACAGAGGCGCACCGCCCGGGCCATGGGGATCGCGGACCGTACGCCGTAGGCGCGCGCTTCGTAGCTCGCGGCGGCGACGACGCCGCGCTTGTCTGGATCGCCGCCGACCGCGACCGGCTTCCCGCGCAGGTGCGGCTTGTCGCGCTGTTCGACCGACGCATAGAACGCATCCATGTCGATGTGGAGGATGCGGCGAAGAAAGGGGACAGCCACCATTTTTTGCGAAAAAAGGGGACAGCCGTACGCGTGGGCGGCTGTCCCCTTTATTTTGCAATAAAGGGGGCTGTCCCCTTTCTTCGTGGCAGGTCGGACCATACGATGGGTCGCATGCGACCGAGCGCCATCGTCCTGCTGTTCCTTCTCGTCATCGCCGCCGCGCCCCGCCTGCCACAGCGCCTCGACCCGGAATCCCCACCACCGGCAGCGGCCGCGATGCGGTGGCGCCTGGTCGGCCCGTTCCGCGGCGGACGCGTGGTCGCCGTCGCCGGCGTGGCCGCGAAGCCCCACACCTACTACTTCGGCGCGGTGGGGGGCGGCGTGTGGAAGACGACCGACGGCGGGATCGTCTGGACGCCGCTCTTCGACGCGCAGCCGGTGCAGTCGATCGGCGCCCTCGCGATCGCGCCGTCGAACGAGAACGTGATTTACGCCGGCACCGGCGAGCCGGACTGGCGTTCGGATCTCTCCAGCGGCGACGGCATGTACAAGTCGATCGATGCCGGGCAGACGTGGCAGCACATCGGCCTCGAAAGCACGCGCCACATCGCGCGCATCGCGATCGATCCGCGCAATCCCGACGAGCTCCTCGTGGCCGCGATGGGCCACGCTTACGGCGCGAATCCCGATCGTGGCGTGTTCCGCTCGCGCGACGGCGGACGCACCTGGCAGAAAGTGTTGTTCAGGAACGACGATGTCGGTGCGATCGATCTCGTGCGCCAGCCGTCCAACCCTGACGTCGTCTATGCGGCGCTGTGGAGCGCCCGCCGCACGCCCTGGAGCCGCTATCCGCCCGTGAACGGTCCCGGCGGCGGCATCTTCAAGTCGACGGACAACGGCGCGACGTGGACGGAGCTCCGCGGCGGCGGTCTGCCCGAGAACATCCCCGGTCGCATCGGTCTGGCGGTCGGCTACGGCGACGCCGGCAATCGCGTGTACGCGCTCATCGACGCGGACAAGCCAGGGATCTACCGATCGGACGACGGCGGCTCGACGTGGCAGCTGGTGGGAAGCGATCCACGCATCACCGGCCGTGCGTGGTACTTCAGCGAGCTTGCCGTCGATCCGAAGAATCCCGACGTCGTGTATGCACCCAACGTCGGCCTGAATCGATCCCTGGATGGCGGGGCGACCTGGACGTCGATCAAAGGTGCGCCCGGCGGCGATGATTACCACGCGCTCTGGATCGATCCGAACGATTCGACGCGGCTCATCACCGGCGTCGATCAGGGCACGACCATTTCAGTGGACGGAGGCGCGACGTGGTCGACGTGGTACAACCAGCCGACCGCGCAGTTCTATCACGTCGCCACCGACAACGCGTTTCCCTATCGCATCTACGGCGCGCAGCAGGACAGCGGCACCGTCGGCATCGCGAGCCGCGGCAACTACGGCGCGATCACGCCGCGCGACTGGGAGACGGTCGGCGGCGGCGAGAGCGGCTACATCGTGCCCGACCCCGACGACAGCAACGTCATCTACGGCGGCAGCACCTACGGCGCCCTGTATCGATTCGAGCGCGCGACCGGGCAGTCGCATGACATCGCGCCCCGCGACGCGCGTGACACCGGAGCGCTCCGGCGTGATGCCGTCAATCGCTTCACGTGGACCTCGCCGATTGCGTTTGGGCCGCGGCGGACCGGCGGTGCGCCGCGGGCCATCTACTTCGGATCGCAGCGCGTGCTCCGGAGCGTCGACCGCGGCCAGAGCTGGACGGCGATCAGCGACGATCTGTCGCGCCGCGGCCTCGACGCGACGCCCACGGCGGGCGGACGGATGATCCAGGATCTCGCCAAGGACGAAGCCTTCGGCGTCGTCTACACGATTGCGCCGTCGCCGCTGCAGTCGGGAGTGATCTGGGCCGGCACCGATGACGGCCTCGTGCACCTGACGCGCGACGAGGGGCGGACGTGGACGAACGTGACGCCGCCGTCGCTCGGCGCGTGGAGCAAGGTCAGCACGATCGACGCGTCGCCGCACGACGCCGGCACCGCGTATGCGGCCATCGACCGTCATCGCCTCGACGACTACACGCCACACGTGTTGAAGACGACGGACTACGGCGCAACCTGGACGGAGATCGTCGCGGGCCTTCCGCGCGGCACATTCGTGCGCGCCGTGCGCGAGGATCCGGCGAAGCGCGGGCTGCTCTATGCGGGCACAGAGTTCGGCGTCTACGTGTCGTTCGACGCGGGAGGCCGCTGGTCGTCGCTGCAGCTGAACCTGCCGCGCGCGCCGATTCACGATCTCGTCGTCCACGATCGCGATCTCGTGGTCGCGACGCACGGCCGGTCGTTCTGGGTGCTCGACGATTTGTCGCCGCTGCGCCAGTTCGATCCGGCGGCGAGGGGCACGCGACTCTTGAAGCCGTCACCCACCGTGCGGGTGCGCCGCAGCGTCAACACCGACACGCCGCTCCCGCCGGAAACACCGCTCGGCCAGAACCCGCCCGACGGTGCCGTCATTGATTACCAGTTGGCCGACGGTGACCGGAGCGTGACGGTCGAGATCCTCGATGCGCGCGCAGAACTGGTCCGCCAGTTCTCGAGCGACGACACGCCGGCGCCGATCGACCGCGCGACGCAGTTCCCGTCGTACTGGTTGAGTCCCGCACGCGTGCCCGCGGCGCGTCCGGGAATGAATCGGTTCGTCTGGGATTTGCGCTATGCGGCGCCGCGCGCGCAAACCCGCGATTACACGATTGCCGCGGTGCCGGGTGACACACCCGCGCTTCCGCTCGGACCGCAGGTGCTGCCAGGCACGTATCAGGTGCGGCTCACCGCCGGAGGGCGCACGGAGACGCAGCCGCTCGTCGTCACCATGGATCCGCGCGTCAAGACGAGCACGGCGGATCTGAGGAAGCTGTTCACGCTCGAACGGCAGATCGCCGCGGCGATCGACGAGTCCGCACGCGCGATCGATCAGGCCGACGGCAACGATGCCGCCGTGAACCAGAAGCGCACGGCGCTCGGCAAGGTGAACGATGCGCTGGCGGAGCTGCTGAACGCGGTGGACTCGGCGGACGTCGCGCCCACGCAGCAGGCAACGACGGCGTTTGCCGCGTTCCGAAAACAGCTCGACGCGCTCCTGCGGTGAGTCGCCGGGTCTCTAAAGACCCGGCCTACGTGGGACGAGTCATCACGCGTTTCCGTGTAGGTGTAGGCCGGGTCTTTAGACTCGCGGTGTGATCGCAACACGCCCTTGAGCCCTAAGTCGTGAGCCATGGTCGCGATCCGCCCACCACGCCCACGGCACGATGATGAGGAACCCCGCGATCGCGGTCCATCCCAGTGTCTTCACATCCGGCGGCGGTGGACCGAACGCCGATCCCAGGTAGAACACGAACAGCAAGGCGATCAAGAGCCAGAACGACAAGCGCGGTGCACGCTCGCGGGCGTAGAAGACGATTGCGGCTGCGAACATCGCGATTTCGACGGCAAGCGTCAGCCCGACGGAGTTCCATAATCCGAGGCCGAGGTACGGTCCGTTCGGCAGCACCGGCACGTCAGGGCGATGCGAGACGACGTCGAGCACCCAATGGCTGATCACACCAACGAAGAGCAGCCACGCCGCCGCCGAGCGTCCGCGCAGCAGCATCCAGCCGCCCACGAAGAGCGCCGCCCACACGAGCGCGCCCACGAGGCTGTGCGAGATGGGATACGACGTGAAGTCGAGCGGCGTGAACGCGGTGTTGCCCGGATCGATCCGCACCTGCTCGAGGCCGCTCAGGATGAAGAACGGCCACAACACGTCGAGCAGTTGCACGGCCAGGAACCACACCGCCAGCGACGCCGTCGGCGCGAGCCGCCGCCCCGCGAGCCCGGCGGCAAAATGGCCGATGAACACGGGGCCATTGTAAGGTAATGGCATGGGGGCCCTGGCAATCCTGACCGCCACCCTGCTCGCGGGATCCGCCGGGCAGGCCACTACCTATCGAGCGGACGTTCACAAGTATCGAACCGAGCGCGTCGCCGAGCTGACCGCGCCGAACGGCTGGCTGGCGGTCGCGGGTCTCTTCTGGCTGCATGAAGGCGCGAACACCGCGGGAAGCGATCCGGACAAGGCGGTGCGCCTGCCGCCGCGCGCGCCGCGCACGCTCGGCGCCTTCGAGCTGAAGAACGGCACCGTCACGTTCACCGCCGACGCGGGCGTCCGCCTCACGGGGGACGGCAAGCCCGTCGATCACTTCACGTTCGATCCGAAGCGGGGCGAGAAATCAGCGATTGCGATTGCCGGCTTGACCATGTTCGTGATCAAGCGCGGCGATCGCTACGCGGTACGCCTGCTCGATCCGCAGTCGAAGCAGCGGCGCGCGTTCAAGGGGCTGCGCTACTATCCGCTGCGCTCGTGGTATCGCGTGAAGGCGAAGTTCACGCCCTATCCCAAGCCGAAGCAGGTGCCGGTCCCGAACGTTCTCGGCATGACCGTGCCGATGGAGAGTCCCGGCTTCGTGACCTTCACGCTGCGCGGCAAGTCCTACCGCCTCGAGCCCGTCTACGAGACGGAGAAGCGTGAAGACCTGTTCTTCATCTTCAAGGATCTGACGAGCGGCAAGGAAACGTATCCCGCCGGACGTTTCCTGCACACGGCGTTGCCGAAGGACGGCATCGTCGACCTCGATTTCAACCGCGCTTACAACCCGCCGTGCGCTTTCACTGCATTCGCAACGTGTCCGTTGCCGACGAAGGAGAACCGCTTGAACGTTGCGATCCGTGCCGGAGAACTGAACTACCACCACCAGTAGGCCCGACCTTCAGGTCGGGCATGCCGCAACCACGCATCAATCCGCGCGCAGGGCGACCAACGGATCGACGCGCGCGGCGCGACGCGCGGGTAAATAACCCGCCGTCGCGGAGACGATCAGCATGATCGCGGCGGCGGTCACCAGCGTCACCGGATCGCGGACGCGCAGATCGAACAGCAGCGACTGGATCACCTTCATGCCGGCGGCCGCGGCCGCCAGTCCAGCGACGAGGCCAATCGCGGCGAGCACGAGCGACTGCTTGAGGATCATCCACGCGACGGCGGATCGGTCGGCGCCGAGCGCCATCCGCACGCCGATCTCCGTTCGGCGCTGCGTCACGCCGTAGGCAAGCAGCGCATGCAGGCCGATCGCCGATAACACCACGGCGACCAGACCCAGCAGCGTCGCGAGCCCCGCGAAGAGACGCTCCGTCGCCACCGACATTTCGATCTGCTCCGCCTGCGTTCCAATCTTCGCGACCGGCAGCGTCGGATCCATGCTGCGCACGATGTCGCGCACCGTCGATGCCAGCCCCGCCGGTGGGCCGGCGGTCTTCACCTCGAAAGTCGGCGCCCCTTTCATATCCAGACGCTGCGGATAGTAGAGATACGCGGTCGGCCCGGCCGGGCGTCGCAGCGACGTGTACCGCGCGTCCGCGCACACGCCGACGATGCGGTAAGGCGCGCGATTGGTCCGGAACTGACGTCCCACCACGTCGTCGGTTTGAAAGAGCTGCAGCGCGAGCGCACGATTGACGACCGCGACGAGCTCACCGCCCGCGTCGGCCCGTGCAAACGTGCGGCCGCGCAGGATCGGAATCGACAGCGTTGAAAAGAACTGCTCGTCGACGATCAGCTCGTAGGCGCCGTGCGTCTTGCCGAACGCGCGATATTCGACGGAACGGCGTGGCGGAGGCGTTTCATCGAGCCGTGACGCCGCGCCGTACGACGACGAGTTGCTGATCAGACGATGGCTCGAGAGCGACGCCGACTGCACGCCCGGCGTGGCCCGCAGGCGCTCGAGCAGCGTTGTGTAGAGTTGGCCGGTGCGTTCGCTGTTATAGCCGTTCCGCACCGGATCGATGCGGAAGAGCAGCAGGTTGTGCGGGTTGAACCCGAGGTCGACGCGTCCGAGGTTGCGGACCGATCGCACCAGCAGGCCGGCGCCGGCGATGAGCAGCACGGAGAGCGCAATCTGCGCAACGACAAGACCGCCGGTGAGAAGGCGGCGACGAGGTGAGGGTGTCGCGCCGCGGCGCGCTTCTTCGAGGCCGGCCGCCAGGTGCACGTCGCTCGATCGCAATGCCGGCACGAGACCAAAGAGGATCGCGGCGGTGCTGGCCACGAGCACGACGAACAGCAGCAGTCGCCAGTCGACGCCGATGCGCGCAAGCAGGGGATCGGGACCGGAGGCGAGCGCGGGCAGCAGCACGCGCGCCAGCTTCGTCGCAAACAGCACGCCCAGCACGCTGCCGGCGGCCGCGAGCAGCAGCGCCTCGGTGAACAGCTGTCGAACGACGCGCCGTCGCGGCGCGCCGATCGCGACCCGCACGGCGATCTCGCGCATCCGCGCGCGGCCGCGCGCCAGCAGCAGGTTCGCGACGTTCGCGCACGCGATCATCAGCACGATCGCGGTGACGAACGCCATCGCGCGCAGCGACGGCTGCATCGCCGCGCGCTCCTCCATCTGCCCGTGCGCGCCCGGCACCAGCGCGAGGCGGGGCAGATCCTTCGACGCCAGTTCCGGCTTCGCCGCCGCCACCGTTCGCTTGAACGGCAGATCGAGCGCGGCGCGCGCATCGTCGGCGACGACGCCCGGCTTGAGCCGTCCCATCATCAGCACCCACCAGAAGTTCGGATCCGAGATCGGATCGTCGTCGGGCATGGCGCGGGTGCGGAGCGCGAGCGGAACGTAGACGTCGGGATCGGTACCCGCCTGACCGGTGCCGTGAAACGTCGCCGGCAGCACGCCCGCGATCGTGAACGGGACGCCGTTGACCGACACCGCACGGCCGATCGCAGTGTCGATCGTGCCGAAGCGGCGCCGCGCGAACGCGTGGCTGATCACCGCAGCGGGATCCGAGGTCTCGCGATCGTCAGCAGGCCCGAGCGTCCGGCCGGCCGCGGCGTTGACACCCAGCACCTGGAAGTACGCACCGCCGATCGCATGGGCATTTCCCACCTCGCCGACGCCCTGGGCGGCGAGGTTCACCTGATACATGTCCGCGAACGGCACGATGTCGAGATAGCGCGATCCGTCACGCTCGAACGCCTCGAGCGCGACCGTCGAAAACGAGGTGCTCGTCAGTCCGTCATCGCTCTGCTCGCCGTAGCCGTTCAGCGATGAGAAAGGAAAGACCGGGCCGGAGAACCACTTCAACACCACCAGCGAATCGGGGTCGGCGACGGCGAGCTTGCGGAACAGCATGGCGTCGGCGAGGCTGAACACCGCCGCGCTCGCGCCGATGCCAATCGCGAGCGACAGCACGGCGACGGCACTCAGGCCGGGCGAACGGCGGAGGAGCCGCAGGCCGTAGCGGAGGTCCTGGAGAAACGTCTCGAGCGCGGGAAAGCCCCACAGGTCACGCGCCTCCTCCTTGAGTCGCGTGAGATTGCCGACTGCAAGCCTCGCGCGCCGGTGCGCCTCGTCGTGCGGAACGCCCTCGTCGACGAGCGCCTGGGTCTTCCAGGCCACATGCTGCGCGAGCTCGGCGCGCATCTCGTCGTCGAGGCGATCGCGCCGCAGCCAGGCCGCGAGATGTCGAAGGAATCGCGCCATGTCGCCTCCCTAGGCGTTCGATGGGACGAGCCGATCCGGCGTCATGCCGGACGCATCACCCGGGCGATCGCGCCGATCAGCCGATCGAAGCTGGACTCCGCGTCGCCGAGCGCCTTGCGGCCGGCGCGGGTCAGGCGGTAGTAGCGGGCGCGGCGGTTGTTGGCGGAGTGGCCCCACTCCGACGCAATCAATCCCTGGAGCTGCAGCCGCTGCAGCGCCGGATAGAGTGACCCCTCTTCGACGTGCAGCACGTGCTCCGACACGATGCGGATGTGTTGAGCGACGCCGTAGCCATGCATCACGCCAATCGTCAGCGTCTTCAGGATCAGCATGTCGAGCGTGCCGGGGAGCAGTTCCTGCTTGTCCTTCTTTCGTCCCATAGCTTGCCTATGGGAACGCATGATCGCCACTCGCCGCGTTGATGTCAAGCTCCCGAGGACGCATCGCGGTCAGGCTCTCGCAAGTACAATCCGGCGCATGCGTCGAATCGTCGTGCTGGTCGCCTTCGTTCTGTATCCGTGTGTCGCGTTCGCGCAGAAGGGCGCGCTCGTGGTGGTGGGTGGCGGCAACACGGGCGCCGACATCGTGTCGCCCACGCTGGCCCTGGCCGGCGGACGGGACGCGATCGTGGCGGTCCTGCCGCAGTCGTCGGCGGAGCCGGACGCGGGGGACGCGTCGGTGGCGATGTGGCGCGAGGCGGGCGCGCGCGAGGCGGCGAAGGTGTCGTTCGACGACCGCGCGTTGGCGGCGGCGGCGCTGCGGCGCGCGACCCTGATCTGGGTTCCTGGCGGCGATCAGAACCGTTTCATGAAGGCCATTGCCGGAACAGGGCTCGCCGAGGTGATCGGCGAGCGCTACAAGGCGGGCGCGATCGTCGGCGGCACCAGCGCGGGAGCGGCGGTGATGTCGGCCGTGATGATCACCGGCGACGCCGACCTGCAGTCGATTACCGCCGGCAAGACGATCACGGCGAGCGGTCTTGGCCTCTGGCCGGAGGCGATCGTCGACCAGCACTTTCTCAAGCGTCAGCGTGACAATCGCTTGATTGCGGCGGTGCTCGATCAGCGCACGCTGGTGGGCGTCGGCATCGACGAATCGACGGCGGTGATCGTGCGCGACGGCGCGTTCAGCGTGATTGGCAAGAGCGCGGTCGTGGTGATCGATCCGCGCGACGCGGACATCGATCGCACCCCGCAGGGGCAGCCCGCATCCGGGACAGGTCTCAAACTCGCGGTGCTGCGATCGGGTCAGTCGTACTCGATCAAGTAAGCTCCTTCGACCGTTCGACTACATGGCGAGCAGTTCCTGTTCGATGCCTTCCTCCATGGCTTTGAGCGTGCGATACGCGCGTCCGAGCGCCTGGCGACCCGCCGTGTCCATCAGGTAGTGTTTGCGACGGCGGCCGCCGCGCTGCTTGGTCGGCTCGCCGGTGTACGAGCAGATCATTTTCTTCGCTTCGAGCCGCGCCAGTGTCATGTAGAGCGCGCCAATCGCGATCTCGCGGCCGGTGCGCTCCTGCACCTCGCGCAGAATCGCCGCACCATAGGCGCCGTTGCCCAGGCGAACCAGCGCGAGCAGCACCAGCTGTTCGAATTCGCCGATGATCGGCGCCCAGTAGTCGCGGATTTGTACCACATCGTTAACTATATCAGATGAAAATCACCAGCTCGGCCGTCGCTTTTTGCTTGCCCAACGGCCTCAGCCGTCCCCATAATCAGAACCTTCACGGATTTGCATTCTTCCCCGCCTCGAGAAGAAAGGACATCATCGATCATGGGCTCCGCTGCATCCGGTGACGCGATCAGGAACATCAACGACTTCAGCCTGGCGGTGCGTAGTGCGACCACGTCGGGCGCCGCCCGCAAGATTACCGACGAATTCGGCTCGCTCACCTTCAACGAAGAAGTCCAGCGCGCCCGCCTGCCCAAGGACGTGTTCCGCGCCCTGCGCCGCTCGATCGCGCACGGCGAAGCCATCGACCCGTCGATCGGCGACATCGTCGCCAGCGCGCTGAAGGACTGGGCCGTCGAGCACGGCGCGACGCACTACACGCACTGGTTCCAGCCGATGACCGGCATCACGGCGGAGAAGCACGATGCGTTTCTGAATCCCACGTCGGATGGCCGCGCGGTGGCAGAGTTCAGCGGCAAGGAGCTGGTGCGCGGCGAGCCCGATGCCTCGAGCTTCCCGTCGGGCGGCATGCGCTCGACCTTCGAGGCGCGCGGCTACACCGCCTGGGACCCGACCAGTCCGCCGTGGCTGCTCGTCACGCCGCAGGGGACGACGCTGGTCATTCCGACCGCGTTCGTGAGCTGGACGGGCGAGGCGCTCGACAAGAAAACGCCGCTGCTGCGATCGCAGGAGGCGCTCTCGAAGCAGGCGATCCGCATCCTCAGGCTCTTCGGATCGAAGGCGCAGCGCGTCGTCACCACCTGCGGTCCCGAGCAGGAGTACTTCCTGATCGATCGGCAGTTCTACTTCACTCGCCCCGACCTGATTAACGCCGGTCGCACGCTCTTCGGCGCCCGTCCGCCGAAGGGCCAGGAGATGGAGGACCACTACTTCGGCTCCATCCCCGATCGGGTGCTGGCGTTCATGATGGAGGTCGAGCGCGAGCTGTACAAGGTCGGCGTGCCGCTCAAGACGCGCCACAACGAAGTCGCGCCCAGCCAGTACGAAGTCGCGCCGATCTTCGAGAACGCCAACGTCGCGACCGATCATCAGATGATGACGATGGAGATGCTGCGGCGGATGGCGCCGAAGTACGGCCTCGCGTGTCTGCTGCACGAGAAGCCGTTCGCGGGCGTGAACGGATCCGGCAAGCACCTGAACTGGAGCATCAGCGACGATCTCGGCAACAACCTGTTGAACCCGGGCGAGACGCCGCACGACAACATCCAGTTCCTGGTGTTCTGCGCCGCGGTGCTGCGCGCGGTGAACAAGTACCAGGGCCTGCTGCGCTTCAGCATCGCCAGCGCCGGCAACGATCACCGCCTCGGTGCCAACGAAGCGCCGCCGGCGATCATCTCGATCTTCCTCGGTGACATGCTCACCGACATCTTCCAGCAGATCGAGAAGGCGGGCAGCGCCAAGAGCACGAAGTCGGGCGGCATCATGGACATCGGCGTCAACGTGCTGCCCAAGCTGCCGCGCGATGCCGGCGACCGCAACCGCACCAGCCCGTTCGCGTTCACGGGCAACAAGTTCGAGTTCCGCGCCGTGTCGGCGAACCAGAGCATTGCGCTCCCGAACGTCGCGCTCAACGTCGCCGTCACCGAGTCGCTCGATTACGTCGCGACCGAGCTCGAGAAGGGGCTGAAGGAAGGCAAGAAGCTCCAGGCCGCGGTCAAGACGCTGCTCACGAAGTTGATCAAGGAGAACAAGCGGATCATCTTCAACGGCAACAACTACTCGGAGGACTGGACGAAGGAAGCGGCCAAGCGTGGTCTCCTCAACCACCGCACGTCGGTCGACGCCTACCCGGAGGCGATCAAGCCGGAAGTGACCAAGGCCTTCGAGAAGTACGGCGTGCTCAACGAGCGCGAGCTGCGCGCGCGCTACGACGTCGCGATCGAGCAGTACATCAAGACCATCAACGTCGAGGCGCAGCTGATGGTGCTGATGGCGAACCGCTACATCCTGCCGGCCGGTTACCGCTATCAGGGACAGATCGCGGAGAGCGTGGCGGCCGTGAAGGCGGCGGGCGCGACCGCGAAGGAATCGCGCCGCACGCTCGACGAGATCGTCAAGCTCACCGACGAGATGAAGGTCCGCACCGACAAGCTGCAGACCGCGCTCGACCACGAGAGCAACGGCGACGCGGAGAAGCACGCGAAGTTCATGCGCGACAAGGTCGTGCCGGCGATGGCCGCGCTCCGTGAAGTCGGTGACGCGCTCGAGTGCATCGTGCCGCAGGATCTCTGGCCGCTCCCGACGTACCGCGAAATGCTGTTCGTGAAGTAGCCGGAAAACGGAGGCGTCCTGACGGTAGGGCGCCTCTTGAGAGGCGCCGTTGTGGAGGCGCACCTGAAGGTGCGCCCTACCGCGGACCGCCGTTGCGTTAGAGACCCGGCAGACAAGGGGCGCTGGCTGAGCCGGCGCCCCTTTTTTCATGCCCGCGGTAAACCTCGCGCCACCAACCGCGTCCAACGTTCCGAGGTGACGATATGAATGCAGGTTTCCTGGCCGTGCTCGGAACGGTCGCGATCGCGGTGGCGCTGCCGCCGGCCACGCAGTCGCGGCGGCCCGTCGATCTGGAAGCCGCGGACTGCTCGCGCATCAACCAGATGTTTGGTGACTTCGAGGTCGCGCGCGCGGAGCGCCGGGTGACCGTGCCAGTGTCGGTCGGCGTGCTCGACGTGCAACCGGAGGCCAACGGTGGCGTGCGAGTTGAGCGCGGCAGCGGCCGCGACTATTCGATCACGGCGTGCATTGCCGCCGGCGCCGCCACCATGGCCGAAGCGCAGCAGGCCGCCGACGCCGTGAGACTTGCCGTCGACGGCGCGCGCGTGCGGGTCGACAACCCCGCCCGCGCGAAGAGCTGGAGCGTGCAGCTCGTCATCGAGGCGCCTGACGGCGCACGAATCACCGCTGAAACGACCAACGGCCCGATCGGCATCACCGGCGTGTCGGGTCAGTTCACCCTGCGTGCGTTGAACGGTCCCATCGGCCTCGATGACGTGAGCGGCGAGGTGAAGGCGCGCGCGGCCAACGGGCCGATCAGCGTCACCGGGAGCAGCGGCACGTTCGACGTCGAGACGAGCAACGGTCCGATCTCCGTGTCGCTGGAAGGGACGCGGTGGGACGGCCGCCTCGACGCTCGCGCGCAGAACGGGCCGCTGGCGGTCAGCGTGCCGGAGCAGTACGGATCCGGCGTCGAGATCTCGTCGGAAGATCATTCGCCGTGGAACTGCCGCCTGTCGGCGTGCCGTGGCCTCGACCGCGACGATCACACCCGCACCGTCCGCATCGGTCCCGACCCGGTGGTCGTCCGCATCTCGACGGTGAACGGCCCGGTCACCATCAAAGGCCGGTGAATGCCGGGTCTAAAGACCCGGCCTACGTGACAAACGGATTGTCAGCGCGCGATTCCACGTAGGGCGGGTCTTCCGATCCGCCGACTCTCCCCTTGCTTACCGAGGGAAGAAGGTATAGGCTTCTGCCCTCGGTAACCGTGAGGAGCCACGCGTGAGCAAACCGTCCGACCTCGTGCAGGGTACCCTCGACCTGCTCATCCTCAAGATCCTCGCCCTCGAACCGCAGCACGCCTGGGCCATCGGCCAACGCCTGAAACAGGTATCGAAAGACGTGCTGCAGGTCAGCGACGGCTCGCTGTATCCCGCGCTTCATAAGCTCGAACACGAGGGCTGGATCGCCGCCGAGTGGAAGGCGAGCGAGAACAACCGCCGCGCGAAGTACTACCGGCTCACCGCGCCGGGACGCCGGCACCTCGAACACGAGGCCGCGAACTGGACGCGCCTGGCCGGGGCCATCTCCTTCGTCGTCAAGTTGAAGGAGGCGTGAGGTGCGCATCGAGCGTTGGCTCTACACGCTGCGGCCGCGGCTGCGGGCGCTCTTCGATCGCAATCGCGTCGAGCAGGATCTCGACGACGAGCTGCACGATTACGTGGCCCGCGCCACCGAGGAGCACGTCGCCCGAGGCATGACGCCGGCGGAGGCGCGGCGTGCGGCGCTCGTCGCGCTGGGCGGCGTCGAGCAGCGCAGGGAGGAATGCCGGGACGCACGCGGTCTGCGCCTCTTCAACGAGCTCCGGCAGGACGTGCGCTATGCGCTTCGCACGCTCGCGCACGCGCGCGCGTTCACCATCGGCGCGGTGCTCACGCTGGCGCTCGGCATCGGCGCCAGCGTCGCGGTGTTCACGATCGTGAACGGCGTGCTGCTCCGCCCGCTGCCGTTCCCTGAACCCGATCGCTTGTTCGTCATCTGGAGCCGCCCTCTGGGACCGGTGCTCACGGAGCGCGGAATGTGGGATCGCGACTTCCTGGCGTTCCATCCGGTCCAGCGGTCGTTCGAACACACCGCCGCATTCTCCTCGTACGACGCCAACCTGCTCTCGCCGGGCGACGCGCTGCACGTGCGCATCGGCAGCGTCACCGCAGAATTTTTCGCGACGCTGCGCGTGACGCCCGCGCTCGGGCGCTTGTTCGTTCCGGCCGACGAAGCGCAAGCGGACTCGCTGGTCGTGCTCGGGCACAACCTCTGGCAGAACGCCTTCGGCGGCGATCCAGCCATCGTCGGACGGACCGTGAAAGTCGACGGCGTATCGCGGACCGTGATTGGCGTCGCGCCTGACGGACTCGAGTTCCCGCGCGACGCGCAGGCATGGACGCTTCAGGTCATCAAGTACGACGAGGGACGCATCATGGGCGTCACCGCGCTCGGCCGCCTGACAGATGGCGTGACACGGATGCACGCGCAGTCCGAGCTGCAGACGTTCGTCGCCCATCTGCCGGACCACCGTGAGACGTGGCGCTCGGGCGTGGATCCGCTCGCCGAGGTCATCGTCGGCGAGATCCGGCGGCCGCTGCAGGTGTTCGGCGGGGCCGTGATCCTCGTGCTGCTGATTGCGTGCGCGAATGTCGCGAACCTGATGCTGGCGCGTACGTCGGGACGGCAGCGCGAAATTGCGGTGCGCGCCGCGCTGGGCGCCGCGCGTGGCCGCATCGTGCGTCAGCTGCTGACCGAAAGCACGATGGTGGCGCTTGCCGGGGGCGCCGTCGGTGTGCTGCTCGCGCGCTGGGCGATCCCGGCGCTCCTCGCCATGGCCCCCGTCGGGCGCATCCCGCGCACCGAGCTGGTGCAGATCGATGCGCGCGTGCTCGCGTTTGCGTGCGCGGTCTCGATCGCGACCGGCATGCTCTTCGGCCTCGTGCCGGCCATTCGCCTGACGCGCCGCCGCCATACCGAATCGCTCGCGCCGGGCATGCGCACGTTCAGGCGAGACCCCGAACGGGCGCGGGCCGCGCTCGCCGTCGCGGAGATCGCGATTGCGCTGCTGCTGCTGACGGGCGCGGGCCTGCTGCTCCAAAGCTTCATGCGCCTGCGTTCGATCGACACCGGCGTCCGCCCGGACAAGGTGCTCGGCATGACATTGGACCTGCCCGAGTCGGACTATTCCACCGTCCCGCGGCTCCACGGGTTCCACAAGACTCTCCTGGAGCGCTTCCGTTCGATGCCGTCGATCAAGGACGCGTCGATCGTCAACTGGCTGCCGATGGGCACGGCGAGCATTAACGGCGACTACGCGATTGAAGGGCGGGCCGGCGAGTTCTATGCGGACAAGCCCGCGGTCAGCGCCGGCTACTTCCGTCAGATGGGCATCCGACTGCTGCAGGGCCGCGATTTCACCGACCAGGACGACGAGCAGCACCCCGGCGTCGCGATCGTCAGTCGCAGCGTCGCCACGCTGATCGATCCGTCAGGGAACGCACTCGGCAAGCGCATCGCCCTTGGCAGACCGTCCGGCGACTCGTGGCTCACGATCGTCGGCGTTGTCGAGGACGTCCGTCAGAACGGTCCGCAGCAGCCGCCGCGCCCGGCGGTGTATCAGCCGTACTTGCAGGTGAGCCGACCGTTCTTTCTGTCACACGTCACGTATCTGGTCCGCGCCACTGGAGACGCGCGGCAGCTGCCCGCCGAAATGCGCGGCGCATTGAAGTCCGCCGATCCGACGCTCGCGCCGGCGGCCATTGTCTCGATGGACGAGGTCGTCGACGCGACCACGGCCGATCCGAAGTTCTACGCGCGGCTGCTCGGGGTGTTCGCCCTGATCGCGCTCGCGCTCGCGCTGGTCGGCGTCTACAGCGTGCTCGCCTACTCGGTCGCGCAGCGCACGCCGGAATTCGGCGTCCGCATGGCGCTCGGCGCCGATCGGAGCAGCGTGTTGTGGATGGTGCTGCGGCGCACGCTCGGGTTGAGCGCGGTTGGCGTCGCGCTCGGCGTGGCCATGTCATTGTTCGCCATGCGTCTGCTCGAGACGCTCCTGTTTGCGATCAAGCCCACGGATCCCCGGACGCTCGCCCTCGTCGCGCTCGCGATGCTGACGAGCGCGCTCGCCGCCGCGTGGATTCCCGCGCATCGCGCCACGCGCGTCGATCCACTGATCGCGCTGCGGCACGAGTAGGGCCACAGCAAAGCAGGCCACAGAAAAACACAAGAGAACACAGAAACACGAAACCATGCCGGGTCTTTAGGTAGACCCGGCGACAATGCTCGTCATACGTGGCGTAATGCGAACGCCATCGCCGCACCGATACCCACGAGGGCAGCGGCGGCATAGGCGGGCAGCTTGTTGGATTCGCCGCGGACGCTCGCATCCTTTTCGACGTCGTTCAGTTGCCGCCCCGCGGCCGCACGGTTGAGCACGTCGGCGAGGTGGAGCGCGCGGCGATGGGTCAGCTGCGCGATCTGCTCGCGGCAGCTGAAGCCGTTGGCGACGATGACGGTCTCGTCGCGCGCGCGGCGTACCGCCGGCAGCAGCACGCGCTCGCCGACGCGTCTCGAGATGTCGTAGTGCTCCGCCTCGAAACCAAATGATCCCGCCATTCCGCAGCAGCCAGTGTCGGGCGCGTCAACGCGCGCGCCGAGTGACGCGAGCAGCGTGCGCGCTGCCGTCGTCCCGAAGATCGCCTTCTGATGGCAGTGGCCGTGGAAGAGCACGTCGGCATCGATGCGCGGCAGCTGGAAACGCGCCTGATGCTCGGCCACGAATTCTCCGAGCAGCCGCACCTGCGCGGCCAGCCGCTTGGCATCCTCGTCGTCGGGCAGCATGTTCAGCAGCTCGTCGCGGAAGACCGCCGCGCAGCTCGGCTCCAGCACGACGATGGGCACGCCGCGGCGAATGGGCTCGCGCAGCGCGTCGAGGACGTCCTGCAGCAGCCGCTTCGCGAGCGGCAGGAAGCCGTAGTCGTAGAGCGGCCGTCCGCAGCAGAGCCGCTGCGCGGGGACGATGACGTCGAAACCGGCGCGCTGCAGGAGAGCGTGGGCGGCATGCGCCGTCTCCGGATGAAAATGGTTGTTGAACGTATCGGGCCACAGGATCACCGGGTCGCCGCTCCGCGCCAGCCGCGGGTTCCGCGCAAGGCCCTGAACGAACGTCTCGTCCGCGAACCGCGGCACGCTGCGCTCGGCCGCCATGCCCGCGGTCCATTTCGCGATGCGCGCCAGCAGCGGCGTGTGCGTGACGAGATTGAGAAGGCGCGGCACGTGTGAGCCGAGGCGGGCCCACCAGTGGATCAGTCCGAACGCGTAAGCGGTCCGCGGACGCCAGTGCCGCTCGTAATAGTGCGACAGGAACTCCGCCTTGTACGTCGCCATGTCGACGTGCACCGGGCAGTCACCCTTGCAGCCCTTGCAGGCGAGACAGAGATCGAGTGCCTCGCGCACCTGCTCGTTCTGCCAGACTCCCGTGACCGGATCGCCTTCGAGCATTTCCCAGAGCAGATGTGCGCGGCCGCGCGTCGAGTGCATCTCCTCGCGCGTCACCTGGAAGCTCGGACACATCGTCCCGTGATCGACGCGCCGGCACTCGCCCACACCAACGCAGCGCATCGCCGCCTTGGCGAAGTTGCCGCGCTCTTCCGGAAACTGGAAATGCGTCCTGACGTGGATCGGATTGAAGTCGGATCCATAGCGGAGATTTTCGTCGACGCGATACGGATCGACGATCTTGCCGGGGTTCATCCGTCCCGCCGGATCCCAGATCGCCTTGAACTCGCCAAAGGCCTGCATCAATGCCGGCGAAAACATCTTCGGCAGCAGCTCGGCGCGTGACTGCCCGTCGCCGTGCTCGCCCGAACACGACCCGCCGAAGCTGACGACCAGATCCGCCGCCTCCTCGAGGAACGATCGGAACGCGCGAACGCCGTCCGCGGTGAACAGATCGAAGTTGATGCGGGTGTGCAGGCAGCCCTGCCCGAAGTGGCCGTAGAAGTCGCCGATGTAGTTGTAGCGGTCGAGCAGCTTGCGAAACGCCCGCAGGTAGTCGCCAAGCCGCTCCGGCGGCACCGACGAATCCTCCCATCCTTCCCACGTTGGATGATCGGAGGTGACGTGCGCGGTGGCGCCGAGCCCCGCCTCGCGGGTGCGCCACAGCTGCTGCTCGTGCTCGCGATCGTCGAGCACGCGATGCGACGGCGCATTCCCGAGCTGCTGCAGCCGCGCAACCATCGCGTGCGCCTTCCCGTCCGCCTCTTCGCGTGAGTCACCGCCGAACTCGACGAGCAGCCAGCCTCCGCCCTCGGGCAGCTGCTGCAGGGATTCGCGCGGCACGCCGATGTGCTTGATGTCGCCGACGAGCCGATCGTCCATGCCCTCGAGGCCGATCGGTCCGTATTCCAGAATCCTCGGCACATCATCGGCCGCGGCGTAGACATCGGGGTAGCCGAGCACGGCGAGCGTACGGTATTGCGGGCTGTCGACGAGACGCACGGTCGCCTCGAGCACCATCACGCACGTCCCCTCGCTGCCGACGAGGGCTCGGGCGATGTTGAACCCGCGCTCCGGCAGCAGCCACGGCAGGTTGTAGCCGGAGACGCGGCGCGGAATGTCGGGAAACCCTTTGCGGAGGTCGTCGGCGTAACGGTCGCGCAGGGCGGCCAGCGCCTTCACGATCTCTCCTTCGCGTCCGCCGCCGCGGATCGCCGCCTCGATCTGCGCCTCGCTCGTCGCACCCACCGTGAGCCGAGTGCCGTCGTAGGTGAGGATGTCGAGCGTCTCGACGTTGTCGTCGGTCTTGCCGGCCATCACCGAGTGCACGCCGCAGGAGTTGTTGCCGATCATGCCGCCGAGCGTGCAGTGATCGTGCGTCGAGGGATCCGGTCCGAACGTGAGCCCGTGCCGCTCCGCGGCGCCGCGCAAGTGGTCGAGGATCGTCCCCGGCTGCACGCGTGCGAGGCGACGGTCGGGATCGAGCGCGAGCACGCGATTGAAGTGCTTGCTGCAGTCGAACACGACCGCGACGTTGCAGCACTGGCCGGCGAGGCTGGTGCCGCCGCCGCGTCCGAGCACCGGCGCGTCATGGGCGCGGCACACGGCCATCGCCCGCACGATGTCGTCGATGCTGCGCGGGACGACGACCCCGAGCGGAACCTGGCGATAGTTGGATCCCGCCGTCGCATAGAGCGCGCGGCTGGCGGGATCGAACCGGACCTCACCGGCGACGACGGCGCGGAGCTCGCGTTCGAGCGCGGCGCGGCGGTGGTCGGCCCACGCATGCGCGCCGAACCTGATGTGGCGTGGCGACGAAGCGGGTTCGAATTTTCTGATCTCGTGCATGGCGTGTCAGGGGCAGAGATATGCCGCAGCATCCGTGCGGCGGAGCTCGATGCCAAGGCCCGGCCGCGAGCGGTCGGGAGCCACAGCGCCGGCGCGCGGCGTGGCCGCACCGTCGAAGAACAGGTGCTCGATTCGCGCGTGATCGTGGAAGTACTCGATATGCTGCACCGAGGCAATCGCAGCGCACGGGTGGACGTGCAGTGTCGGCGCAGTGTGCGCTGAGAGCGGCACGCCGCTGGCGTCGGCCAGCGCGGCGACGCCCAGAAAGGCGGTGATGCCGCCACAGCGCGTCGCGTCCGCCTGCAAGACGTCGACGGCGCGCGCCTCGAGCATGCGCCGGAAGTAATAGGCGTCGTACCCGTACTCGCCGGCCGCGATGGCGATGCCCGCCGGCGCGCGGTCGACGAGCAGCGCGAGTCCGGCAAGATCGTCCGAAGATACCGGCTCCTCGAACCAGGTGACGTACTCGTCGCGGAATGCCTCCGCCTGCGCCAGCGCCTGCTTTCGCGTGTACGCACCGTTGGCGTCGACGAACAGCGCTGCGTCGGCGCCGATCGCGCGGCGCGCCGCCACGACGCGCTCGATGTCGGCTTCCGGATCGCGTCCGATCTTCATCTTCACGCGCGGGATGCCGTCGCGCACCCATCCGCCGAGCTGCGCTTCGAGCTGTGCGATGGAATAGGACGTGAAGCCGCCGCTGCCGTAAACGGGGACCGAGTCGCACGCGGCGCCGAGCAGATCGACCACGGCAAGATCGAGGAGCCGGCCTTTCAAATCCCACAGGGCGGTGTCGACCGCCGACAGCGCCGTCGATGCGATACCGGGCCGGCCGTTGTTGCGCAGCGCATGAACCATGGCGTTCCACGCACGCCGAACGTCCATCGCGTCCAGGCCGACGACGGCCGGCGCGAGCACGTTGGCCACGAACGCGGCCGCCGCACCGTCCGCGTAGGTGTAGCCGATCCCGGTGTGGCCGCCCGCTGCCGCCTCGACCAGCACCATCGTGGTGGCCGTCCATTCGAACGTGCCGTCCGATTCAGGCGCGTCGGTCGGGACGCGGTAAATCGATGGCGTGATGCGCTGAATGGGTGCGGCGGCCCTCATCCTGCGGTGCCGCCGCGCTACGACTTCCGGTGCGGCAGATACGATTCCGCCGCGTCCTTGATCGTCTGCTTGAGGAACCCGAGCGCTTGCGCGTCGCCTTTCAGAACCGACGAGGCGTAATTCTTCGCCTGCTCGAAGGTGATGTGCGGCGGCATCGGCGGAACGTTGGGATCGGTGAACGCCTCGAAGACGAACGGACGATCCGATGACAGCGCGCGGTCCCACGTCGGGCCGATGTCCGCCGGCCGCTCGACCCTGACGCCGTCGAGACCGAGCGAGCGCGCGTACTCGGCGTAGGGAAAATCCGGCAGATCCTGCGAGGCGTCGAACTTCGGATCGCCGACGAGCACGCGCTGCTCCCACGTCACCATATTCAGATCGCGATTGTTCAGCACGAGCACGATCAGCCGCGGATCCGACCACTCCTTCCAGTACTTCGCGATCGTGATCAGCCCGTTGAGCCCGTTCATCTGCATCGCGCCGTCGCCGGCGAGCGCGATCGCGACGCGTTCCGGGTGGCAGAACTTCGCCGCAATCGCGTAAGGCACGGCCGGGCCCATCGTGGCCAGGTTGCCGGAGAGGGATCCCATCATGCCGCGGCGGAACTTCAGGTCGCGCGCGTACCAACTGGCGGTCGATCCCGAGTCCGCCGAAAGAATGCATTCGTCGGGCAGTCGCGACGACAACTCCCAGAAGACCCGCTGCGGGTTGATCGGATCCGCATCGTTCATCGCGCGCGCCTCGAGGACCTGCCACCACTCGGCGATGTTCTTCTCGATGGTCTCGCGCCACGACCGATCGGTCTTCCGCTGCAGCAGCGGCAGCAGCGCCCGGAGCGTGTCGGCGCTGTCGCCGACCAGGTTGACGTCCATCGGATACCGGATGCTCAGCAGCTTCGGGTCGATGTCGATCTGAATGCCTTTGGCTTTGCCGGGCTCGGGCAGGAACTCGGTGTAGGGGAAGTTGCTGCCGATCATGAACAGCGTGTCGCAGCCGTTCATCATGTCGTAGCTCGGCTTCGTGCCGAGCAGACCGATGGCTCCCGTGACGAAGGGATAGTCATCGGGCACGACCGCCTTGCCGAGCAGCGCTTTGGCGACGCCCGCACCGAGCACTTCGGCCAGCTCGATCACCTCGTCGCCCGCGGCGAGCGCGCCGGCGCCGACCAGGATGGCGACGCGTTGTCCCGCGTTCAGCAGGTCGGCGGCGCGCCGCAAGTCCTCGTCCCTCGGCACGACGCGCGGGTGCGCGTAGCCGATCCCGGACTGCATCGCGCCGTGCTTCCGCGGCGGCTCCACGTAATCGAGCTCCTGCACGTCGTTCGGGACGATGATGCAGGTCACGGTGCGCTCGGCGCGCGCGATGCGCATGGCGCGATCGATCAGGTGCGGGAACTGCTCGGGCGTGCTGGCCATGTGGACGTATTCGTGCGCCACGTCCTTGAACAGCGAGAGCAGATCGACCTCCTGCTGAAAGCTGCCGCCCATCGCCATGCGGGCGGATTGACCGACGATCGCGACGACCGGCTGGTGATCGAGCTGCGCGTCGTAGAGCCCGTTGAGCAGGTGAATGGCACCCGGCCCCGACGTCGCGAGGCACACCCCCACCTCGCCGGTGAACTTCGCGTGCGCGCAGGCCATGAAGGCGGCCATTTCCTCGTGGCGCACCTGCACGAAGTCGATCGCGTCGTCGGCGCGGCTGAGCGCGCCGAGGATGCCGTTGATGCCATCGCCGGGATAGCCGTAGATGCGCCGCACGCCCCACGCGTGCAGGCGCGAGATCATGATGTCGCCGACCGTTTGAGCCATGCGACGGAAAGTGCAAACGGGATTCCCACCACGGAACGATCCACCACCGATACACACGGATGAACACGGATAAATGGCAGGGTTCGCCGGGTTACCGGCACACGCTGCGCAGCGGCGGGGTTTTCCCGAATGAAATCGCGCACAGCGGCTGGCCCGTCCCATGCTCATCAATCAGGCATGTCCGGCACCTCTGATGTTGCGTATCCGACAGATCTCGCGATCGATGTCGTGCTGCGCGACGGGGCAACTTTGCGCCTGCCCCCGGTCGCCGTGCTCTTGACGATGGGGCGCTGAGGCGTATGCTCGTGCCGTCTCGGGGAGGGCCCATGATTCACCTGAAGAACGTCCTCGTGCCATTGGACTTCAGCGAATGCTCTGAGGCGGCGGTCCGCTACGGGTTGGCGCTGGCGCACGCGTTCGGGGCGAAGCTTCATCTCCTGCACGTCGTGCAGGATCCCTACACCCAACCGTGGGCGGCGGAAGCCTTCCCAGCCGCGATGGGTGACTTGCTCTCCGATTGGCAGCAGCAGGCGATTCGGCAGCTTCATACGGCGGTACCCGAAGGGGACCGGGACCGCATCGAGGTCGCCTGCATGGTGGCGTCGCCGTTCTCGGCGATCGTCAGCTACGCGAGAGACCACGACATCGATCTCATCGTGCTCGGCACGCACGGGCGCGGTCCGGTCGCGCACATGCTGCTTGGCAGCGTGACGGAAAAGGTGGTACGCCGCGCGCCGTGTCCGGTGTTGACGGTCCGTCACCCGCAGCACGAATTCGTCACCGACGAGGTGGCAGTGGAAACGCGCGCCGTGATCGCGTAGTCGCGCGAGAAGAGCCCGCTAGAGGGGCAGAGTCACGGTGACCACCGTTCCGCCCGACGGCGGGCACTCCACGTTCAGCGTGCCACCGTGACGCTCGACGACGCGACGAGCGGTCGGCAGACCGAGGCCGGTCCCGCGGTGTTTCGTCGTGAAGAACGGCTCGAAGATGCGCTCGCGAATCTCCGGTGCGATGCCGGGCCCGCTGTCGGCGATCGCGACGCTCGCCGCGATCGTGTCCGCGCCGATCGTGACCGCCACACTCCCGACGGGTCCCGTCGCGTGCGCGGCATTCAGCAGCAGGTTCAGGAACACGGTCTTCAGCTGTTCGGCGTCCGCCTGGACGATCGGGTTCTCCCCACTGATCGCCACCGAGACGCCGGCCAGCGCCGGATCGCGGCGCAGCAGCGCCAGCGTGCTTTCGAGCAAAGACGCCAGTGGCACCGGCCCGAGTTGCGGCTCGCGCGGACGCGCGAACACGAGCAGATCGTGGACGATGTCGTTCAGCGAATCGAGCCGGGCGACGATGTCGCCGATGACAGGCTTGTCGCGGCTCGATTCCGGCATGCGGCCGCCGATCACCTGCAGCGCGCCCCGGATGCCGGCAAGCGGGTTCTTCACCTCGTGCGCGACCACCGCCGCCATTTCGCCGAGCCGCGCCAGCGCCGCCTGTTCGCGCAGCAGCGTTTCGGAACGCTTGCGCTCGGTGATCTCATAACGGATCGCCATGTACTGATACGGCCGCCCGCGATCGTCGAGGAAAGGCACGATGGTGGTGTCGACCCAGTAGTACGTGCCATCCTTCGCGCGGTTGCGGATCTCTCCGCGCCAGATCCGCCCGCTCGCAATCGTCCGCCACAGATCGCGGATGAACTCCTTCGAGTGATACGCGGAGTTGATGATCCGATGGTCCTGCCCGATCAGCTCGTCGCGTGAGTACTTCGAGATCTCGACGAACTTGTCATTGACGTACTTGATGCGTCCCTTGACGTCGGTCACCGCGAGGATCGCCGCCTGGTCGAGCGCGAAGTTCGTGTCCGCGAGATCCTTGATTGAGCGATCGAGCGCGCGCCCGACGTTCGCGTAGCGCGATACCAGCCACGCCGTCACCCAGATACCAACCAGCGTCAGGCCGCGGTTGATCACCGCGTAGGCCACGATCCCTCCGGGCGGCGCAATGTACGCGGCGATGGTGGTCAGGATCGTGACGAGGACGGCGGCCCACAGCGGGTAGGTCGGGTAGCGGACGAACAGCCCCAGCAGCACCACGACGCCGTAAAGCGCGCAGATCGCGATTCCGATCGGCAGCGTGGCGTCGAGCAGGAAGATGGCGACGGCGATGGCGCCGGCGAGCACGAGCACTCGCTCGTCGGCCCGGCGCGCCCGGGGAGCAGGGCTCGATGTCATCGTGGATCGGGAATTGCCTCAGGAAGGCTCAAGCGCGCTCATCGTAGCGGCCGCGCCCGGAAACCGCAACGCAATCAGGGGCTTCGGGGAGGGACGCGGGGGATTCTTCCCGCGGGCGCGCGGAAAAATTCCCATGGAAACCGTCCTCATCGTCGACGACGAACCGTTGATTCGCTGGTCGGTGGCCGAGAGCCTTGAAGCTGTCGGGTTCGGGGTCATCGAAGCCGGCACCGCCCGCGAGGCGCTCGCAGCCCTCGACCGTCGCGTGGACGACATCTCGGTGGCCGTGCTCGATCTCAAGCTGCCGGACTCGTGCGACCTGGGGCTGCTGCGCCGCATCCGGCACGTCTCGCCGCGCTGTCAGGTCATTCTCATGACCGCCCACGGCTCGCCGGAGATCCTCGACGAAGCACGCCGCGCCGGCGCCTTCAGCGCAATCAGCAAGCCCTTCGACATGATCCGCATCGTCGCCCTGGTGCGCGATGCGCAAGCCGTCGCGCGGCGTCACGGCTCAGAGCTCAAGGCAGTGCGGCAGTAAGGATCACACGTAGGGCGGGTCTTCAGACCCGCCGGAGCGTGAGGCTCGGCGAGCGGTTTGTCGCCGGGTCTAAACTAAAGACCCGGGCTACACCTGCAGACCGTTCGCCTGAAGGCGGAAGCTACGAGCGCAAGCCCATATAATCGCCAGCATGTCCGCCACGATTCTCGTCGTCGACGACGAGTCGCTGATCCGGTGGTCGCTGACCGAGCGGCTGACCGCCGACGGCTACACCGTCGTCGAAGCGGGCACGGCGCGCGAGGCGCTCGAGAAATTCGGCGCGTCCACGGACCTCGTGCTGCTCGACTACAAGCTGCCCGACGGCGACGGCCTGCGCGTGCTGAAGGCCATGAAGGCGGCCGATTCGGACGTGCCCGTCATCCTGCTGACCGCGTTTTCGACAATTGAGACCGCGGTCGAAGCGATGAAGCAGGGGGCTTATCACTACGCCAACAAGCCGTTCAATCTCGACGAGCTCGCGATGATCGTCGCCAAGGCGCTGGAGACGACGAGTCTCAGGCGCGAGGTCCGCGCGCTGCGAGCATCGCGAGCGGAGCCCTTCGGCGTGCATCGCATCATCGGCGATTCGGCGCCGATGACGAACCTGAAGGCGCTGCTGCAGAAGGTGGCGGCCAGCCGGACGTCGACGGTGCTGCTGACGGGCGAGAGCGGGACGGGCAAGGATCTCGCGGCCAAGACGCTTCACTACGGCAGCGATCGCGCGGCGCGGCCGTTCATGAACATCACGTGCTCGGCGCTGCCGGACGCGCTGCTCGAGAGCGAGCTCTTCGGCCACGAGCGCGGCGCGTTCACCGATGCGCGCCAGCAGAAGTTCGGGCTGCTCGAGTCGGCGGACGGCGGCACCGTGTTCCTGGACGAGATCGGCGAGATGGTGCCGGCGCTGCAGGCGAAGCTGCTGCGGTTCCTGGAAGAAAGGGCGTTCAAACGCGTCGGCGGCGCCGCCGACGTGCACGTCGACGTCCGCGTCATCGCGGCCACCAACCGGGATCTCGAAGACGCGGTGAAGCAGGGACGCTTCCGCGAGGATCTCTACTACCGGCTGAACGTCATGCGCATCGCGCTTCCGCCGCTGCGCGAACACGCCGCGGACGTGCCGCTGCTCGTCAACTACTACATCGATCTCTTCAACCGCGAGTTCCGCAAGCAGGTGCGCGGCGCGACGCCTGACGCCATGCAGCTGCTGAAGGCGTATCGCTGGCCGGGAAACATTCGAGAGCTGCGGAACGCGGTCGAACGCGCGATGCTGCTCGCCGAATCCGACTGGCTGCTGCCGGAGCATTTTCCTGTGCGCAGCAGCGGCCGCACCGGCCCGGTGCACACGCTCGACTTGCCTGAGGACGGCGTGCACCTCGAAACGCTGGAGCGCGAGCTCGTCGTCCAGGCGCTGCGGCGCACCGGCGGGAACCAGACGAAAGCCGCGGCGCTGCTCGGGCTGAACAGAGATCAAATTCGCTATCGGGTCGAGAAGTTCGGACTCGACAAAGCGGAAAAGCTGGAACGGGCCGAGCGGGAATAATCCCGCAGCGGCGCGGAGAAATCCCCGGCCTCGCGGGAGCAACCTGCGTGCCGCGCGCGCCTTCTCACCACTTTCCGAACATTCCTGCAGATTGACCCGTGGCACCCCGGTTGCTCTGACGGATTTCCGACAGCCACGACGGAGCCTCGTTGGGGAGCCATCATGATTTCACGTGAACGGGTTGAAACGGTTCTCGATCGCGTCCGGCCGATGATGCAGGCCGATGGCGGCGATATCGAGCTGATCGAAGTGCACGGCAACAGCGCGCGCGTGCGCCTGACCGGGATGTGCTCGGGATGTCCCAGCGCCCACATGACGCTCTACATGGGCGTGGAGATGGCGCTGCGCGACGAGATCAAGGAATTCGAGGAACTGCAGGTCGTCTGACCGCGCTTCGGCGCGACAGCGTTTCCGCCTGAGGATGTTGCCATGCGTGCACCGGGACAGTTTTCCATCGACGACATCGTCGTCGGCCACAGCGCGCGGATGCGCGCGATCTTCGACTTCATCAAGGTCGTGAACCGCAGCGACAGCAGCGTCATCATTCAGGGCGAGAGCGGGACGGGCAAGGAAGTGCTTGCCAACGTGCTGCACCACTCGAGCACCCGCCGCCACCAGCCGTTCGTCGCCGTCAGCTGCGCGTTGTTCTCCGAGAACCTGATCGAGACGGAGCTCTTCGGCCATGAGCGCGGCGCGTTCACCGGCGCCATCAAGGACAAGCCCGGACGCTTCGAGCTGGCGCAAGGAGGCACGCTGTTCCTCGACGACATCGACGACGTGCCGCTGTCGATGCAGGTGAAGCTGCTGCGCGCGATCCAGAACCGCACGGTCGAACGCGTCGGCGGCACGCGGTCCATCCAGGTCAACGTCCGCGTGATCACCGGGACGAAGAAGGACCTGAAGCAGATGGTGGCTGAGGGGAAGTTCCGCGAAGACCTCTACTACCGCCTGAACGTGCTGCCGATCGTGCTGCCGCCGCTCAGGGAGCGCCGCGAAGACATCCCGCTGCTGATAGATCACTTCCTGGAGCGGTTCGCGCGCGACCGCGGCGTCGACGTGCCGGAGCTGTCGCCGGTCGTGCGCCGCGCCTTCGCGCTGTATCGCTGGCCGGGGAATGTGCGCGAGCTGGAGAACGCGTGCGAGCGCCTGGTGCAGACGTGCACGTGCGGCACCGCGCGCGTCGGCTGTCTGGCGGCGAGCATCCTGTTCGGCGCCGCGGAGAGCGGCGCCATGGCCAGCAACGAGGAACCGGCGGCGGCGCCGCATCCGATCTCGCTCGACGATCGCCTGCGCGAGGTCGAATCGAACCTGATTGGCTGGGCGCTGAAGGTGAGCGACGGCAACAAGTCGCGCGCCGCGGAGCTCCTGAATATCAAGCGGTCCACGCTGGGCGACCGCATCGCGCGCTGCGGGTTGCTGGAGCCCGCACCCGCCGACGTCCGCGCCGTCGCTTAGCTCTACGATTAAAGTTCGTCGGGCGAACGGCCGACACCTGACACGATGCGCGATCAGAGAATCCTCGGGACCCCCACGTCGTCGTCACTCGTCGCGTCGGCCGCGACCCGCTTGAAAGCTGTTTGGGGCACGGACGGCCAGCTTGTCGCCGGGTCTGAAGACCCGGCCTCCACCTGTGTGTGATCTCAACCTGGTCGTTTGCAAAGAGTTTCACGTAGGGCGGGTCTTTAGACCCGCCGATGCGCGAGGCCTTTGATCGCGCGCTCCGCGATCTCCCCGTGTGCGTGAATGCGCCGACGCCGCAATTGGTTCACCGCGCCGCGAGCTCGTGGCGCGCGACGAGTTGCTCCGTGCGGAGGTGATCGGCCACGCGGGCGGCGACGCGCGGGGCAGCTTCGACGCAGGCGTTGACCGCCACACCTTGATACGAGTTCCCCGCCAGGAACAAGCCGGGATGTCCCTGCAGCATCGCATCGATGCGCCCGAGACGCGCGAGGTGGCCGACCGTGTACTGGGGAATACCGCGGCGATGGCGGACGATGTGGACGAACTCGGGTGCGACGCGGAGTCCCATGATCGCGGTGAGATCCGATCGGACAGCGCTGACGAGTTGATCGTCGTCGAAATCGACGGCCTCGGGATCGGTCGCGCCGCCGACCATGACGCGCAGCAGCGCCTTGCCGGCGGGCGCGCGGCCGCTGTAGATGCTCGTCTCCCACAACGCGCCGAGGATCCGCGGGCCCTCGCCACGCGGCACCAGGAATCCGAAGCCATTCAGCGGTCCGCGGTCGGCAGTGAGCGCCGCCTCGTCGTAGCCGAGCGAGACGACCGCGACAGGCGCCGTGGGCATGGACGACAGGAGACTCGCGAGCGCGTGATCGAACGGCCGCACGAGATCCGCTGACTGCGACGCAGCCCCGGCGAGTACGACCGCGTCCGCCTCGATCGGCCGATCGCCGGCGAGCACCGTGAACCTGCGCGCGCCGACCGGCCGGAGCGTGTAGCGATCGCGCGCCCGTGGCCTGAGCGCCGACGCGGGAGTCGAGAGCCGCACGCGGTCGCCCAGCGAGGCCGCCAGCCCGCGAACCAGATCCTCCATGCCGCCTGTAAACGAGGTCAGCGTCCCGGTCGGTGAGCCGATGCCGTCCTCGCGCCGGCGCTGATTGCGCCGGGCGATCATCGCGCGGACCAGGCTGCCGTACTCGCCTTCCATCTCCCACATCTTCGGGAAGCACGCGCGCAGCGACAGTGCATGTGCATCCCCCGCGAAGATTCCGGACACCATCGATCCGACCATCACCCCCGCGGCCTCCTGCCCGATGCGCCGCGCCGCGAAATCGTAGATGCTCTCGTCGCGCTCGGGGCGCCGCCGCGCGAGCGGCTCCAGAGCAACGCGCAGCTTGCCGCGAAGGGAGAGCAGACGGGTGGTCGCGAATGCACTCGTTGCCATCGGCACCTCGTGCAGGCGCCCGCGGCGGAAGACGAACCGGCGGCGCGCCGTGTCTCGGCTCCTCATAACGCGGTGGCCAAGCCCGATGTCTTCGATCAGCGCGAGCGTGTCAGGGGCGCTATCGAGGAACCCGTCGGCGCCACGTTCGCACAGGTACCCGTCGAGCATTTCCGAGCGGATGTGGCCGCCTGCGCGATCGGACCCCTCGAGCACGATGATCTCGGCGCCGGGCGTCTCGCGGCGCAGTGCCTGCGCGATCGCGAGTCCTGAAATGCCCGCGCCAGCAATGACGACCCGGCTCATCGCGCCGCTCCGCTCGCGACGGGAACGGGCTGGGCCTTCGACGCGGTGCAGCCGGCGCAGCCGCTCGTGCGCGCGACATGGCCCTCGACGAGGCCGGCGAGCGCCTCGATGAACCGCGGCTTCGTGTTGAGCGCCTCGGGGCGATAGTAGCCGGTGATGCCGGCGTTCCGTGCCGTCTCGGCGAACAGCAGGTCGACTTCGTAGAGCGTCTCGATGTGATCCGACACGAACGACAGCGGCACGACCAGCACGTCGGTCACGCCCTCATGCCCGAGCGCCGCGAGCGTCTCTTCGGTGCCGGGCCCCAACCACTTCACCGGTCCGGTGCGCGATTGATATGCGAGGACCTGCCGGTTCGTCGCGCCCAGCCGCGCGAGGATGCCGCCGCGCGTCCGCTCGATGTGCTCGACGTAGGGA
>JBKPRU010000302.1:0-12295 GCA_046734675.1 Acidobacteriota bacterium
ACCTCCACGCGCGAGGTGCTCGCCGCGCTGCGGGCGGTCACCGACAGACCGGTCACGCACGTCATCAACACGCACGCGCACGACGATCACGTGCTCGGTAATCAGGTCTATCGGGATGCATTTCCGCGCGCCGCGTTCATCGCGCACACGTTCACGCGCGACTACCTGCCCGGCAAGGGACTCGAGGCGCGACAGCGCCAGGTGGCGGCGCTGCCCGGGTTCAAGAGCCAGCTCGAACAGATGCTGAAGGACGGCAAGGCTCCGTCGGGCCGCACGCTCACCGACGAAGAACGCGCCGGCTACGCGAGCGACGTCAGCCTCATCTCTCGGTATCTCGCCGACGCGCCGTCGTTCGACGTCGTGCTGCCGTCGATCGCGATCACCGATCGCCTGACGCTCCATCGCAGCGGACACGACATCGAGGTCAGGTTCCTCGGCGGCGGCCACACGGCGGGCGATCTCGTCGTCTCGCCGATCCCGCTCGTCGGCAGCGACCAGTCGCACATCGGCCCGTGGATCGCGTCGCTGGATCGAATCGCCGCGCTCGCGCCCACGACGCTCGTCCCCGGGCACGGCCCGGTGATGCACGACGTGCGCTACGTCGAGCAGATGGCCCGACTGTTTCGAGCCGTCCAGGAGCGGACCACCGCGGCGGTCCGCCGCGGCGAGACGCTCGATCAGGCGCGTCAGAGCGTCGACCTGTCGTCGTTCGAACGCGAGTTCGCCGGGGACTCGCCGCTGCGCATTTCATTGTTCAGGAATTACGTGGCGGGGCCGGCGGTCGCGGCGGCCTTTGCGGATGCCACGAAGTAGCGCCGGCGCTATCATGATGATCCGCCCATGCGGCTGGTCGTCCCCCTCGCGCTGGCGCTCCTCCTCCCGCTGCCGCAGGCGCAGTTTCGAAGCGGCGCCTACACGGTTGCGGTCTACGCGACGGTCGCTGACGAGACCGGCCGCCTCGTCCCCAACCTGCAGCGCGACGCGTTCGACGTGTACGACAACGGCAAGCGCCAGACCCTGACGACCTTCGCGAACGACATCCAGCCGATCACGGTCGCGATGATGCTCGATCGCAGCGGCAGCATGTATCGCAATTTCGGCCTGGTGCAGCGTGCCGCGCAGGCGTTCATCGAGCGGATGATGCCCGGGGACAAGGCGCGCGTCGGCAGCTTCGCCGCGCGCATTCAACTCGATCCGCGCGGGTTCACGGGCGATCGCGGCGAGCTGCTCGACATCCTGCGTACCGAGCTCCAGGAAGCCGGGCCGACGCCGCTCTGGAATGCGGTCAACGTCGGCATCACGGCGCTCCTCCACGAGCAGGGACGCCGCGTCATTCTCGTCTTCACCGACGGCATCGATCGGCCGATGAACGGCGGCGGCAACAACGCGTCGCTGCGCGAGGTGATGCGCCGCGCGCAGCAGGAAGACGTGATGGTCTACGCGATCGGTCTCGCGAGCCAGCAGTTCGGCCCCGGCGCGGGGCGCGGCCGCGGCCCCACCGTCGCGACGCCGGGCGGTGGCTTCGGCGGGTTCGGCGGCTTCGGCAGCCGGCCGGAAGTGCAGAAGCCGGACCCCGGCCTGCCGAAGATTGCCGCCGAGACCGGCGGCGGTTATTTCGAGCTCACGCGCGCCAACGATCTTGCTGCGACATTCGCGCGCGTGGCCGACGAACTGCATCACCAGTACGCGCTCGGCTTCGAGCCGGGCAAACTCGATGGCAAGACGCACAAGCTCGAAGTGCGCCTGACGACGCGCGGGCTCACCGCCCGCGCCCGCAAAAGCTACGTCGCCGCTCGAGGGAACTGACGATCGCCGAGGCTCAGAGCGACTGCAGGAAGGTGACGATCTGGTTCCGCTGCGCCGCGGTGAGATTGCGGAACCGGTTCGTCACCGCCGTCGCCTCGCCGCCGTGGCGGAGGATGGCGTCGGTGAACGTCACTGATGCGCCGTCATGCATGTGGCGCGGCCGCGTGCGCGTGCCCCACAGCGGCAACGTCCGCAGCTTGTTGCGCGTCGACTGCCCGCCGTTCTGCACGATTCCGTCGCCGGTGCCGATGTCGTGGAGCAGGAAGTCGCTGAACGGGTGAATGATCTTGTTGCCGAGCGCGGCCGGCACGGTGAACGTCCCGCCGTTGATCACCGTCCCCACCGGCGCGGTCGTGATCGTTCGCGTGTGGCAGATGCCGCAGCCAATCGAATCGAACAGCCCAGATCCCGCCTGAGAGTCCGCGGTGGCGGCAACCTGCGCGTCGCGCGGCGGTACCTTCGTCGCGCGCATGAAGTCCGCGAACGCGTCGATGTCGTTCTCGGTATCTTCCGGATCGGCAACGCCGTCGGCGATGACCACCCGCCCGAGCGTGTTGTTGTCATTTCGGGCGAGGCGGCTGGTGATGCCGATCTCGTTCAAGTACGCGTCCGCCGAAAACGACAGCAGGCTCGCGTGCTGGTTCTTCCACCCGAAGCGACCGACACGATTGTTGCCGGGCGCTTCGAGGATCGGCACCTGAATCACTTGCCCCGCGATCGCGCCGTTGCTCTGAGCTGGTTGGTTGCCGGCAAGAGTGGAGATCGTGTTCGAGTTGATCGCTTCGACGAAGCCCGCGCCGAGCGTATTGGTCGACATCCGGATCGCACGGACGTTCTCGGCGCCGGCGACCCGTTCCTGCGCGGCCGCGTTGATGGCGCGATCGTTGATGAGCGATCCTCCCGGTGCGTCGATGAAGTTGCCGGCTCCATCGAGATGGCCGGCCCGCAGCTCCGAAATCTGACTCGCGGACCCCGTGACCGGGTTCTGGTGGCACTCGGCGCACGACTGCGCGTTGTACACAGGGCCGAGACCGTCAGCGATCTCGTCGCGCTCCTCGAACGTGGCGCGAAGCGCATTGAACTCGGTCTGGGTGACGAGGCCGTTGGTGCGATTGTCAAAACCAGCCGGGGCTTCTGTGGCTCCTGATTGACCTTGGACCGAAAGGGTCAGGGTCCCAACGAACGCGGTGACGACCACACCGAGGGCGACAACCGGACGTCGCATACGCGCCTCCTTTCACACTTCCGCCGCAGGCCGCGCGAGATCGACGCGACCGATGCGAGAATGTTGCAGGCCGTCCTGCAGGTGAGGCGCGCACCATACGCCCGCTTAGTCTCACTTTCAAGAGACTTTCAGAACGATGCCGCAGATTTTTCCGCGAGTGCAGCATAAGTCACTACACTCGGTCTGCCGATGCTCGTGCGAGTGCACGATACGTCACTACTTGCGCGGTCACGAATGGCCGATCACGTTTGCTGGAATATGTCTTGCTCGAATCCGCGCATCGTGAGGACAACCGCGTGACGGCGACGGTCTTGATCTGCACGTACAACCGTGCCGCACTTCTCGCCCAAACTCTCGACAGCCTCGCGAACATGCGCGATGTCCCGGGCACGTGGGACGTCCTCGTCGTCGACAACAATTCGTCGGACGACACCGCGAGGATCGTGAGCGATCGCGCCGCATCGTTTCCCGTACCGCTTCGCTACCTGCACGAACCGCGGCAGGGCAAGTCGCACGCGCTCAACACCGGCCTCGCACACACCACCGCCGACATCGTCGCGTTCACCGACGATGACGTGCGCGTCTCGGAGGCGTGGCTCCGCGCGGCGATGCACGTGATGGGTGAGCGCCCGGACGTCGCGTACGTCGGCGGCCCCGTACACCCGATATGGGGTGCGAGGCCGCCCGCGTGGTTTCCGCCGACGAACGGGAACTTGTGGGGGACTGTCGCGATTCTCGACTACGGGCCGTCGCCATTCGAGTATGAAGCGGCGCGGCGTGTACCGATTGGCGCAAACATGGCGGTGCGCCGCGCCATCGTCGAGCGCGCCGGCGGGTTTGCGCCGGAACTAGGACGTACGGGCGCATCGCTTCTCGGGCAGGAGCAGGCGGAATTCTTCTATCGCACGCGCGCGCTCGGCGCGCGCGGCGAGTACGTGCCGGCGATGGTCGTGTCGCATCACGTGCCTGCGGCCCGTCTCACGCGGCGCTATTTCCGCCGCTGGTGGTGGTGGAAAGGGATCTCGCGCGCGCGGCTGCACGCGCGTCATCCGGAATCGGAAACCGGCGTCGATCTCGCGCGTGCGCCTCGTATGCTCGGCGTGCCGCGCTTCGCGTTCGGGGAGATTCTCAGCCGCACCGTGGCAGCACTGCGCGCGTGGCGGCGCGACGATCGCCCGGCCGCCGCCGAACACGAGATGCTCGCGATCTATGCGATGGGCTACGCGCTCGAGAGTTGCCGGGCTTTTCTCACCAGCCGCGGACCTGCGGCCCACGTCGATACCCAGCGCGTCACGAAGAAGCTGACGTAGTACCAGATCCGGGTTTCGTGACGGAACCGTTGGTCGGCGCGCCGCGTGAGCGCGGTGCGAATCCATCCGCGCAGATGCTGGAAGCACTCGCGATACAAAAACCGTGGGACACCGAGGAACGTGCGGTAGTAACCATCCGGTACCAACCTGCCGTCCGGATCGAGCGTGTCGCGGAAGCGCATCACCGCGTGATAGTGGCCCGTCCTCGCCTGCCAGCGGCGATGATATGCCTTGGTCAGTCGGTGCGCCGGAATCTCGACCATCACGTCTGCCGTCGGGAGATACAGTCCGCGTTTGCCGGCGCGCCAGAGCCGCAATTCGAACTCGCGATCCTGGTTACGCGGATACGCGGGTGAGAAACCGCCGACCGCTTGGAACGCCTCGCGGCGGCAGGCGAAGTTCGCGGTCAGGAGGCACGCGGACGCGTGATCGGCGTCGAAGTAGGCTGGCCTGGGACGGTCCTGCAACGCGACCGGTCCGGCATGATCGGAACTGAACCACGACGGCGGCGGCGTGCGCCACACCGCGTGGACGCGTCCGCCGATGCAGTCCACCTCTGGATGTTCGTCGAACGCCCGCGAGATCTCCGCCACCCACGTCGAGACCGGCACGCCGTCGTCGTCCAGGAAGGCGATGCGCGAGGAGCGCGCGCGCGCGAAGCCGGTGTTCCGCGCGTACGAGACGCCCTGACGCGGTTCGTGAACGTACGCGAGCGGGACGGGGGTACCGCGCGCGATCACCCCCTCGACGATGTCACGCGTGCCGTCTTGAGAGTTGTTGTCGACGACGATGACTTCGTAGGTGACGCCGCCCGTCTCCTGGTGCAACAGCGCGTCGAGCAGCGGCTCGAGGTGCGCCGCGCGGTTGAACGTCGGCACGACGACGGACAGGTCGGGCGCGGAGGCCACGTCAGGGACGCTCGCCGGCCATGCCGCCGGGAACGGCGGACTGGCCTACCTGATAGGCGGCGCGGAAACGTGCCGGCACCAACGCGGCAACGCGATCCCACCGGACCCAGAACACGTTGAGGAACAGGAACTGCTCGAACGTGGGTCCCATCAGCATGCGAATGCCGATCAGCAGCCCGGCGCCGGCGAGGACGAGTGGAATACGCAGCCGCCGGCTGAAGAGCGCGATCGGATAGCCGGTCTCGACGACGATCGTCGTCAGGGCGAGGAGGTTCGCGGCCCACGGGACCCGCGCGATCGCGCTGCCCCAGTTGACGATCGGATCGGCGTCCGAGATGTGGTACTGGACGCGGTCGAGGAGGATCGCCATGTGATCCGACTGGAACCATTCGAATCCGGACGTCCAGATCTTCGCGATGCCGGCGGCGAAGAACACGAGTGACACGCCAACGCAGATGAGTTGTGACGGCCACAGATAGTCGCCGCTCGGCATCGGCCGGCGCATGTGGCCGCGCCAGCGCGCGACCGCCGCGTCGACGCTCAGGACGTCGCCCGCGCGCGAGCACGCGAGAATGCCGATCGCGATCGCGATCATCGTGTCGAAGTGATAGGTCTGCCCGAAGTTGTGCGGCAGTCCGAGCAGATAGCAGCCGAGCGCGGCCGCCACCAGCATGCTCACCGGGGAGAGCAGCCCGATGCACGAGGTGAACAGCGACACCTTCCAGATCGCCTGCAGGATGCCGAGCGCGTGCGCGGAGAGGAAGGGCAGGTGGAAATCTTCCCAGAGCCAGAGCGGCTGGCGCAGTGCCGGCGTGACGTCGCCCCACCCGCGATAGTCGTACGGCAGGTAGAGCGCAAACAGCAGCCCGAAAAAGAGGATGCGCGAGATCGCGAGGTTCGCCGCCGGGACCGGCTCGAACCAGAAACGCATCCACGCGCTCCATGCGCGATCGATGACCCGCACGTTCATGGCAGCGAACGGGTGTCGCCAGCTTCGGCGACGAGGTCGCGTGAACGCGGATGGTCGAGGTTTGCGGCGTACGGCTCGAGATCCCAGCTGACGTTGTAGAGGCGGATGCCGCGCAGCGGCGGCCCGTCATGTTCGCCCGACTCGCGTCGCAGCTCGTAGCGGCGAAGGATGTCGGCGAGCGCCTGGTGGAGCCGCGGAGCGCTCCCGTCCTGCTGCTGGATGCGGCGCAGCCCGAGTGGAAGGCGCGACTGGTCGAGCGGGGCGAGATAGTCATGGCGGAGCAGCGCGATCTCGCGCCCGTCGTTGGTCACGCCAAAGAGCCGCGGCCACCTCAGCACGTGCTGCTGGTGCACGGTCGAGAACATCGGATAGTTGGAGAAGGGCCAGTGTTCCTGGCGCGTGATGATGTCGTAGAACGATCCGCCGATCAGCCCGATTATCAGGACGTGCGCGAGGACAAGGCGAGGGCGTGACATCGACGTAGGCTCGGCCTTTTTGCAAGGCGGACGCCATCGCCTCAGCAGCGCAACCGGAGGCGCCGCCCACGTGCTGCCTACGGCCGACGCCGCTCCAGCGCCGGTCCTCCAAAGCTTCCGGATCCCCTCTGGATGCCGCGGCTTGCGCGCTGTCGCGCCGTCGGCGCTCTATGTCGGCCCATGCCCTGTTTTCCTCCGTCGCTGCTCACGTGCAACGGCGACCGCGCACCTTCTGTGCTCAAGAATGGGTCGGCCACTGCCTCCCCGTGACGGCGATTTGCCCAGAATGGACCCTCAAGGGGCATGCCTTACCGCGAACACAGCCGCGGCCCGTTGGTGATGGTAAGCTCCGGCGCCATAGAGGAGTATCCATGACGCTCACTCGCTGGTGTGCGCTGCTCGTCGGAGCCGCGTGCACGTCAGCCATCACTGTCGTCGCCGGCGGACAACAACCCTCTGCACCCGCGATCAGCGGCGCGTCGGGAAACGCGCCCTCGATCGATGCCCTCATCTCGCTCAAGCGCGCGCAGTCCCCGGCGATCTCTGCGGATGGGCGCCTCGTGGCCTACGTGGTCCGCGAAGCGAACTGGGACGAGAACGCCTACCACACCGAGATCTGGCTCGCTGACGCGAGCGGCGGCGGCACGCGGCAGCTGACCCGAGGGAAGAAGTCCAGCACATCGCCAGCGTGGGCCCCCGACGGCTCACGGCTGGCATTCGCGTCGGACCGCGACGAGAAGCGGCAGGTGTACCTGATCGATCCGCGTGGCGGCGAGGGACAGAAGCTGACCTCCATCGATGAAGGCGTCGGCAGCTTCGCCTGGTCTCCCGACAGCCGATCGATCGCGTTCACATCGACCGAGTCGAAGAGCGAGGCGATGAAGGAACGCGAGAAGGCGTTCGGCGAGTTCGAGGTCGACGGGCAGGACTACCGGATGACGCACCTGTGGCTCGTCGACGTCGCGACGAAGGAAGTGCGGCGGCTGACGTCCGGCGCGTTCACGGTGGGGCAATTCCGGTGGTCGCCCGACGGCACGCGCATCGCGTTCGACCATCGCGTCAACAGCGACACCAGCAACGGCGGCACGGCAGACATTTCCGTGCTGACGGTCGCGGACGGCACGATCAAGCCGCTCGTCACCACCGAGGGGCCGGACAGCAACCCGATGTGGTCGCCGGACGGGACGTCGATCGCGTTCGAGAGCGCGATGGCGAAGCCGTTCTTCTATTACACGAACAGCGCAATTGCGATCGTCCCCGCGCAGGGCGGCCGGATCGACTACGTCAGCATCGCGTTCGACGAGAGTCCGTCGCTCGTGCAATGGACGGCGGCGGGCATTTTCTTCAGCGCGCAGAACCGCACGTGGGCGTATCTCTACAGCATCGATCCGCTGTCGAAAACGGTGCGCCGGTTCGCGCCGGCCGAGCACTGGATCGGATCCAGCTTCAGCGTGACGCCCGACGCGCAGTCGGCGGCGTTCATCGGCGCGGACGCGGCAACGTATCCCGAGGTCTACGTCGCGCCGCTCGCGTCGATGCAGCCGCGCAAGCTGACCGACCTCGGGGCGCAGACGTCGCACTGGGCCGACGCGGCGATCGAAGTGGTCACGTGGAAAAGCCAGGACGGCGCCACGATCGAAGGCGTCTTGCACAAGCCGCTTGGATTCGAGCGCGGCCGCAAGTATCCGCTGCTGGTCGTGATTCATGGCGGGCCGACCGGCGTGTCGCGGCCAACGCCTTACAGCAGCACCGGCGTCTATCCCATCGACCTGTGGGTGCAGAAAGGGGCGCTCGTCCTCGAGCCGAACTATCGCGGCAGCGCGGGGTACGGCGAGCAGTTCCGATCGCTGAACGTCCGCAACCTCGGTGTCGGCGATGCGTGGGACGTGCTCTCCGGCATCGACTTCCTGATCAAGGAAGGGATCGCCGACCCCGATCGCGTCGGGGCGATGGGCTGGAGCCAGGGCGGATACATTTCCGCATACCTCACGACGCACGACAGCGAGCGGTTCAAGGCGGTGTCGGTGGGCGCCGGCATCTCGGACTGGATGACCTACTACGTGAACACGGACATCCACCCGTTCACGCGCCAGTATTTGCAGAACACGCCGTGGGACGATCCGGAGATCTACGCGAAGACGTCACCGATCACGTACATCAAGCGTGCGAAGGCGCCCACGCTCATCCAGCATGGCGCCACCGATCAGCGCGTCCCGCTGCCGAATGCGTACGAGCTGTATCAGGGGCTGCAGGATATGGGCGTCCCGTCGAAGCTGATCGTCTACAAGGGATTCGAAGGGATTGGCCACGGGCCCACGAAGCCGAAATCGAGCCGCGCCGTCATGCAGCACAATCTCGAGTGGTTCGACCGCTACATCTGGGGCGCCGCCCCATCGACGACGAGCACGGGCGCACGGGAGTAAGGAGGCGCGGAGCCGCGTGCGGCGGCTAGCGCGCGTAGCGTTCCGCGGCGCGGGCGCGCGCCTTGGCGGCCTCGATATCCCGGTCGCGCGCCGGGGCCGAGGTCTTCAAGGCATCGACCAACCGTCGCGCGCTGGCTGAAATCTCGTCGACGGCGCGGTCGAAGGCGGCCTCGTTCGCCTGCGACGGCCTCGTGAAGCCGCTGATCTTCCGCACGAACTGGATGGCCGCGTTGCGCACTTCCTCGTCCGTCGCGGGTGGATCGAAATTGAACAGGGGTCGGATATTGCGGCACATGCTCCCAGTGTAGAACGAAAGCCGCCGACGGCAGCGCCGTGTGGTGAAGGAGGCGAGATGTGCACCGCCATCCCGACGAGGACGTAGATGCTGAACGCCGTATTCGCTCTGATGCTCATGGCACAGGTCGCGACCGCCCCGTCCCCGCCGGAGCCCGCGCAAGGCGATTACGTGCTTCGCGACTTCCGCTTCGCGTCGGGAGAGACGCTGCCGGAGCTGCGGCTGCATTACCGCACCTATGGACAGCCGCGCCGGGATTCGGCGGGCGTCGTCAGGAACGCCGTGCTCGTGATGCACGGCACGGGGGGCAGCGGCGCACAGTTTGTCGGGCGCGGATTCGCAGGCGAGCTGTTCGGGCCGGGACAGCCGCTCGATGCGTCGCGCTACTACATCATCCTGCCCGACGACATCGGCCACGGACAGTCGAGCAAACCCAGCGACGGCCTGCGCGGGGCGTTCCCGCGCTACGCGTATCACGACATGGTCGCGGCGGAGCATCGCCTCGTCACCGAAGGACTCGGCGTCAACCACCTGCGCCTCGTGATGGGCACGTCGATGGGCGGCATGCACACCTGGATGTGGGGCGAGTTGTATCCCGAGTTCATGGACGCGCTGATGCCGCTCGCCAGCGTGCCGTCGCAGATCGCCGGACGCAATCGCGTGTGGCGCCGCATCGCGATCGACGCGATCCGCGAGGACCCCGAGTGGAAGCACGGCAACTACACGTCGCAGCCGCGCGGCCTGCGCACCGCGGCGCAGCTGCTGTGGCTGGTGAGCAGCAATCCGGCGATTCGCTACCGGCGCGCGCCGACGCTGGCCGCGACCGACAAGGAGATTGACGAGTACGTCGCGAACTACGTGCGGACCAACGACGCGAACGACGTGCTCTACGCGCTCGAGTCGTCGCGGGACTACGACCCGGCGCCGCGGCTCGAGCAGATCACGGCGCCGCTCGTCGCAATCAACTCCGCCGACGATCTCGTCAACCCGCCCGAGATTGGCGTCCTCGAACGCGAGATCGCCCGCGTCCGCCGCGGCCGGGCCGTGATGATCCCGTTCAGCGATCGCACCGCGGGCCACGGCACGCACACGCTCGCGGCCGTCTGGAAACAATACCTCGTCGCGTTACTCGCCGAGACGGAGCCGCCCGCTGCGGTGGGGCGATTCTGGTAGCATGGCCCTCGATCGAGAACGGAGACACATGCTGCGACGTCGCATCCTTCTCTTCGCGGTTTTCTCGCTGTGGATCGTTCTCGCGCCCGCGTCCTGCGCGAAACAGGCGCCCGCGGTCACGCCTCCGCCCGCGCCGGCTGCTGCCGCGCCGACCCCGACGCCGCCGCCTGCACCGGAACCGCAGCGCGTCGTCATTCCCGATCGGCTCAGCGATCAGGAGTTCTGGAAACTCGTCACCGACTTTTCCGAGCCGAACGGCTTCTTTCGATCCGAGAACCTGCTGTCGAACGAAGTCTGGCTGCAGAATGTGATTCCCGATCTGCTGTCGGTCGCAAAGCCGGGCCGTGTCTACATGGGCGTCGGGCCCGAGCAGAACTTCACCTACATCAGCGCCGTGAAGCCGGCAATTGCGTTCATCGTCGACGTGCGGCGGGGCAACCTGAACCTGCACCTGATGTACAAGGCGCTGTTCGAGCTTTCGACCGACCGCGCCGACTTCGTGTCGCGGCTCTTCTCGCGCGTGCGTCCTGCGGGTCTGACGGCGCAGTCCACCGCGACGGAGATTTTCTCCGCCTACTGGCCCACGCAGCCGAGCGACGAGCTGTTCGCGAAGAACTTCGAAGCCATCGTCAATCACCTGTCGAAGACGCACGGCTTCGCGCTGTCCGGCGAGGACATCGAGAACATCCGCGCCGTCTATTCGCAGTTCGAGATGGCGGGGCCGGCGCTGACGTATTCAATGGGCGGGCGCGGCGGGCGCAATTTCCCGACCTACGCGGACCTGATGGTCGCGACCGACGAGACCGGCAGCAACCGCAGCTACCTCGCGAGCGAGGAGAACTTCACGTTCTTGAAGACCCTCGAATCGCGCAATCTGCTCGTCCCCGTCGTCGGCAACTTCGCGGGCCCGAAAGCGATTCGCGCCGTCGCCGGGTATCTCCGCGACCGCAACGCGATCGTGCAGACGTTCTATCTCTCGAACGTCGAGCAGTATCTGCAGATGGACGGCCTGTGGCTCGACTTCTGCCGCAACGTCGCGACGCTGCCGGTCGACGAGACAAGCCGCTTCATCCGCTCCGTCCGCAACAGTCAGTTCGGTTTTCCTGGCGGCCTCACCAATCAGCTTGGCGTGATTGGTGAGGAGGTGAAGTCGAACAGCTGCGGCATGTGAACGTCTGCGCGGCGGCTCGGGGCTCATGACTCAGGGCGGCGCATCGATCATGAAAGGGCCACTCGCGGTCGCATTCGCACTCGCCGCCGCGTCCGCGTTGCTCGCGCAACCGAAACAGGGGACGGCTTCCATCATCGGTCGCGTAGTGGACGTGACGAGTGGATCGCCGATAGCGCGGGCAGAGATCCGGACGTTCTTCCAACCGATTCCCGGCTCCGGGTCGACATCGGCGATCGTCCCAGAGGTGGCCACTGGCGCCGATGGTCGATTCGCCATCCGTCATCTTGTTCCAGGGCGTTACACACTCTCCATCTCCGCGACGGGATACCTCGATGGCAGGTTCGGCACGAGCCTGCCCGGTGGATGGGGCAGGTCAGTAACGCTGACCGACGGTCAGCAACGTGACGATGTGACCGTGCGGCTTTGGCGGGAAGCGGCAATCGAAGGGGTCGTCGCGGATGCGCAAGGCCGACCGGTCGTTCGAGCGGAAGTGTGGGCACAAAGAAAGGCGTCGCCCAGATCGCGCGCGGGATATACC
>JBKPRU010000303.1:0-14352 GCA_046734675.1 Acidobacteriota bacterium
CCTTGCCGATACGGGGAAATCCCTGGCACCTGTCCGGGCTCTGGCGGTGAAAACACGCGCGGCGCCCCTGCTACTCACGGTCTGGAGACCACGGGCGCACTCGGGCTACCGCACGCGGCGTTGATCTGTTTCTAAGATACACGGGCGCACCTTCTGGTGCGCCACCACTCGACGCCTCGTCAGTGCGGTGCGGTAGGACGCACCTTCAGGTGCGCCACCACTCGACGCCTCGTCAGTGCGGTGCGGTAGGGCGCACCTTCAGGTGCGCCACCACGACGCACCTGCACGTGCGCCTACCGCAGATGCGTCCTAGCGGGCAACGGGATAGCGGTTGGGGCGACGCGCGAGGAGAGTGTCGTAACGCTGAGGCGTAGCGCACGCGCGGGACGTGGCGTGCCCGTGTGTGATTCAGTGGCGCCTGAACCGAGCGGAGGTATCGACGATGCTATTGATCCAGACGAACAGGTCGAAGTCGTTGTCGCCGTCGCTGGCGTCGACCGGATGCCGCGAGGCGAACGCCACGATATCACCCGCCCCGCTGATCGCCGCGCTGGCGCTCGGCTCCATCCACGGTTGGCGGCCGGCACTGAGCCGGTGTATCGCGCCCGCGGCGCGGTCGTAGAGAAACACGTCTGAAACCAGGTTGATGTCCTTGCTCCCGTCGCGGCATCTGCCGGCACACGTCAGATCGGACGCGTCCGAGTCGAACACGATCCGGCCGCCGGTCGCGTCGATGGCCGGGTGCCGGCTCCGTCCGTTTGCCGACCCGCCCGACGCACTGCGGCTCACGAGCATCGATTGGCGCGATCGCATGTCGTACAGAAACACGTCCTCCGAGGCGTTCGCGTCGCGCGCGACCAGGTTCGTCGCGTCGGACACGAACGCCACGAACGCGCCGTCGCCGCTGATCGCCGCAGCGAAACTGCTGCCGTTGGCGGCGCCGCCGTCACGGCCGATGCTGATCTTCGCGGTCACGTGGGCGCGATCGCGCACATACACGTCCTTCTTCTGAAGAGTCCGCCGCGGGGGATCCTCGTAGGGCGGATCGAGGACCGACGTCGAGGTAAACGCCACGAATCGTCCGTCCCCGCTCACCGTCGCGCCAAAGCTTGACCCGGCTGCTGGCTGCGCACCATCGGCGCGCACGCTCGTGCGTTCAATCCGATTGGCGCCGACGTCGAACGCATACACGTCCTCGCCGGCGCCGTTCGCATCCGGACCATCGACGAGGTTCGTCGCCGACGATGAGAAGACGACGATCCGTCCGTCGCTGCTGATCGACGGCTCGCGGCTGCTTGCGTTCGGCGGCTCGCCGCCGCGCTGCACGATACGGGTGGTCGCGCGCCAGCGGTCACGAAGCGCGATCACGCGAATCACGTGGCCATTCGCCTCCTCCTTCAAGGTTTCGTAGACGAGGAGGTGTCCATCGCCGGCAATCCGCGGCCAGACGCTGTCCTGGTCCGCCGCGCGCGCAGGGGCGCCAAGCGATTCGATCGACACGGATCCCGTGTGGCGATCGAGCACGTAGATGTCGCGATGACGGTTCGTGTCGGCCGGCACCAGGTTCGCGAATGAGGTGAACGCGACGAACCGGCCGTCACTGCTCACCGACGGCGACTCGACGTCGCCGGGAGACGAGTAGCGGTCCTGCTGCCGCACCGTGAGCAGCTCGACGTCCTGCGTCGCAAGGCTGAACGCGCCGACGATGGCCGCGAGGGTGATGGCGGGTCTGTCGCGCATATCGGCGCCTGCTATGCGAGATCTACATGCCCTTCTGCCTGGAGGCGCGGATCTCCTGGGCCACTTGCCGCCCGATCGCGATCGCACGTTCGGTCTCGAAGTGCGTGTCGGCATGCACCGGGTGCACGCCGGCGGTCTCGCGGCGTGCGAGCGACCGGAGATCCACGCCGTCGAGCTGTTCGATGATGTGCTCGAATTCGTGCGCGATGCGCTGCTCGACGTCCATCCGAGAGCCGAGCCGCACCCGCGCGATCACCTCTCCGCGGCTGTCCGACGAGAATTCGGTGGCGGCGCGAAATGGCGCCCGGTCCGGGATGACGGCATCGTCGACCGTGACGGCAATCGAAGGAGACTCGGCAAGCCGCGCACACTGCCGCCGGAAGGTCACCGAATCCCTCAGCATCCCCGCGACGATCGACCGGAGTGCCGGTGCGATCGCCACGTTCGCCGACAGACGCACGTCGCTGAACTGTGGCGCCGCGCTCTCGTCGTCTGTATAAACGCGTGCGGCGTTCGAGGTGTGACGACCGACCAGGTGCGACGCGCGATCGCGGTCAGCGGCGTGTTGCGGCTGCGCAAATAGCGGCGTCGTGGCGGCGCAAAACGCGACCGCGCACAGGAGCAACGCGCGCCGCCGGCGCAGGGTGGTGTTCGACGCGTCGTGAGTACGTGTCATCGATCCTCACGGTCCGTGGAGCATTAGACGAAAGATCGTTGTCGGAAGTTGGGAGTTCAGGAGTGCGCCAGCTTCATCACGACGCTGTGCACATCGCCCCTTCACTCGACACTCTGCCGCTGGTACCAACGGAGCACGCGCAGCGCCCGGAGCGTGTTCCATCGGCTCGGCTGATCGATCGATTCGGCGAATGGGAACGCGAGCGACTCGTCGTGCGAGTCATCGAGGAGCCACCGGCCGTCGGCCTGGCGTCTGCGCTCGACGACCCGCACCGCCTCGTCGACGCGCGGGTCGGGCGGAGCGCCGGCCGCCCTGAAATAGTCGAGCGCGCGGAGGATGTCGTAGTGGTAGCGCGTCGGGAACGCGAAGCGCAGGAACGCGGGGTGCGCGACCTCGCCCGTCGATCGGCGCCGGAACAGACCGCGTTCGAGCAGGTACTCCTCGCCTCGCCGTCTCGTGCGAGAGATGTCGGGCGCGGAACCGACCGCGCGTTCGTATTCGAGCAGTCCTTCCAGGACGCAAATCGTGGTGTGAAACGAGGACCGCATGCTCTTTGGCGCATCGCAGTTCCAGCCGCCGTCCTCCAGCTGTTCGGCGGCGAGACGACGCGCAAGGCGCTCACTGGGACGCCCGAAGTAGGCGCCGAGCGCCAGCGTGCCGCCGTTGATGCACGGCTCCTCTTCCCCCTCGAAAAAGCCCTTGCCGCCAAGCGTCTCGTGCCACCGGAAGCCCGCGGCGAGGCGCGCCATGGCCGACGCGACCCGGGGATCGGCAGGGTCCACGCCCGTCGCACGCAGGAGCTGCGGCGTGAAGAGCGTCGGGAGCCAGTCAGGAACATCCGGGCGATGCCACGCGCCATCCGGGCCTTGACGGTCGAGAATCCCGGCGCCGATGCCTTCGCGCGTGACGCGGGCCTGCGCCGCCGCAACCGTGGCCGGGGAAGCGTCGGTGAGATCGCGCATCGCCTGCCAGGCGATCGCCGGGTCGGAATCGAGCAACCAGTCGAGGGTAGTCATGGCGTATCGTGACGGACGAAGCGCGGGGTCAGCGGTCCCGGATGGCTATAATGCGTCGGCCGGGCGGATCCGGTCATCTCGCGGGGAGGCGCTGTTGAAGTTCGCGTTCTTGACCGTCACGTATTCGGGGCAGTTCTATGACGGACCGGCCCTCCCGCTCGTCGACCAGATCCGGAAGGCGCGCCAGCTGGGGTTCAGCGGCATCGCCATCGAAACGAAGCGGCCGGTCGCCTCGCCCCTGGATCTGACCGCCGAGGACCGTCGCGCCATCCGCAGCGCCGCCGCCGCCGAGCACATCGACATCTGCGCGGTGGAAAGCCTGTCGAACTTCGCCAGCCCGCTGATGGAAGAGCGTGAGAACAACCTGGCGATGATGCGCCTGGTCATCGACCTCGCCTCCGATCTCGAGGTCGCGATCGTGAAAGTGTTCGCCGCCTGGCCGGGCGTGGTGAATGACGAAGACGACACCGCGTTCTATGCGCCGTACGAACGGGGGACCTACTACAAGTCTCTGTATCCTGCCGACCTGCGGCGATGGCGCCGGGCCGTGTCAGGCTTGCGCGAAGCGGCCGACTATGCCGCCGGGCGCGGCATCAAGCTCGCGCTCCAGAATCACGCGCCGGTGCTGCGGCCCGGCTACGAAGATACGCTGGCGATGCTGCGTGACGTCGATCGCGCAAACGTCGGCCTGTGCCTGGACGCGCCGCTCTTCCACGAGCGGCAGAGCGATGCGTACATGCGCGACGCCGTTCGCGCGTGCGGCGATCACATCCTGCTCACCCACTTCGGCGCGTGGAATTTTTCGGCAACCGAAACCGGGGAGATCGTCCAGGATCCGGCGCCGTCCGTCGGTGGGCCGATCAATTACAAGACGTTCCTCAACGAGCTGCAGCAGATCGGATACGACGGCTATCTCGTCTCCGAATATTGCCTCCCCTGCGTGAAGGATCACCGCATTGCGGGACTGGATGAAGTCGATCGCGCCAACGCACGTGCGCTCGCGTACATGAAGCGCCTGGTGATGGCGCCGCAGATCGCCTGAGAACCATGCAAACGATCTACGAAGCGGCAGGTGGTCACGAGGGTCTACTCAGGTTGGCGAGCGCGTGGCACAGGCGGGTGCTGGAAGACGAAGTGGTGAGCCATGCATTCAGCCACGGATACCACCCGCAGCACACGGAGCGCCTTGCGGCGTACTGGGAGGAGGCCCTCGGTGGGCCTCCGACGTACTCCGACCGGTACGGCGATGAGACCTCCGTTGTGAGGACTCACAGTGGCAACGGGCTGCACGAGGAGATGGACCAGCGGGCCATCGCGTGCTTCGATCAGGCACTGGAAGATGTCGGCCTGGCCCGCGACGAGCGGCTCCGACGCGTGCTGCACGATTACTTCGCGTGGGCCACAACGACGACGATGGCTCGTTACCACGAGTCAGCAGACGACGTGCCCGAAGGTTTGGGCATCCCGAAGTGGTCCTGGAACGGACTCGTGAGTGCAACGGAGACCGCCGGCAGGTGAGAGTGCCGGCGGCGAACAACCTCGGTCGATAAGCGCTACGTCAGTGCGCCGCTTCCGCGAGACCGTGCGCGGGAGCGGCCGCCGGTTCAGGATCCTCCTCCACCGCCACCGCGTGCCGCCGCGCGACGAACACGTAGATCGATGGCACCACCAGCAGCGTAAAGGCGGTGCCGATAATCATCCCGCTCACCAGCATGATGCCGATGCTGTTGCGCGCGCCGGCGCCCGGGCCGGTCGCGATCACGAGCGGCGCGTGTCCGACCACTGTGGCGGCCGTCGTCATCAGGATCGGGCGCAGGCGAGTCGTCGCGGCCTCGATGACCGCGCGCACCTTGTCGAGCCCGGTTTCCTGCAGGTGGTTCGCGAACTGCACGATCAGGATGCCGTTCTTGGCGACGAGTCCGACCAGCGTGATCAGTCCGACCTGGCTGTAGATGTTCAACGTCGTCAAGCCGAGGAACGAGAACAGCAGCGCGCCGGTGATGGCCAGCGGCACCGAACCCGCGAGGATGATGAACGGATCGCGGAAGCTCTCGAACTGCGCCGCGAGCACCAGATAAATCAGCACCGCGGAGAGGAGGAACACGCTGAGGAACGTGCCGCCCTCGGTGCGAAGCTGCCGCGACTCGCCCGCGTAGTCGATGGTGAAGCCTTGCGGAAGGATCTTCCGCGCTTCTTGTTCCAGGTAGGACAGCGCCTGATCCAGCGGCACGGGCGGCGGGATCACGCCCTGGATGCGGACCGCGTTCAGCTGCTGGAACTTCTTCAGCTCGCGCGGCTCCGTCGTGGTCTGGAGTGTGGCGAACGTCGAGAGCGGAACCAGCTTGCCTTCCGCGCCGGTCACGTAGATGTCTTTCAGCTGGTCGGGCGCGAGGCGCTCCGCGCGCTTGACCTGCGGGATCACCTTGTAGCTGCGGCCCTGGATGCTGAACCGGTTCACGTAATCGCCGCCGAGCAGCGTCGACAGATCGCGGCCAGCCTGGCTCAAATCGACGCCCTGCGAACGCAGCTTGTCGCGATCGAACACGACCTCCGCCTGCGGCTGATCGAACTTCAGGTCTGCGTCGGCGAAGAAGAACATCCCGCTGGCAAACGCCTTCTCCACGAGCTGCTGCGCGAGGTCGCGCAGCTGCGCCGGTTCCGCGGCCGAGGCAATCACCAGGTCGACGGGAAAGTCGCCGCCGCCGGGAAGCGACGGTGGCGTCAGCGGAATCACGCGCACGCCGGCAATCTGCGAGAGCGGGCGGCGCGATTCCATCAGCAGCTGCTGCGCCGTCTTCGTCCGCTCGCTCCACGGCTTGGTCACCATCCCGCCGAAGCCGCCGCTCGGTGAGGTGATTTGAAAGATGCTCGCCGCTTCGGGAAACGAGCGGTATACCTCGTAGATCTGCTGCGTGAACAGCTTCGTCTGATCGACGGTCGCGTTCGCGGCCGACTGGACGACGCCGAACACCACGCCTTGATCCTCGGGCGGCGCCAGCTCGCGCTGCGAGAACAGGTAGAAGGGCACCATCAGTGCCGTGACCATCGCCCACAGGACCAGGACGACCGGGCTGTAGCGCAGCGTCCGCTCGAGCAGGCGCCCGTAGCGCGCACGAATGCCGTCGAAGCGCCGGTTGATCCATCCCGCGAACCCGCGTTCGGAGCCGCCGGCCCGCAGCAGCTTCGATCCCATCATCGGCGACAGCGTCAGCGCTACCACCCCGCTCACGACCACGGCGGACGCGAGCGTGAACGCGAACTCGCGAAACAGCGCGCCGGTGAGGCCGCCCTGGATGCCGATCGGCGCATACACGGCGGCGAGTGTGATCGTCATCGCGATGATTGGACCGACCAGCTCGCGGGCCGCGTCGCGCGCTGCCTCGAATGGCCGCTTCCCCTCCTGCAGGTGCCGCTCGACGTTCTCGACCATCACGATCGCATCGTCCACGACGAGGCCGACTGAGAGCACGATGGCCAGCAGCGTGAGCAGGTTGATCGTGAACCCGGCGACGAGCATCAGGAACACGGCGCCGACCAGCGAGATTGGAATCGCGACCACCGGAATGATCAGCGCGCGGATCGAACCGAGGAACAGGAAGATGACGACGACGACGATCAACAGCGTCTCGGTCAGCGTCGTCAGCACTTCGTCGATTGCGTCCTGGATGTACTCGGTCGAGTCGTAGGGGATGCCGACCTTCATCCCCGCCGGCAGCTGCGCCTCGATGGCCGGCATCTCGGCGCGGACGTCGCGAATGACCTGCAGCGTGTTCGCGGTCGGCAGCACCCACACGCCCATGAACGTTGCCGTCTGCCCGTTGAACCGGACGTCGTCCTCATAGTTCTCGGACCCGAGGACAACGTCGGCGATCTCGCCCAGACGAACGACCACGCCGTTCTCTTCCTTGACGACGAGCTGACGGAATTCGTCCGCGGTGCGGAGGTCCGTGTTCGCGACGAGGTTGACGGACACCATCGACCCCTTCGTCTTGCCGAGCGCCGAGAGGTAGTTATTGCGCGCGAGCGCGTCGCGGACCGCTGCCGGGGCGATGCCGTAGGCCGCCATGCGATCGGGTTTGAGCCAGACGCGCATCGCAAACGTACGGTTGCCGAGGATGTCGGCGCGCTGGACACCACCGACCGCGCTCAGCTTCGGCTGCACGACGCGCGTGAGATAGTCGGTGATCTGGTTTTGATCGAGCGACTCGGACGAGAAGCCGATGTAGAGCGCCGCAAACTGCGTATCGGCGGTCTCGAGCTCGATTACCGGCGCCTCTGCCTCCGGCGGCAGCTGGTTCCGCACCTGCGCCACCTTCGCCTGAATCTGGGTCAGCGCGGCGTTGGTGTCGTAGTTCAACTTCAAGTGCACGGTGATCGTGCTGACCCCCTGCGCACTGGACGACTCCATGTAGTCAATGCCGTCGGCGCTGGCGATGACGCGCTCGAGCGGCGTGGTGATGAACCCGCGCACCAGGTCCGCATTGGCGCCGACATAAACGGTCGCCACTTTGATGACCGCGATGTCGCTCCGCGGATACTGCCGCACGCTCAGGGCCCGAATCGACTGCAGCCCGGCGATCAGGATCACCAGGTTGACGACCAGCGCGAGGACCGGTCGCCTGACGAACAGGTCGGTGAACTTCATTAGCTGTCCTCCGGCTTTGGCGCACGGTTATTCGCCGGCTGCACCTTGTTGTTCACCTGGACCGGGGCGCCGTTGCGCAGCTTGAACACACCCGACGTCACGATCTCTTCTCCGGAATGAATGCCCGAGAGCACCGCGATCTGGTCGCCGCGCGCGCTTCCCAGCTTGACGATCTGCTGGCGCACGCCGCGATAGCTGCGTCCGCCGGCGTCCTTGATGTCGGTGACCACGAATACGGAGTCACCGTAAGGCGCGTAGTTGATCGCCGAGGCGGGCAGCGCGATCACCGGCACGCTGGCGCCGAGCGTCACCTGGGCCTGCACGAACATGCCGGGACGCAGCCGCGCGCCGGGGTTGTCGAGCGTCGCCTGCACCCGGACGTTTCTCGTCGTCTGGTCGACGATCGAATCCAGCGCGGTGATGCGTCCGCTCACCTGGAACGGGTTTGGACCGTCGACGGCGATGCGGACCTCGCGCCCGATGCGCATGTGCACGGCGTCCTGCTGCGGCACCGCGAAGTTCACGTAGACCGGGTTCAGCGACTGCAATGGGACGACGGCATCGCCGCCGTTCAAGTACTGTCCGAGATTGACCTGCCGTAGGCCGAGGACGCCGGAGAAGGGCGCCCGGATCGTCTTGCGCTCGATGGTCGCGCGGATCTCGCGGACACGCGCGTCGCTCTGTTTGTTCAGCGCGGCCGCGGCGTCGAACTCCGCGCGCGACACCGCGTCCTGCTCGACCAGTCCTTTCATGCGCTCGAAGTTGAGACGCGCGAGCTCGAGCTGCGCTTCCGCTGCTGCGAGCTGCGCCTGTTCCTGCCGCGTGTCGAGCTGCACGAGGATGTCGCCTTCGCGCACGGCGCGACCGGAATCGAACGCGATCCGATCGACGACGCCGGGGAGATCCGCGCTCACGGTGACGCCCTGCACCGCGGCGATGGTCGCGATGGCGCTGAGCGTGGATGCCCAGTGTTCGTCGCGCGCCACGATCGTGGTCACCGCTTCCGGCGGCGGCTGCATCGCGGCAAACTGCTCCGCCATCACCTGGAACTGCCTGAATTTTATGAAGCCGAGGGCGGCGACCACCGCGGCCATCGCCGTCACCATGAAGATCATCCGCTTAGCCATTCACGTCACCTTCCAACGCACACCGACCGCCGTTGTCCATCCCTCTGTGGCTCGCTCACGTCGTCGTCCATCCACCGCCGAGCGCGCGATACAGCTGCACGATTGCCGCGAGCTCGCGCTGACGGAGCCGCGCCAGTTCGAGCTCCCCTTCGAAGAGGTTGCGCTGCGCATCGAGCACCGGCAGGTAGCTGTCGAGGCCGCTGCGATAGCGCTCGGTCGAGAGTCGCGTCGATTCGCTCAGCGCCTGCACGAGGCGCTCCTGCTCGACGCGCTGCTCTTTCGTCTTGCCGTACTCCGTCAACGAGTCCGACACGTCGCGGAACGCCGCAAAGACGATGCGCTCGTAGGTGACGGCGGCCTCGCGTTGAGCAGCCTCCGCGAACTCCACGTTCCCGCGAACGCGTCCGCGATTGATGAGCGGCGCGGCGGCGCTGACGCTCGCGGTCGCGAGCCGCGCGGGTCCGCTCAAGAGATCGGTCAACGCGCGGCTCTGGCCGCCGAAAAATCCCGTCAGGCTGATGCGCGGGAAGTAGTCGGCCTTGGCGACGCCGATCTGCGCGTTTGCCGCGATCAACTCCTGCTCGGCCTGCCGGATATCGGGACGCCGTTCGAGGAGCGCCGACGGGAGACCAGCCGGGACGGTCGGCGGCGTTTCCACCGACTCGAGTGCCCGGCCCCGCGGGATGTCGCCGGGCACGCGTCCCAGCAGCAGGCTCAGCGCGTTTTCCGTTTGGGTGATGTCACGCTCGAGGCTCGCAATCTGACCGGTCGCGGTGAACAGCAGCTGCTCCGCCTGGCGGACGTCGAGGCCGCTGGCGATACCCTGCGATCGGCGCACGTCGGTCAAACGCAATCCGCTGTTCGCCGCCTCCTGCGTGCGTCGCGCGATCTCCAGTTCGAGATCGAGCGCGCGCAGCGCGATATAGCGTTCCGCAACGTCGGCAATCAAGGTCGTCACGACGCCGCGTCGCGCCTCTTCGCTCGCGAGGTACTGCGCGCGCGCCGCCTCGTTGGCGCGGCGCAGGCGGCCCCACACGTCGATCTCCCAGGCGAGCGTGAATCCCGCCTGCAGATAGCTGACGTCCGTGCTGACGCCGCCCGGAATCGGACCGCTCGCGCCGGTCTGCGACAGTCGCGTGGCCGTCGCGGATGCGCCGGCGTCGACGGTCGGGAATCGCGCCGACTGTGTGATTCCGGCCAGGGCGCGCGCCTGCAGCACGCGTTCGGCGGCAATGCGTACGTCGAAGTTGTCCTTGAGGGCGCCCCTGACGAGCGTGACCAGCGTGTCGTCGCGGAACAACTCGAACCATTTGATATCCGCCAGCGACGCCGGCTGCACACCCGACGACGAGGTGGATGCGGGATCGCCGCGGTACTCGGACGGCGTGGTCACGACCGGTCGCTTGTAATTCGGACCGACGGTGCACGACCCCGTCGATGCAGCGATCAACAACAGGCTTGCGGCAGCTACATGTCGAGACACGATCAACTCCTGGGCCGGGCGACGGTCGCCTCGGCAATCTCGCGCACGAGTTCCGGCATCAGGCATCCCGCGGCAATGAACCGCGTGCCGGCGCGATACATCTGCGCCATCAACGCCAGGCCGTTCGCGTCGACGTGGCAGACATCGGTGACGTCCACGTGGATCGCGGCCGGCGGCACACGCGCGGCGATCTGGCGCCAATACGCAGCGAGCTCAGGGACCCACGCCGCTGCGAGGTACCCTTCGACCTTCAGCACGATCTCGGCGCCGCGCGTCTCTGCTGTGATTCGGAACATCGTTCGCCGCGTCCGCGTCGACATACAGCGAGGACAATGCCGAGCGGCACGCGTTGCGGGATGAACGGTCTAACGCGCCATTCCGGAACAAGTTAGGTCGAAGGCCCGGCACCGCCACGCCGGGTGGGTGCCAACACGTGGCGTGCCCACCGGCCGTCACGGCTGCCAGATGGTTGGCACTCTCCTCCGAGCGCAGGCGTCTAAGGCAGGTATGTGATGGAAGGGGATCCGATGAGCGTAGCCAGTGCAGAGATTGAAGATCTCGTCGCCACACTGCAGCGCGAGCGCGATCAGCTCGAACTGCTCCTCGAAGTGACCAACGCGGTGGTCACGCAGCTCGACACGCGCTCGCTGTTTGCGGCCGTCGCACCGGCGTTACGCCGTTGCTGCAGCGCCGACGTGGCGGCGCTGGCGCTCTTCGACGAGGAGTCGGGCGTGCTCCGTCATCACGTCTGCGATGCCCCGGACGATTTCTGCCGCGACTCCGAGATGCCTCCGACGGTCGATCGCTCGCTCGAGGGCTCCGCTCCGGGCTACGTATTCCGGACGGGCGTGCCGCGCATCTTCTCGTTGCCGGAGCTGGAGGCGTTTCCCGACAGCGGTTTCATCCTCCAGCATGGCATACGCTCCGTCTGCTGCGTACCGCTCGCAACCGCGCAAGGCATTCTGGGCACGCTCGATCTCGGCGCCTTTGCCGACGACGCTTTCTCGCTGGATCAATTTCCGCTGCTCGTCCGCGTCGCCGGCCAGATCGCGATCGCCATCCACAACGCCGCATCGTACGGGCGCATCGAAGCGCTGAATGCGCAGCTGGCGCGCGAGAAGCTGTACCTGCAGGACGAGATCAGGAGCGATCAGCAGTTCGAGGAGATCATCGGCCGCAGCCGCGCGCTCGGGCGGGTGCTGCGCGAAATCGAGACCGTCGCTCCTACCGATTCGACGGTGCTGATCTCCGGGGAAACCGGATCGGGAAAGGAGCTCGTCGCGCGGGCGATCCATCAGCTCAGTGGGCGCCGCGATCACGCGTTCGTCAAGCTCAATTGCGCGGCGATCCCGACCGGCCTTCTCGAAAGCGAGCTGTTCGGACACGAGAAGGGGGCGTTCACCGGCGCGATCACCCAGCGGATCGGCCGGTTCGAGCTGGCCAATCGCGGCACGGTGTTTCTCGACGAAGTCGGCGAGATCCCGTTGGAGCTGCAGCCCAAGCTCCTTCGCGTCCTGCAGGAGCGGGAATTCGAGCGTCTCGGCAGCACGCGGACGCTGCGCACCGACGCGCGTCTCATCGCCGCCACCAATCGCGACCTCGCGGTGCTGGCCGGCGAGCAGAAGTTCCGGCAGGATCTGTTCTATCGCCTCAACGTGTTTCCGATCCACGTGCCGCCGCTGCGCGAGCGCCGCGAGGACATTCCGATGCTCGTGCGCCACTTCGCACAGCAATTCGCGCGGCGCATGAAGAAAACGATCGAGACCATCCCCGGCGACACCATGGACGTGCTCACGCACTATCACTGGCCCGGCAACATCCGCGAGCTGCAGAACCTGATCGAACGCGCCGTCATCCTGTCGTCAGGACCCACGCTCGACGTGCCGCTCGCGGCGTTGAACGGCGGCCACCATGCGCCCGCCGCGCGCGGCGGCGCTGACACGCTCGAACAGGCGGAGCGCCGCCACATCCTGGGTGCGCTCGAACGGAGCCGCTGGGTGCTCGCGGGACCGAACGGCGCGGCCGCCGAGCTGGGCATCAAGCGATCGACGCTCCAGTTCCGGATGCGCAAGCTCGGGATTGTGCGTCCCACTCCGTCACACTGAGGCGGTTCGGCCGGCGCTGCGGTTGGGGATCCCCGTCGAGGCGCGACAACGTCTCATGGAGTACGGAGGGACCGATGCTTCGAAAGTTGATTGGCGTCTTCATTCTTACGTTGCTGGCCGCGCCCGTCATCGCCCAGCCGTCCGCGTCGACGGTGGACCAGCAGACGACCGAAAACATCCGGCATGCGCTCGAGCGACTGCCCTATTACGGCGTGTTCGACTTCCTGGCATTCCGCTACGACAAGGGGACGGTCACGCTGTCGGGATACGCGTACGCGCCCGGCGTGAAACGCGACGCGGTGGCGGCAGTCAAGAACATCCCGCGCGTCGACAGCGTGGTCGATCAGATCGAGCAGCTGTCGGTATCGCCGAACGATGACCGCATTCGCTGGAGGACGTTCCACAAGATCTACAACGACGACTTCCTGTCGCGATACGCGCCAGGCGGAGGACTGCCGGTGCGATTCGATCGGCAGTTCCTCACGTCGCGGTATCCGGGCATGCAGCCGTTCGGCACCTATCCCATTCACATCGTCGTGCGGCACGGCCAGACGCTGCTGCTCGGCGTCGTGGATTCCGAGTCGGACAAGACGGTTGCCGGGATCAGGGCCCGTGAAGTGCCCGGATCGTTCGGCGTCGACAACGGGCTCACCGTTCCGCAGAAAGGGACGCGGTAAGGCACGGGATTTCACCAGCGGCGCGGAGCGAGTCCTCGGACCCGCTTCGCGCCGGCGCCGCGTCACGTCCAATCTCATTTGGCCCCCGCACGATGCCCGCTCTTCCCGGCACACCTTACCTGCCGCACGCCACAGGCAACGTCACTGTCGAATTTCAGCCTGCTGGTTCGATCTATCTAATGAAGGGACGCGTGACGACACGAGAGAAGATTTCGACGCGGTGCGGGAATTAATCACGTCGTCCACGGGTTTCACCCAGAAGATCGACATCGCGACTCGCGTCGCCGCGCGCACCCGCGCATGTCGTCTCACTTCATTCAGGAGCGGAGCATGACCGTAGTACTGGGGCCGTGTTCCCACGACTGCACTCTTTATGTCGCGGGCCCTCTGCTCATGCCGACCAACCGTGATCTGCGCCGTCAGGTGCGTTCTCTGTTGACGCGCGGCAAGCGGGCGATCGTGGTCGACCTAAAGCGCGTCTCGCGCATCGACGCCGCGGGCGTTGGCGAGCTGGTCGGCGCGTACAACATGGTGGTCGCAGCCGACGGCCTGCTGCGCATTGTCAACGTCACGCGACGGGTGCGTGAGATTCTCACCCGGGTTCAGCTGCTCGACCTGCTGAGCGCGGAGAACGATGTCGACGTGCTCTTGGCGTGACGGCGCACCTAAAGGTGCGCCCTACCGCAGCCGACGGGCGGGCGTCCTCGCCGACGACGGTAGGGCGCCTCTTTAGAGGCGCCACCTCAGTCTCGACGTGAAGGCGCGCCTAAAGGTGCGCCCTACCGCAGCCGACGGGCGGGCGTCCTCGCCGACGACGGTAGGGCGCCTCTTTAGAGGCGCCACCTCAGTCTCGACGTGAAGGCGCGCCTAAAGGTGCGCCCTA
>JBKPRU010000304.1:0-20965 GCA_046734675.1 Acidobacteriota bacterium
CTGCCTGGCCGGCCATCGACGGCGCCGAGCACGGCGAGATCGGGACGGTACATCGAGTAGGTCACGTCGCGGTCGTTCAGTTTGAGTGTGTCGGTCGTCGAGTTCGGATCGAAGTGCACGAATCCGGGATCGTAGAGCGCGTTCTCGATGAAGTCGGTGAGATCCGTTACTTGATCGTCGCTCAGACCCAAGCCGGGCGACGTACCTGGCCCGCGCGGGTGCGAAAAGCGGGTCGTGAACGTGCTGGCGGCTGCCGCCTCCGCGTTCTGCGGCACACCGGCGTTGAAGTATTCCACGACGTCCTTCACGCTCGTGAACGAACCGCTGTGGAAGAAGAACCTGGCGTCTTTGAGCTGCCGCAACGTGAGCGCACGGAACTTGAAGGCATCGCTGTCGCGGAATGTGATTTCGCGCCGGCCTTCATCGAGATGGTCGGGATCATTCCTCGCCGCGCGATTCAGCGCCTGCAGCGGGTGATCGTCAAGTCCGAGATTGAAGAAGTTTTCCTCCACGAAGTGACCGACGCCCGCGACGTCCGGATCGTTCACCTGTTTGTTCAGCATGGGTCCGCTGTGGCAGGTATAGCATCCGGCACCACCGCTCCTGGCGGATGTGAAGAACAGACGGGCGCCACGGCGCTGCGCCGGTGTCAGTGCGCCGTTGTCTCCGGCCAGGAACGCATCCCACGGCGTGTTTCGGGTGACGACGGTGCGCATGAAGGTGGCCGTTGCGCGAAAGATGGTGACGTTGTTGATCAGAGCGTCACAAGCGCCAGCAGCAGGAGCAGATTCCGGAACGCACCCTGGCGCCAGCGCGGCCTCCACGGGGAACGCATCGCGGAACAGCTTCCGATAGACGGGGATCTGCTCGAGCACGGCCGACTGAAAGCGCACCGCACCGCGCAGGGGATCGTCGTCCAGCATTCGGTGAGCGTCGAGCAAAAGCAGCGCGACGTTCTCCTGCGCCGGATGGTGGAACGGATTGAGAGCACCGCGCGTCTCGTCGGGCTCGCCTGCCAACCCGCCGAACAACAGGCGGTTGTTGAAAGCCGCGCCGATGATGCTCAGGGGATTTCGTGCGACGCTGTCCAGGGCGTCGAGTCGACCGGTGGCCAGCAGCTGAATCGCGGCCGGCCGGGTGTCTGTCGCGTCGCCCGCCAACGGTCGGCGCCCTCGCGCTGGCGTGTTCACCTCCGTCGTGCCGTCCGCGAGCAGGTACATGTCGGTGAGCGTCGGCAGCGCATCGACCAGCGCGTCGCCGGCGAAGAGCGGGGTCTGGCGCAGGATCGGCAGGTCTGCAAGTGGCCGGCGGCGGGCAATGAAGTTTCCATCGGCGGTCGTGTAGCCTCGGCCCTCGCCGCCGGTGGCGAAGTTGAGGCGCGTGCCTGACTTGGACGCCGCCTCGCCGAGATGACACGTGCCGCACGACGCGGTGCCGCTGTGTGCGAGCAGGCCACCGAATTCGGGAATGATGCGGGTGGCTCGCGCCGGATCGTGAAAGAGCTGTTTCCCGAGGTACCGCTTCGGCTCTGTTGTCTCGAAGCGGGGATCAGGGGTTCCATCGGCCAGCCGCGGCTGCGGAAGGTCGGCATCGTGCGCCGGTACGATCAAGTTCTGGATTCCGCCAACCTGCTGGTCGATGAACCGGCGCAACTGTGTGGGACTGTTTCCCTGAGCGGCAGCGACGCCGCTGCAGAACAGCCAGAGCGCGGCCGCAAGTCCGAATGGAGCGTAGCGGACGGATGGGTGCTTCGATGTCGACACTGGCTGTCGACTCGCAGGATCGTTTCGTTCGCTCATAGTCATACCTCCGGCGATGACGTGTGCAGGCGCCAAGGACGAAGGCGCGCCACACAGGGCTTCGCGTCGAATCGGTCGGTTGTTGGATGACGAACGGATACGCGGGGTTACGGCGCGGTCAGGGCTGCGTCGACGGCCGGACGCCGCCTGTGCGGCGCGGCGAGAAGCTCACCGTGCCGGCTCAATCGCACCGAGACGTCAGTCAGTGGACGACGCTTCGCGTCTCGTCCGCAGGAACGCGCGAAGCGATTGCTGCACGCTGGCCGGGATCCCCGTCGCCGTCGCCTCGCGAACGATGCGCGGAGTCTCACGATACGATGCAATGAAGGCGACGCACCGCGGACATCCGGCAACGTGAGCATCGAGGGCGTGGCGCACGTCGGCGGCAAGCGCGCCCTCGAGATACTCCATCAGCAGGTCAACGCCGGATAGGCAGGCGATCTCCGTCATCGCTTTTCCCCAACGAGTGTGCCCAAGTAGCCTCGTAGCATCAGCCGTGCGCGATGGACGCGCTGCCGCACCGTCGCGGGTTCGATTCCCAACACTTCGGCAACATCGGTGGTCGCCATCTCCTCCAGATCGCGAAGCACGAACGCGTCCCGATACAGGTCCGGCAAGCGCGCGATGGCGGCTCGCGCCTGCTCGGCAAGGAACTGCCGGTCCAGAAGTTCGTCGGCGCGTGAGGCGGCCTGCAATTCGGCCGGCGTGTTCACGTGAACGCCGTCGGCGTCGAACTGGGGCAGGAACGCGTCGAGCGATTCGCCGGGTCGTCGCGCACGCGCGCGGCGCAACATCAGCGCCGCGTTCGTCGCAATCCGATACAACCAGGTGCCGAACCGTGATTCGCCGCGGAATGACGGCAGGTGGCGGTACACCTGTAGAAATGTTTCCTGCAGCACGTCTGGCGCATCCGTGTCGCTCGTCAGTCGACATGCCAGCCGAAACACACGACCTTCGTATCGCGTCAGGATCAGTTCGAACGCACGGTCGTCTCCGGCCGCGGCTCGCGCGGCAAGCGTCTCGTCGCTCGGTTCGACAGTCGGGACGACCATGCTGATCGCGTTCACTGCGTCTTGATCGCGCCCTTGACCTTCGCGGCCAGTTCCGGGGTGATCTCGGTGACGCCGTGTTCATGCGCCGCATGCGCGGCCACCTGCTTCAGAAGCTCTTCCTCAGTCGGCGCCGTGGCCGTGAACGTACAGCCCGGGACCACGTCCCCGCAAGCTATGCGTTTGGACCTCGCTGACTCGTCAGGCATCGTCGTGCTCCTCTCTTCAAGCAACCGGTATGGCCTTGAGATGCCGCAGCGCACCGCCTGTGACGAACGGGGCTGATCCGCTAATCCACGCGTCATTTGTCACACTGGATACGCGCACGGCATCACATCGTCATGGCATTCCACGTCGCTGGCTTGTGGCGGTATCCGGTCAAAACGTTGGCCGGAGAGGAGCTGACGGAGGCGCTGATCGGCGAGGACGGCATCGTCGGCGATCGTATCGTGCGCGTGCGCGGTCCGGAAGGGGTGCGGACCTCGCGCCGGCACTATCGCCTGCTCGGCTTACATGGAACGCTCTCGTCTGCCAACCGCCCGCTGATCAACGGTCATTTGTGGGACAGCCCCCAAGCGCTCGCGCTGGTGAAGGCGGCTGCGGGCGACGATGCGTGGCTGGAGCGAGTCGAGGGCCAAGATGGTTTCGATGTGTTGCCGTTGTTGATAGCGACGGACGGAGCGGTTGCTGCATTTGGACGTGACGTCCGCCGATTGCGTCCGAACCTTCTGATTGGCGGCGTCGAAGGCCTAGACGAGAGAGCGTGGCCGGGCACCGAGCTGCACATCAACGACGTGATCGTGCGAATCGACTCGCTGCGCAGCCGTTGTCCGATGACAACCGTCGATCCGGACACGCTCGATCGCGATCCCGAGGTGCTGCGAGACATCGGCCGGAGGTTCGGGGGCCGTCTTGCCCTGAACGCGGACGTCGTGCGCGGCGGAAGCATACGACTCGGCGACGTCGTGACGCTGGTCCGCAACGCTCCCGCCCTTATGGGCGCGCCGCGCGACGCCATGTAACTTTCTGAGGGCCGCGTCATCCAACAAACATGATGCAAACAATCACGCGACCCGCCCGCACCGTACAACTCTCCCCTGTCTCGTCGCAGTATCCCGACGTGCTAACGCGCCTCGGCGTGCACGTGCTGCGCTGGAGCCTCGTGCTCGTTGTCATGTGGTTTGGCGCGTTCAAATTCACGGCGACCGAAGCCGCAGCCATTCAACCGCTGATCGCAAACAGTCCTGTCATGTCATGGATGTACCATCTGATGAGCGTGAGGACCGCGAGCCAGTGCATCGGCGTCGTCGAGATTGCGATTGCCATTCTGGTGGCCTTGCGAGGAGTCTTTCCGACGCTGTCGGCCGTCGGAAGCGCAGGGGCGATCGCAATGTTCGCGACCACGACGAGTTTCATCGTCACCACACCGGGTAGTTGGTCATGGGTGGAGGGCATCCTTGTGCCCTCTCAGGTTGGGGCGTTTCTGATCAAGGACGTGTTTATCTTCGGCGCGGCGCTGATATTAACCGCCGACGCCCTCCGTGCGCGGATAGCGATCGACGCTGGCACCCAAGATTAATGCTCCGTGTTCAGCGTCTGGCCGTCCACTCAGAACCCATGCCGCAGTATGTGATCACTCGCGCGCGATCACAGGATCTCGAGCACCTGCCGCATATCGAGCTCGCCGCCGCCCGTCTGCTGACGGGACACGCCCGAATCCGTTCTGGGCGAGACGACAAGTCAGGACGAACTGCAGGAAGCGCTGCGGGAAGGGCACCTCTGGGTGGCGCTGACCGACGATGCACCGGTTGGATTTGCGCAGATCGTCCCGACTGATGCCGATACCGTGCATCTCGAGGAAATCGATGTCCTTCCCGCGCACGGGCGGCGCGGCGTGGGGACGCGGCTCGTCGAAGAGGTCTGTCGTTGGGCTGCTGCTTCGGGGTACGCGTCCGTATCGCTGACCACGTTTCGCGATGTGCCATGGAACATGCCCTTTTACGAGCGGCGCGGGTTCCGAGTCATTCCCTCGGCCGACCTCTCGCCGGCCCTGCGGGCGGTTGTCGACGACGAAACCCGCCGTGGGCTGGATCCCTCCCGTCGCGTGGCCATGAAACGCCTGTGCACTCCGACCATCGTGGTCTCTGACACGGCGACGGTTGAAGACGTGCAATTCCTGGAAGAGGAAATCAACGAGGTACAACTTCGCGAGGACGAAGCTCGCCATCGCGGCTGCAGGAAAATCGTCCTCTCGACCCACAGCTTCCAGGCCCCGGACTTCTATCGCAAACATGGATTCGTGGTCGCCGGAGAGATCTCGAACTATCCGCACGGACACCGCTCAATGTTCCTGGAGAAACCTCTGTAACAATGGCCGCGCCGCGCGGCTGGACGAGCACACGACACCCAAGTCTCACCCAACCGCCCGGCGGCGCGCAGCGTCTAGTGCTTGCATGACGGCAGTCGTGTACATCGAGCGCCGATGGTGATGACTGATCTCCGCCTGGCGGTGCGCGCGCTTCGCCAGTCGCCGACGTTCACTTCCATCGCGGTGCTGTCGCTCGCCCTCGGAATTGGGGCGTCGACGTCGGTGTACTCGCTGGTCTTTACGCTGTTCTTCGCGCCGCCGATTGGCGTCGACGAGCCGGAGCGCCTCGCCCGGATCTGCCGGCTCAGGAGCGGGCAGCCGGAAGGGCACGAGATCTCGTACGCCGAGTACCGCTACTACCGCGCGCACGCCACCCTGTTCACGGAACTCGCGGCCGACGGCAACGTCAAGTGGCTGACCGATACGGAGACGGGCAATCAGCTGCTGACCGGCGTCGTGTCACCGAGCTATTTCACGGTGCTCGGACTCCGGGCGCGCGCCGGCCGCTTCTTCTCTGCGGACGAAGACAGGGCCGGAGCCCAGTCCAAGGTCGTCGTGGTGAGCCACGCCTTCTGGCAGCGGCGGTTCGCGGGCGACGCTCGCCGCATCGGCGGACGCCTGATGCTCGGCATGACGCCTTACACCATCGTGGGCGTCGCGCCTCAAACCTTCGCGGGCTCGAGCGCCGGGTGGGCTCCTGACATCTACGTACCCACTCACGCGCTCTTCAGCGACGCCGACCTGGCGCGGAATACGGACGAAGACCTGGACCTGATCGGACGACTGGAGCCTGGCCGCACGCTCGCCGAAGCGCAGGCCGAAATGTCGGTCCTGGCCGGGCGTCTGGCCGAGAGTGATCCCGGAACGCATCGCGGCGCCAGGCTCGTCGTGTCGAAATTGAGGGGCCTCGATCCGGAGGCTCGCTCGGACGAGGCACGCCTGCCCGCGCTGCTCGTCACCGCGGTCGCGTGCCTGCTCGTGATCGCGTGCGTGAACCTGGCCGGCCTCCTTCAGACACGTCACGCGGCACGCAGCAAAGAGATCGCAATCCGCCTGGCGTTAGGGGCCGGTCGACGCCGGGTCGTTCGCCAGCTGCTGACCGAAAGCCTTCTCCTCTCCGCGCTGGGAGGCGCGGGCGGCCTCATCGTCGCATGGTGGGGCAAGGCGCTGCTCGAGGCGGCCTACGCTCGCGAGATGTTCGACGGCACGCGTCATCTCTATCCGCTGACGCTCGACGCGCGCGCATTTGTGTTGACGCTCGTCACGGCGGCGGCGACGAGCGTGGTCTTTGGTCTCGTACCCGCGTTGCACGCGTCACGACCCGTGCTCGTGCCCGCGCTGAAGGAAGACGCGTCCACGCTGCGGCGCTCGCGCCTGCGCGCCATCTTTCTCATCGTGCAAGTCGCGGTGTCGATCGCGCTGCTGATCGGCGCCGCCCTGGTCATTCAGAGCGCCCGCACCGTCCGGCGGAATCCCGGGTTCGACGCCCGGCACGTCGCGTACTTCAACATCAACCCGGCACGTGCGGGGTATCGAGGCGATAAGGCGATGCAGTACGCCAACGACGTGCGCCGCCGGCTCGAGTCGGTCTCCGTCGTCGAGTCCGTCTCCTTTTCATGGGTTCCACCACCGTTGTGGGCTGACACGGCGGATCTGTTCCTGCCGGGGCAGCAGCCGGTCCGATCTGAAGACGCGTTGAAAGTACCGGTGAACTGGGTCTCAGCGCGCTTCTTCGAGACGCTGCATATGCCGGTGCTTCACGGGCGTGGATTCGACGAGCGCGATGTCGAGCAGCGGCGGTCGCTCGCGGTCGTGAACGAAGCGTTGGCCCGCCGCCTCTGGACGGATGCGGATGCCGTCGGCCGTACGCTGCTGGTGAACGGCCGCCCGTTCGACGTCGTCGGAATTGTCCGCTACGAGGGATTGCGTGCAGGAGGCGACACGGCGCGACCGTATCTCTTCTGCTCAAGCGCAGGCCGGCGCCAGCAGGGCAGCGTCTTCGTTCGAGTGAAAGGCGACGAGCTTGCCGTACTCCCAACCCTGCGACGCGAAATCCTTGCGGTCGACGCGACGGTTCCGATCTCTCAAGCGACATCGCTGAGCCGCGTGATCGCCAACCAGGAAGCGGCCGTCCCGGTCGCGATGGGCGTCCTGAGCTTCGCCGGCGGCGTAGCGTTGCTGCTCACGATACTCGGACTTTACGGCGTGGTCGCCTTGTGGGTCGGTCAACGGACGCGTGAGATCGCGATACGGGTAGCGCTCGGCGCCAAGTCGGGCACAATCGTGAGGCTGGTGCTTCTCGAAGGCGTGCGGCTCGTCCTCATCGGCCTGCCGCTCGGTGTCGGCGCCGCGATCGTGGCCGGACGCCTCCTTTCGAGTTATTTGTACGGCGTCTCCGCGACCGACGCCGCGACGTTCAGCGCAATAACCGCATCGATTTTTGGCGTAGCTGTGTTCGCCTGCTATGTTCCCGCGACGCGTGCGCTGCGCGTCGATCCTGTGCAAGTGCTTCGGCACGACTAGCCCACCTCGTCGCTCATTCTGTGGCGATGAGCGAGTTGCAGAGCCGTTCGCCAACCCGACGCGCTTCTCTCTTGACAATGTAGAAGCCAGAGACTCTCCTCTAGCGAAGGAAGAGGAGCGAGGACCGTCATGGCGGACTGGATTACGGCCTGCGAGACCACTTGGCGTGATGTCCAATACAGCCTCCGGTCGCTCGCGCGGAACGCGAGCTTCACGCTTGCCGCGGTGACCACCCTGGCGCTTGGCGTCGGGGTCACGACCGCGGTCTTCAGCATCGTCAACACGGTGCTGCTGCAGCCGCTGCCCTATCGCGATTCCGATCGGATCGTACAGGTCGTCGAGCGTGCGGCTCCGAGAACGGCAGGCGCACCACTCCTGCGTCGAACGAGCATGCGTTGGTCCGAAATGATCGAGTGGCGAACGCGAAGCACGACGTTGTCGGAGCTCGCATATACCATCAGTCCGCCCATCACGTTGATGCCGACGCCGGATGGATCGGCACGACTGAGTGGCGCACTCGTCTCATCGAACCTCTTTTCGGTGCTGGGAGCTCGCGCGTTGCTCGGGCGCACACTCGACGGTCGCGACGAGGCGGCAGGCTCCAATACCGTCGTCATCAGCGCCGCAGCGTGGCAGCGGTACTTCCAGGGCGATCCGGGCATCATCGGTCGAACCATGGCGCTCGAGACCCAGGGTCCACACGCCGGATTCCTGAACGGTACGCCGCTGACGATCGTCGGCGTCATGCCCAGGGAGTTCGATTTTCCCGTGCCGTACTGCGACTACTGGGCGCCGATCACCGCCGGGTCGCCAGTTCGGTCGTGGCCCGGCTCGGGCTCCGTGATCGCTCGGCTCCGAGACGGCGTCTCGGCGGCGGTCGCGATCGACGAAGCCAATGTGATTGGCGAAGCGCTGCGACCGAAATCCTCTACCGGTCCGGTGTCGCAGCCACTGTCTGATGGAACACGGCGTTTCGACGTTGAAGCCATCAAAGAGCAGGCGATCGCCGCGAGCCGGACGGCCCTCACGGTGCTGGCGCTTGCCGTCGCCGTCGTGCTGCTCATCGCCTGTGCGAATGTCGCGACGCTGTTGCTGGCGCGAGGCACGGCACGCCATCGAGAAGTCGCCGTTCGTCTGGCGTTAGGGGCCAGCCGATCGCGTATTGCCAGACAACTGCTGGCGGAAAGCGTCATCCTCACGGCGACGGGTGGCGTCATCGGCGTGCTGCTCGCCACCGGCGCAGTGCAGGTGCTGCGAAATGTTGCGTCGCCCCACGCGCAAGGGCCGTTTCTGATCTCGTTCGGCGGAGCGATGATCCCACGCCTCCACGAGGTCGCGGTTGACGGACGCATGCTCGCGATTGCGATCGCGCTGTCGGCATTCACAGCGCTCGTGATCAGCGTTCTACCGGTGTTGAGACTCTCGCGGATCCATCACGTTGAGACGATGGGCGCGCGCGGGGCGAGCGCCGCCCGCAGCGAAACACGCGTGCGCAATGTGCTCGTGGCCGGTCAGGTGGCCACCGCAACGGTGCTGCTCGTCGGAGCGGGGCTGCTGATTAACAGTTTCGACCGGCTTGCACGCGTGGACCCGGGCTGGAACGCCTCGGGGCTGCTCACCTTTTACCTGGCGGCACCCCAGGAGTACACCACACAGCGGAAGGCGCTGCTCGTCGATGAACTGCTCAGGGAACTGCGCAGCACGCCCGGTGTTCAGGCCGCCGGCTTCACGTACGCGGGCCCACTGCTCGGACTGATCGATCACTTTGGCGTGTTCGTGCCGCCGGGCCGTACGCCCGAGGAGATGCGTGGCATGCCCGATGCGCCACAGATCCGCTCGGTCAGCTACGACTTCCTCCAGACCATGGGCGTTCGATTACTGGCCGGCCGCTGGCTCGAGCCGCACGACGATGGCCGCGCGCCCGTCGTCATCGTCGTCAATCGTTCGCTCGCACGGCGGTTCTTTGGAACCGCGGATCCGGTCGGTCAGATGGTGCACCTCGATGGCCGGATGGATTTGCCGCCACAGCAGATCGTCGGTGTCGTCGACGACATGCGGCAGGGGCGGATGGACCAGGAACCCGCGCCGCAGTTCTTCGTGGACTATCGACAGGTGCTCGCCCTGACGCAAGCGAGAGGGATGCCGGTTCCGGCGCAAGAGCGCCTCGCGTTTGGTTTCATGTCGTTCGTGGTGCGAACCGATGGCGACCCTGCTCGCTTGATGCCGACAACGCGATCGCTGATCGCTCGCGTGGACGCCAACGTCGGGATCGACGCGCTGCTCCCGATGGACCAACTCGTCGCGTCTTCGCTGACGCGGCAGCGCTTCTATGCGGCCGTGATGGGCGTCTTTGCCGCGATCGCCGTGTTGCTGAGCGCGATTGGCGTTTATGGTGTACTCGCCTACGCCGTCGGGCAACGCACTCGTGAGATTGGCGTCAGAACCGCGCTGGGCGCCACAAGCCGCGACGTTCTCGGCATGGTGCTCGGTCAGGGGCTACGACTCACCGGTGTTGGCATCGGCCTCGGATTGGCGGGCGCGGTTGCCTTGACGCGGTATATCGAAGGCATGCTCTACGGCGTCGCCCCTCTTGATCCGGTGACCTATGGCGCCGTGATTGCGCTCTTTGCCGCAGCGACCTCGATCGCATCGTATTTGCCCGCGCGTCGCGCGACGAGGATCGATCCAATGACGGCCCTGAGGTACGAGTGACCCCGACAGCTGCTGTTCAGCACAATGACGATCCTGCTCTGGACCCTCGCGGTGGCCCTGGTCCTCATCGGCTTCGTCGGCATCGTCATGCCGGCGCTGCCGGGCCATATCTTGATCTTCGCGGGACTGCTGATGGCGGCCTGGGCCAATCACTTCACGCGCGTCGGGCCGTGGACCCTCGGGTTCATCGGCGTGATCGCCGCGGCAAGCTACGTCGTTGATTTCCTGGCCGCGGCGGTGGGCGTTCGTCGGCTCGGCGCCAGCCGGCGGGCCATGACCGGCGCCGCGCTTGGCACGCTGGCCGGTCTGATGTTCGGGCTCGTCGGCGTCGTCATCGGACCGTTCGTTGGCGCGCTGGCCGGCGAACTGACCGTCCATCGCGACTGGAAACGCGTCGGACGCGCCGGCCTGGCCGCGTGGATCGGCTTCGTGGTTGGTATGGCGGTGAAAGTCGCGCTCGCGTTCGTGATGGTGGGGATCTTCGCGGCTGCGTTCGTGCTGTAGCGGCGCATCGATCGCCGACAGCCCTTCCCGCCTCCAGCGCGAGCTTCACCAGATCATCGCGGACGAGGTATAACTCGCTGAATGAAAATCGAGCATACGGCCTATCAGGTTACGGATCCCGTCAGCGTCGCGAAGTGGTACATCACGCATCTCGGCATGACGCTGAAGCGGTCGCAGTCCGAGTCTCCGTTCATGCACTTCGTCGCTGACGAAGGGGACACGGTGATGCTGGAGTTCTACAACAACCCCACCATCGAGGTGCCCAACTATCGGGAGCTCCATCCGTTCGTGTTCCACCTCGCTTTCAAGACCGACGACGTGGCCGGCACACGCGCGCGCCTGCTGGCCGCCGGGGCGACGCCCGAAGGAGAGGTCACGGTCAGCCCTGCGGGTGACGAGCTGACGATGCTTCGGGATCCCTGGGGACTGCCGCTGCAGTTCCTGAAGCGCAAGGTGCCGATGATCTGAGCTCACGACGCTCGTGACGATTGAAACGCAGCGGCGTTGTCCCGCACCCAGTCGGCGAAAGTACGCGCGGGTGTGCCCGTGAGTTCCTGTACCGTCGTCGTCACGAACGCGGGTTGTCCAAGCGCCGCCGCCCACGCGTCCAGGAGCATCTTGGCGACGGGTGGCGGCATCGTGGCCGACCACGATCGTCGTGCTTCTTCTGGTGAGATCTCCTCGATGCGCAGCGATCGGCCGAGCACCTCTCCGATCGTCGCGATCTGCTCGTGCTGCGTCAGCGACTGTGGCCCGGTGAGCACGTAATCGCCACGGTCGTGGCCGGATTCGGTCAGGGCGCACATGGCGACCGCGGCGATGTCGCGCTCGTCGATTGGCGCCGTCGGAGCCTCGAGATAGGGCCAGCGCACCGTATCGCCAACTCGCAGCTGCGGTCCCCAGAAGTGCCGTGAGTTCGCGGCAAACATGCCTGGTCGCAGGAATGTCCATTCCAGACCAGACCGCTCGATCAGCTCCTCGATATGCAGTCCAAGCTCTCGTGACGGGTTTGGTTGCTGGAAAAACGGGTGCGCGGTCTTGAGGGGCGCTGATAGAAAGACAATCCGACGCACTCGTCTGAGGATCCGCTCGAGTGCCGCATCCACGGCGTCACGCGGCGCGGTCCACACCAAGAACACCGAGTCTACGCCCTCCACGCATCGCTCCACAGTGCCCGGAAGAGTGAGATCTCCTTGCACGACCTCGACCGTCGACGGCAAGTCGGCGGAGTCAGGAGCGCGAGTCATCGCGCGCACTCGCACGCCGCGAACGCTCAAGGCGGATACCACCTGGCGACCAACCCTGCCGGTGGCACCGATAACGAGGACCCGCTGACTGTCAGGAGCACTCTGGGGATGCAACGCTTTGGCCTCCGCACTCGACAATGAGTCGATGGAACAGAAAACCGCGGGCGAGCTTGTTGTCCTGGCGCGAGAGGGGTCGCCCGACGCCCGTGACGAGCTCGTCCGACGTCATTATCGTGAGATTACGGTGCTCGCGGCGGCACTCGTGAACGACGCGACGGAAGCGGAGGATCTCGCCCAGGAAGCCTTCATTCGCGCGTTTCGCAATCTCGACCTGCTGGTCGATCCAAACCGCTTTGCCGCCTGGCTGCGCCGCATCGTCGTGGGGGTCTCGATCGACTGGCTCCGGGCGTTTCGTCCGGCGCTCTTTCGCGGCTGGACCGACGCCGACGATAGCACCGTCGCCGCGCCCGAGCCCTCGCCTTTCGATCTCGTGCTGCGCGCGGAGATGGTCGCGCGCGTTAGTTCGGCGCTGGCCGCGCTGCCGCCGCGTTATCGCGCGCCGATCCGCATGTATCACCTGGACGGCCTGAGTCACGCGAAGATTGCGTCCACACTGGACGTTCCGGTCAGCACGGTGCGATCGCTGGTCGCGCGCGCACGTCAACGGCTGAAACCGCTGCTGGCGCAATATGCGCCCGATACCGGTCCACACTTCAACGAGGTTTTCGAGGAACAGACAGCGATGAGCGATACATCCAGGGCTCGTTTTCTCCACGTCGCCAACGGCACCGCCACGACGCGGATCATCGAAGCGGCGGGCATTCCTGGCGCCCGTTCGATCTGGGCCGATCCACTCTATGAAGGCCCGGTCCCCGGCGGCTTGGACGACGACGAACTCCGCGAGGTGCGCACCAGATTCCTGAGCGAGCCGGGAGACCTGACCTGGATCGCGTGGAGCGGAGGCGACGCCTCGCAGGATCCGGTCAACGACCTTCGCGAATGGCGCGCCGCGATCGCGCGGCACGACGCCTACGACGAATTGATCCTCTGGTTCGAGCACGACCTCTTCGACCAGTTGAACCTCATTCAGTTGCTCCCGTGGATTCACGAGCGCCTCCCGGCGACCAAGCCCGTGTCGCTGATCTGCATCGGGTCGTTTCCCGGTCGGCCCGACTTCAAAGGTCTCGGGGAGCTCACGGCCGACGAACTCGCGTCGCTGCTCGAAACGAGACAGCAGATCAGCGAGGCGCAGTACGCGCTGGCGGGACGCGCGTGGGAGGCGTTCCGGGAATCGACGCCCGAAGCTCTCGATCATCTACGGCGAGCGGACACGTCCGCGCATCCTTATCTCGCCGCGGCATTCACCCGATTTCTGCAGGAGTATCCCTGGACGTCCGACGGCCTCTCGCGGACGGAGCGGCGCCTGCTCGAGTTGGCGAGCCCCGACGGAATCGCGTTGTGGAAGGCCTTCCCGATGATGGCGAAGGGTGAACAGGTCTACTACGCGACCGACGCCACTCTCGCCGGCATGGCCGAAGCGCTGTCGCGTACTTCGCCGCCGCTCCTCACCTTCGATGCATCGGAAACGCGAGACGGAATTCCACTCCGCGGCTCGATCGCGCTGACGGACGTTGGCCGATCAGTGCTGGCAGGCGATGCAGATAGAGTCGCCCTCTGCGGCATCAATCGATGGCTCGGCGGAGTGCACTTGAATGGACGCGATGGCATCTGGCGCTGGGACGACGCCGGTCAGCGCGTCGTTTGCGTCTGAGGCGGGGCAGGCCTTCTGAGTTCGGCCTTGGAGACGCAACGGAACGCGCGGTGCTATGTTGGCCGCATGATTCGCCAGATCGCGCCGCAGTTCTTCGCCATCGACATGGCTGCGACCCTCGACTACTACAGGGAGATGCTCGGCTTCGAGTGTCTTGGCACGTGGCAGGACCCGCCGGTCTACGCCATCGTCGCGCGCGACCAGCAGAGAATCCACTTCCGCTGCGCCGAACCGCCCGCGCCGAATCCCGACAAGTACGCCGACGAGTTGCTCGACGCGTACGTATTCGTTGCGGACGCAGACGCGCTCTACGCGGAGTATGCCGGGCGCGGCGTCGAGTTCACGCGAGCACTTGGCGACACGCCCTGGCGCTCGCGCGAATTCGTCGTGAAGGACTGCGATGGTCGCCTGCTCGCGTTCGGCGCTCGACTCGAATGACGGGCGCTCCGCCTGACGAATGGTCAGCAGTCGTCAGGCGCAGGCGCCCCGGGGTCTACTGTGCCGTCAGCGTCCTCGCAGGATCGATGTGAGTGGCCCGGATCGCCGGCACGAGGACGGCGAGCAGCGCCGCGAGCGCGACCAGGAGGCCGACGGCTACGAGCAGAATGGGATTCCCGCCTTTGACCTCGAGGAACACCGTCGACGCGATCCGCGAGGTGAACAGCGAGACGAACAGGCCGAGCGGAACACCAGCGGCGATCAGCGCTCCCCCCTGACGCAGCACCAGGCGCCGAATGTCGCGGCGCGTCGCGCCGACGGCGAGGCGGATGCCGATCTCGCGCCGTCGCTGGCTCACCAGGTAGGCCACGGTCCCGTAGAGGCCGACCAGCGTCAGTAGCAGCGCGAACGCCGCGAACGAGCCGATGAGCAGCATCGAAAACCGAGGCTGCGCGACGGAGTCGGCGAGCAGTGTCTCCATGCGGTCGATGTTGGCGACGGCCAGCGTGGGATCAAGATCGCGCAGGTGACGGCGGATCGCCGAGACGACGTCAGCCGGCGCTGCTGCCGATTTCACGATGACCCGCATGTAGGAAAAAGGATGCTGGCGCGCGTGTAGATACACCATGGCGGGCGCCTCGTTCGCCTGTCCGAACATGCGGACGTCGCCCGTGACGCCAATCACCGTCGACGTGATCATCTGCCCGAGGTCGATCACCAGATGCTGGCCGACGGGGTCTTCGTCACCGAAATAGTCACGCGCCATGCGCCGGTTGATGACCACTACTTCCGGGGCGCCCGCGCGATCGAGACGGTCATCGAAGAGGCGCCCGGACACGAGAGGGATGCCCAGCGTCCTGAAGTAGTCACCCTGAATCCACCGGATCTGCGCGAACCGCCGATCGCTGGGCGATGCAGGTGGCCGCCCCTCGCGATACACCGCCGAGTCGTTTGCGCCGACCATCGGCGGTCCGCTCCCGAGCGCCGCGGCCTCGATACCGGGCGATGCGGCGAGCTGTTCGAGGAACGCCGAGTAAAACGCCTCGGTCTTCTGCGGCGTGGCGTATCGATCGGGTGGCAACGGCAGCGCCGTCAGCATCACGCCTCCCGGTGTAAACCCGGTATCGATCGACACCAGTTGCACGAAGCCGCGCACCAGCAGTGCGGCACCCGCCAGCAGGACGACCGACATGCACAGTTGCCCGACGACGAGCACTCGCTGCCCAAGACGACGTGAGGCATCTCGCGTGGCGCCGCGTCCGGGCCCGATCGCGGCGGCGAGATCGCCACGCGAGGCATGGATGGCCGGCGCGAGTGCAAAGATCAATGTCGTCACCGCCGCGGCGGCAAGCGCGAACGCAATCACGCGCGGCTCCAGTGCGATGGAGTGAAGCCGGGGGAACCGCGCCGGCCCAACCCGCTTGAGCAGTTGAATCGTCCACCACGTCAGGATCAGTCCGGCCGCTCCACCGGCAAACGACAGGACGAAGCCTTCGATGAGCAGTTGACGGACGATGCGCGCGCGCGACGCCCCGAGCGCCCCGCGCAGCGCCAGCTCGGTGTCGCGGACGCTGGCGCGCGCGAGCAGCAGGCTGGCGACGTTGCCGCACGAGACGAGCAGCAGCAGGATCACCGCCGCCATGAGCACCACGAGAGCCGGTCGAACCGCGCCAACGATCTGCTCGTGCAGCGGCACCAGCCGGAGATGCCAGGTGTCGTTTTCCGGATATATCGCCGCCAGCTGCCGCGCGATGACGTCCATCTGCGACTGCGCCTGCCGCAGCGCGCCGGCGGACTCGAGGCGGCCGATGACGCGGAGGTAATGGAATCGCCGGACCTGCGCCTCGGGATCATCGAAGGCGATCGGCACGTAGAAGTCGACCGGGTCGGTCAGTCGGATGAAGCTGTCGTAGGGGAGCGTGAACCCGGCGGGCAGCACTCCAACGATCGTGCGGGGCCGACCGTCCACGACGATCGACTGGCCGAGGACGTTGCCGGCCCCGCCGAACCGTTCCTGCCAGAGCCGGTGGCTGACGAGGATGGCACTCGAGGCGTTCGTCTCGTCGCCGCGCGTGAAGTCCCTCCCGAGGATCGGACGGACACCAAGCGTGGTGATCAGCTCAGCGCTGACGCGCGACGCCTTCAGGCGCGACGGCCCGCCGGAGCCCGTGACCGTCACGTCCATCGGAGCGATGGACATCGCCCCGAGCTTGACGAATGCGTTGTTCCGGTCGCGGTAGTCGATGAAGTCCGGCGGCGAGACCGAGGCCGATTCGTTCAGCCGGAACGCGCCAAACATCCACACCAGCGTCGCTGGATTCTCGTAGGGCAGCGGCTTGAGGAGCACGCTGTTGATGACCGAGAACATGCTGGTCGAGGCTCCGATGCCGAGCATCAGCGTGCCGACGATCAGGCACGCAAATCCCGGTTGCCGCATCACGAGCCGCAGGGCGTAACGGACGTCAGGCATGGCACCGCTTGGACGGTCTGCCCCTCATGGTTGGTTGACAGGACCGATCGACGTCACCGCGCCAGAGCCTCTGATCTGCAAGCTGGATCCGTCCCGCCTCTCGTCCCTTCGACAACGGCACGAACTGCGTTCACGACAATCTCCGGCTGATCGATCTGCACGAGATGGCCGGACTGTTCGGCGATGATTTGGCAGCCGCGTTCCGACAGCTTGACCTGGTCTCGTTGCAGATCTCGCCAGGTCTCATCGGCGTTGCGCCCGCCGGTTACAACGACGACCGGAATGCGGAGCGTCCGCCGCGAGGTCCTGACCTCTGACGCGCTGTCGCGTATATGGATGATTTCGTCCGCGGCCGCCTGATAGCCGGCGGCGCGGAATTTCGTTGCCTCGATGAATTTTTGCACTGACGGTGACAACGATGCCGGGCTTGGACCGAACGAGATACCGAGCAGCCGGAAGATTCCAATCGACGAGAGCAGCGGCACCCAGCGGGCCAACGACGGCACTTCATGTCTTTGGTCTTCGTGTGACGCGTCGACAAGGATGAGACCGGCCACGCGATCGGTGTGATCAGACGCAAAGACGCGGACGTCGAAACCACCACTCGATGCCGCCACGAGGACCACCGGGCCGCCGAGACCGCTGCGATCGATTAGCGTGCCGAGCTCCTCCGCGATGCGCCGTGCCGTGCGAGGCGACGGGCCCGGGTCGCTGTAGCCCATCCCCGCGCGATCGTACGCGCAGACGCGTGTGAATCGCGCAATCTCAGGCTGAACGAAGCCCCAGTCTGCGGTCGACCCGCCCAACCCGGCTTCGAGAATGACCGCGGGCGCACCGGCCCCCAAGCACCAGAGATGCAGCCGGTGCCCTCCGACGTCGACGAGTTGTCCGGGTGGTGGCGTCGCTGCCAGATCCTGGCGGGTGGCAACCCATTGATACGTCGCGCCGGCAGCGGCAGCGAGGATTAACAGGCCGCATAGCCCGACCAGGATTCGCTTGGTCCAACGCCACATCACGAGCAGCACGTCGGGCCACAGCACGTCTTCGCCGCGACCGGCTTCGTGGCCCGGATGAAGGCACTCATGATCCGGCCGTCGATCTGCGCCAACGCCGCATCGTCCGCCAGTCCGACCTGCTCGAGAAATTTTTTCGCGTCGGCGCCCCGATCGATGCGCGTTGGCTCGACGTCGATCGCGTCGAACCCCGCGCTCGACAACTTGCTTCGGTACGTCGCTTCCTCCAGCGCACCAGCGACGCAGCCGACCCAGAGCTCCATGCTCCGACGCAACTCCGCCCGGATGTCGTCACCTTTGACTGCCCTCCCAGTTTGCGAATATATGCTCCGCATGATACATTCGTCAAGGCGAATATATGAAACGCGCAACGACCTCGAAGACCCGGGCCGCAGTCGACGAATTGGAGAACCTGTTCAAGGCGCTGGCGGACCGGACGCGGCTCCGCATCCTCGCGCTGCTTGGCAACAATGAGGTGTGCGTGTGCCACATCCACGACACCCTGGGGCTGCCACAACCGACCGTCTCCCGCCACCTTGCATATCTGCGTAAGAGCGGTCTCGTCACGACCCGCCGCGATGGTGTCTGGATGCACTACCAGCTATCGAGATCCCTGAGTCCCGCCCTTCAAGGCGTCGTCGGCGCCGCAGTGGATGCGCTGCGACAGGTGCCGGCAACGACACAGGACCGCAAACAATTTCAACGGTCGTTCGGGCGGCTGTACGTGCTCGACAGCGCCGCTGGTGGAGCGTGCTGCGCCCCCCGCGCCCAGGACTCGCGCGAGGTTCGAGCGACCGACCGAGGATGATCAACGCGACTGGTGGGTACTGATATCGCCGCGCTGCTCGGCCTGTAACGGCCGGCGTCATCGTCAGAAGCGAACGCGAACGCCGCCGTTCACATTGCGGCCTTCCAAGGGGGCCCAGCCGTCCACCGTCCAGCGACCATCGACAGCGCGGGTCGGCCGGAGCAGCGGATCCCACCGACTCTGACGGACGCCCGACAGATTCTCACCGTTGATGAACAGTCGGAGACGGCCGAACTGCCGCTCTGCCAGGGCGCCGACGATCATGTAAGGTTCGCTCACAGTGCGATACGGATTCTCTTCCAGCGCCTGTCGTCCCGTGTAGTACCACTCAACTCCCACGCGACCGAGGCCCTCGGCCTCCCACATCCCAACGATGCCGGCGCTATGACGAGGCGTCTGCGGGACATCTTGATCGGTACCATCGACGGTCTCGCGCGCATGAACGTAGGTGTAGGTCGCCGTCAGTGCGAAAGGCTCTCGACGGAATGTGCCGAGCAGTTCGACACCGAGATTGGTGGTGGGATCCGGGAGGTTACGGAGCACGTACGACGGAGAGCGGTCCACGTGGACCGGGTCGCTGATACGAGACGCGAACAGCGTGGCCGTATACGAGAAGGGCCCGTCCGTACGGGTTAGATCGAACGACGCACTGACGCCGCGTTCCGCTTCGAGCCCCTCCTGCACCTGCAATCGCGTCAGTCCGGCGGCTTCGGTCTCTTCCGTCAGAGGCGTCGATGCGAAAAAGCCCGTTCCGAGAGAAGCGCGGGTGGTCCAACGCCCCGCGCGCGCCAGTATCGAGACTCTGGGGCTGAAGAAGAAACCGTACCTGCTGTGAACATCGAGCCGTCCGCTGGCCGAGAGCGACACGGCCGGACCGACCGTGTAGTCGTACTGTCCAAACGCCCCGGGAACGACGAAGTCGTACTCGAATTGCGGAACATCGCGCGGCGTATACGCATCTCTCTCTACTGCGACGCCTCCGACCCACGTCTGCCTTCCAGCAGTGCCGCGAATCGCAACCTCGCCAAACGCGGTGTCGTGACGGTCGCGCTCGAGCACTTCCCCGAACTGATGGTCGTGGCTCTGACGCGCCACGGCAGCTCGCGCGGTGACGACGTAGCGATCGTGCAGCACGAACTGCCCGAACGCGCCGGCGTCGTAACGACGGGTTCCGAGCGCCTCGAGGTACGGGGCATGCGTCGCGGGCAGAACCGCACCGTTGGTCGTGCCGCCGTCTCGGTCTTCGTACGTGAATCCGCCGGTCGCGAAGAACGAGCGCCCGTCTGGGCCGTCCCAGAACACGCGCGGACGGACGACGACGCGACCGTACCCAGGAAGATCGGCCCAGCCGTCATCGTCGACGTCGTTGATCTCCTGCCAGTGCCCGCCACCCAGCAGCGATGCGCTCCAGCCGCTGGAAAGCGGCGATGCCAGGAAAGCCACCGCATCGGTGGCGCCGCGCGTCGAGCGATTGAACAGGATCTCGCGTTCGGGTTTTTCCGTTGGCCGCCGCGACAGCAGGTTGATGACGCCGCCCATCGCCCCTGCCCCATAGAGCGCCGAGGCGACCCCCTTCACGACTTCAACGCGGCCGAGATCCATCGGCGGGATCTGCAGCAGGCCCAGCCCGCCGACCTCGCCAAATAATGGGAGCCCATCGGACAGTACGCGCGTGTACCGTCCGCGCATGCCCTGAATCCTGACGCTGGCAGCGCCAAGCGACGGCGACGTGGTCTGCACACGCATGCCGCCCATTTCGTTCAGCATCATGACGATATCGCCAGGCGTCATGAGCATTTTCTCTTCGATTTCTTCGCGAGCCAGGACCTCCACTCGCATCGGTTGATCTTCGAGCCGCTTGTCGGTCCGCGTCGTCGCGACGACCGTGACGGCTTCCTCGAGGGTCGGCTCGGCGTGCAAGTCGACCGTGACATCCTGTCGCGCCCCAGAGCCGACCGTCACCTTGAGGGTGGTCGTGACGTAACCATTCTTGCTAACGGTGAGATCCACGTCACCCGGAGGAGCCTGAATCAGCGCCGTTCCTGACGCGTCGGTCTCTCGAACAACTCCGGCGACGAGCACTTCAGCTTTCTCGAGCGGCGTCTCCCCCGAGCGAACTTGAACCCGAATGGTCGCCGGTTGTCCCTGGGCTACAAGTGATAACGCCTGAAAACAGACGATCAGGGCGACCGGCAGCAGTCCTGACCTAGACATGGTGGTGACGCAACGCTCGCGGCATTGATCGCGCCGATCTCCGTTGGAT
>JBKPRU010000305.1:0-3470 GCA_046734675.1 Acidobacteriota bacterium
GCTTTGTGCAAATCCGCCGCATCGGCCACGGGTACCAGGGCGTCCAGCCGTCCGCTCTGCAGCAACAACGGCGTGGGGGACGCGTGCGGAATGAACCGAATCGGCTCAATAGGACCCATGGCCCGGAACCAATTGACGCGGGTTGCACACGATAGACCAGTCATGAGGTTGAAGTCTTCCGGGCCGGTCATGTGCGAGACGAGACCGCCGTCTCCTACGACGAGCACCGCAGCTTTGAGCCGCTTTTCGATGCCGACGAACAGCGCACCCATCGCGCCGCCGTAGCTGAAGCCAACGTACGCGATGCGTTCGTCGTCGACGTTAGGCAGCGCGCGCAGGACATCGACTGCCCGTTGCAGATCCTTGATCAGTTGGATCTGCTCGGTCCGATCCTCATCGGTGAACTGGATGGGTGATCCACCGCGGCGAGCAAACGGGGCATCGATCGCTATCACTACCGCGCCGACATCCGCGAGCAGCTGCGCTTGGGCCACCATGACGCGCGCATTGCCGGGCATGCCGTGCATGAGCACGATGCCGGGCCGCAGACTCGAGCGCGTGACCGGATCGAACAACAATCCGGTCACCGATCCGCCGTCCGGGCTGCTGAAGGAGATGGCGCTGACCTCCACGCCATTGTTCGTGGATTCAACCGCCTTCTGCAGGTTCAGTGGCGCGTTGACGTCGTATGCGAACAGGCCTCGATCTGCTGCAGATGCCACGCCTCCGAAATCGGGGCGCGCGACGGCACAGGAATCGGCGACTCGGCTCTGCTCGTTAGGTGCGGTCTTCGGCTCGGCCGCGGACCCTGCGCAGGCGGAAATGAACAAAGCGAGCAGCGCTATCGTCGGTTTCATTCGCAGCTCACTGACGGGCGGGGAGCAGTACAGCACGGCGCAAAACGACCTCCATTGCTGCGTCAGTGTCCCGTGGTGTGGAAGGCCTCCAACCGGGCGATCAATGCGTTCAGGGCGTTGAACGAGCGCCCAGCCGGGTCGAAGCCGTTTGTCGTGGCGAGGAACGCCACGTTGCGCATAGGGGCGACGAAGGTGAGGGAGTGGTTGCCCCCGTTGCTGCCGTCATGGAAGAGCACCTTGCCGTTCGCCCACGACCGGCTTGAAACGACCCAACCGAAGCCGTAACCCGCAGTCGCGTCAATGGTGACGGCTGGCGACGTGATCTGCCGCGCGACATCGGCCGGGGCGACGGTGGAGATGCCCGCTTCCACGCGCAGGACTTCGCGCAGCAGACGAGCCCAGCTTGCGAGCGACATGTGCGCGCGCCCCGAAGAGTTGTATACCTGCGGATTGTCAAAGTCTTCGAGCGCGTGCCAGGATCCGTTCGGCTCGCGGACGTGCGCGACCGGCTGGGTGGTGCTCCCTGCCGCCGCCTGCGGGCCCCATCCGGCGTCCGTCATACCGAGCGGCGCGAGGATATGCGTCGCGATCGCCGCTTCGTACGACATGTCGAAGGCCCGCTCCAGCATGGCGCCGACGACCACGTAATCCACGTTGCTGTACAAGTACGTGCCTCGTGGCCCGGCCGGCGGCTGCTGTACCGCCCAAGCCACCGCCAACGCCCGCTGGGCCGGCGCCGTCGCACCGCTCCCGAACGCCGCCGGGTCCGCGTCACGCGGGAAGCCCGCCTGATGTGAGAGAATGTCGCTCAGGGTCGCGTCACGGTACTCTGCGCGGATGTTCGTCAGCTCCGGGAAGGCCTGCGCGAGGGTCGTCGTCCACTCGATACGCTTTTGCGACACGGCCACAGCCGCCAATAGCGACGTCATCGCTTTGGTGTTCGACCCGAGGTGCCAGAGATCGTCCGTGCTTACCGCGGCACCGCCGGTCGCGCGGCGGGTGCCCGCTACAGCAATGGCGGTGATGCCGTCCTCCAACGTCACGATGGCAGCCCCCATCGCCGGCATCTTCCAGGCGACGCGGACGGAGTCGACGATCGCCGTCAGGGTCGCGATCGGCGCCGTCGGTGCGGTGGGCTCCTTCGCGTCTCCGCCGCCACCACACGCGCTCAGCGAAGCGGCGAGGGTAGCGGCGAGGGCGAGCGCGGGGAACAACAGGGCACGGCGCACAGTGACCTGCGAGTGATGGCGCCGGTAGTCGACTGCGGCGCCCAGCGCCTCAGCGGCGAACGTCATTGGAAGGTCGAAAACAGGTCGTGCGTCGGATACGACGTGACGTGCGCGAGCGCATTCCAGAGCGCGGCATCCAGCTCGCCCTTGAAGTCGGCTCCCGGCGGTTTGGCGGTGAACAGTGGGTTGGCGTTGAACAGTGCGACCCACGAGAACCGTGAATACGCGCGCACGAGCAGGGCCGCCGTGCCGGGCAGGTCTCCGCCGTGTGACCAGTTCGCGTCGCCCTGGCTCGGGGTGACGAACCAGCCAGCCGCGTAATAGCACGCGCTGCCCGGACATACCCACGGGCCCGAGCCGGTCATCTGCGCGACGAGTCCGGCGCTGAGAATGTCCGGACGATCGGCGCGGCCATCGACGGCGGTCAGGAACCGCAACAGATCGACCGTCGACGAGACCCAGCCGCCGTGTGAATCCAACGCTTCGAGGTAGAAGCCTCCGTAGGTGTCGGGCGCCGCGCCGTCGCCCGGGAACGCGGATGGCACCATCGGCCAGTTCGGGCCCGCCCCGGTCCAGTAGTACTTCACCTCGTCGGGGAGCGCGTCGCTCAGTCGCGTTCTGCCCAGCCGCGTGCGCGTGGCGCCCGCGGGCTGCAGCACGCGAGTGCGCACGAACGCCTCGTACGGCATGCCGCTCACCCGCTCGATCACGCGCCCGAGAATCGCATAGCCGAAATTCGAGTAGACGAACTTCTCGCCCGGATTGAAGTCGAGCGGCTTGCCCTTCATGTAGCGGATGATCGTCTCGGCGGACGCCGGCGCGGGCGCGTTGACCGCCGCGGCGGCGATCGCCGGCTGGAACATCGGATCGGACGATACGGCACGGTCCCATCCCGCGGTGTGGGTGAGCAGGTGCCGGATGGTGATCTGCTCCCACCGCGGATCCACGGTCGCGCCCGGGGCCGGGGTGAGGTCCGCGATCAGAGGCGCCACGCGATCGTCGAGCCTGAGCTTGCCGTCCTCGACGAGCTTCATGATGGCGACGCCGGTGATCGGCTTCGACACGCTGGCGATTCGGAACAGCGCGTCGGGCTCAACCGGCGTCTTGTTCTCGACGTCCGCGTAGCCGAAGCCCCGCGCGTAGATCAGCTTCCCATCGCGCACCACCGCCACCGCCCCACCGGGAATCTTGTACTTCCGCATCAGGTCGGGAATGAACTTGTCGTACCACGCCATCCCCGACACCACGGTGCCGGTGATCGGGATCTCCTGTAGCGCGGATGACGTGTCCGCAGGGGAGACGGACGCCGTCGTCGGATCTCCGCCGCAGGCGAGGAGAACGGCGAGGCCAGCGATCTGAATCGTCGTCAACGCTCGTGTGCGTT
>JBKPRU010000306.1:0-6037 GCA_046734675.1 Acidobacteriota bacterium
GGACGGGAGTGCGTCGACGTGAAGCCGACGACTCGCGAACGAGCGACTCGGCAAGCGCCGTAAGCGTATACAGGCGGCGGCCGGGACGATTCTCTTGGACAGCGATCGCCGGATCTTCACGGCGACTCTCAAGGAGCCCCATGGTTTCGAGACGAGCTAACGCCCGGTACAAGGTGCCGTAGGCGGTGAGCAGTCTCCGATCACGGATCTCGGTGAGCTGTTTGGCGAGCTCGTACCCGTGAAATTCATGAATGCCCCGGCGCCTCAATGCGGCCGCCGCTGAGCAGATGGCGACCTCGAGGGGTACAAGGCTCCCGGGCTTCCGTCGCATGCACGATTATGCGCAGATATATGCTCATTGTGTCAAGGGCCGGCCGTTGTGTTGCGCAACTCGGGCGCGCCGCTCGACGCGGCGCCGATTGCGACGATACCAATGACAGCAGGGCAAGCCCTAAGCGCTTCGGCGCCGTCTCTCTGGGTTTGGGGCCGCTCGATCGTCAACACTGCGGCGTTTATCGCTACGAATCCAGCCCGCCAGCCAGATGCCACCAGTTCAGCGGGTTGACGATGTTGGTGCGCCCCCTACGTGCATCGCTCTCCATTCTCAGCCTGCGACACGCCGTACCCGCGCTTCAGGCCGTTCTAGGCCATTCAGCAGGTGTGACGCAGTGATGGAGCGCACATACCATCGCCTGCTAAACCCGGCGAACCGTTCGCTGCGGCATCATTTCACGGAGAAACCCATGCAACGATCCTTGATCTCGTGGATTGCCGTCGCGGTTCGAGATGGCGTTCACAGCGTCGAATCCTCGCGCTCAAGCGCCGCAGGTCTCTATATTCGAGCGTTTTCCCGAACGGGAACACCGTGTAGAGCGACAGTGATATTGACCCCCTTGCGCCATTAATTCTGACCCCCTCAGGAGGAGGGGCAAATGGAGTGTGAGCCGGGCAGATTGGTATCTCCGATTGAGGAGGTACCGGTGATCGAGGGGGAGATCGTCACCGCGATTCGGGAGCTGGCGGATCGCGGGTGGGGTTCGAAAGCGATTGCGCGCGAGCTGGGTCTGACCCATACAGCGCCGGGCGACTGACCGTTCACGCGGCCAGCAACCGTCGAGGCCGCGGTACGTGAGCGCCGTACAATCCGAGCACGTCCAGGAGCCGGAACACGGAGTCAGGGAAGTCGCCGTCCCGCTTGGGGGCGTCGTCGTGCCACATGTAGCCGCACTTGTCACAACGGCAATACGCTCGGGCATCCGTACGCATCGTCACGCGCACGTGTGTAGTGTCCGCGCAGTTCGGACACACGGAACACCTTGGTGACTCGGGCATCTGTTGGAGGTGGAAACGGCGCGCTCAACCGCCGCGGGGGCGGATCATACATCCATGTCCGCGTAAGGGCAAAGTGAGGGTGCGGCGTCAGGAACTCGCTGGCCCGCCACTGACCATGCACCGCTCGATCGTGCGCATCAGGACGTCCGGCGAGATCGGTTTTCGCAGGATGCACGCAACATCCAGGTGATGGAGTGGTTCCGCGGAGCCGGTCACCACCACCCCGGGATGTGCCGCGTGTGGGCGTGCCCGGCGAGTTCCTGGAGGACCGCAAAGCCGCTGACGGTCGGCAGCGTGAGATCGAGCACGATCAAATCGGGCGGCCAGCGATCGATGCTCGTGAGCGCGTCGAGCCCGGTGCCCGCCTCCCGCACGTCAAATCCCGCCATCGCAAGCACCGTCCGGTACTGCTGCCGAAGCGAGTCGTCGTCCTCGACGACGAGAAGCGTGCGCCGACCCCCATATCTAACCGAGTATAGGAACGTCCTTCGCCGCTTGAACGCTGTGCGGGTCCGCTTCGTTCTCGAGTCTACAAGGATGAGTGAGCGCGAGCTCCGCCGCGTTCCCCCGCAGCTCAGGAGACCGCAGCCCAGCGGCGCCCGTCGAGTGCGCTCGGACAGGTGCTACCATGCGCCGCAGTGCCCTGCAGGACGAGCCGCGCCGATGCCCAACCACGCGAACCCAGAGCGATCGCTCGACACCGAACTTCTGACCGTCCACCTCACAGGGTTGCAGGCGGAGATCGAAGCCAAGCTGCGCTACGTCAAAAATTCCTCGAGCAGATCGACCAGGTCCGAGAAGGCGATCATCGCCGACGAGCCGACCGCCGGCGGATTACGGAAGCTCTGATCGTGCAGGTCACGCAGATGCTGGAGACCAACCTGCTCGTATGCACGACGCTGCAAGAAGTCTTATCTCTGGCAGAAGGAGTGCTGAAGGACTTGCACGACTGACGCGCCCGACGCCTAAATTCCGCCACGAGTCGAGCGGGGCCTCGTGCTCAACACCACAAAGCGCGCGCCGATCCATCAGCCGCGGCGCGTATTCCGCTAAACGAGCACTAGGTTCGGTGCTCGATGCCGCTCGCCACCGGCATGTCGGCGTCCCTCAAACAGCTCGTGGCGATCGCGCATCTTCGAGTACTCGGGATTCTTCACCTTCAGCCACGATGTGCGCCGGCCGTCCGTGTAGTACGTCTCGCGTGTCCACTTGGCCAAGATCCTCTCGAGATCACGCTCACACGCTGCCCGGAACAGATCGCGGCCGCACTCTTCGACGTGATCCAGGTACAGCAGCCGGCAGTCGATCGTCGGAATGATCGCGAGCAGTCGGCGCTTCCGCTCGAGCAGCGGCAGCGCTCGGAGGCCTTCGGCGTTGACCGCGAGCAGGTCGAACGCATAGAAGGACGGCCACTCCCGCCGAAACAGTAGCTTCTTGAAATCGGTGGCCCCGTCCGGCTCGAGGCAGCAGATCTCGCCATCGAGCACCGCGCGCTCCGCCTTCACCGCATGCGCGATCTCCTCAGCCAACTGTGGCCACGTTCTAAACGCGTTGCCGTTTCGCGACACGAGCTCGCACCGGTGCCCGCGGACGATCACCAGCGCTCGGAAGCCATCGAGTTTCGGCTCGAAGACGAAGTGGGGGTGATCAAACGGCTTCGGGATGCGCAGGAGCCGCATCGGAATCTGAGATAGCACGAGCCCGATAGCTTACCTCGTTGAAAGGACGGAGCTGATAGCCCGAAGGTGCCATTGGGAGATACCCGCGGCCTGGTGTACCGTCACGTTCTTCCCACGTAAAGCCCGTCGGCATAGTGCCGCCGCGGCGGTGGCCGTTCTCTGTTTCCGGAGGACGACGATGGCCAACGCAGATCGGTCAGAGACGGTCGTTTGGCAGCTGACGGCGAAGCGTTCCTCAGCCTGTTGCATCGTCGAGCCCCTCGGGACCAGCACGCTGCTCACATTGCTGCACGACGGCGAAGTGGTGTCGCGCGAGACCTTCGCAACGTCAGCATTCGCACATGAGCGTGCCGCTAGCCTGCGCGCGGCGCTTGAGATGAAAGGTTGGCGGGTAGACGCTGCTACGGACGCGCAGCCGTCTCCATCCGCGTGACCTCGGCGGTCGGTCCTTTCTCGGCTCCACGTCGCGTGCCGTCGTAACCGTAGGGCGCACTGCCAGCGAGCGCGCCTCGATGCGCGGAATGGCGGGCGACGCCGCGTCAGACGTTCTTGAGCGGCGGCGGCGCGATCGTCAGAAGTGTGCCGCACCGAATGCAGATGTACAGCAGCAGAATTTGAGGACTCTGAGTCACGTTCTGCAGACGCATTCCGTCGTGCGCTCCGCACTCAGAGCAGTCCCGAGCCACCCGGAACGGTGGCAGCGAAGGGAATGCGGCGACTGGATCGCCGTGCCTGAACGGCGGAAGGTGCCGCGTGTGTCACGCATTCCGGAATGAACGTCGTGCCGTGTGGGGAGCTCCAACACCGGTCGTTCCGTCTCTCTGTAGCGGCGCCGGCCGGCTGCTGTGCATCGGGCGCTGCAAACGACTCTCTGCGCAACCGGTGCGACTGAATGCGAGACGCACTTGAGCGATTCCTATGTGCGCCGCGCGTATCGTCCGCACCTTTAGACGTCGCTGAGGAGCGGTGGATGCGCTCAATTAGGCCGCCGGTTCACCATCGACACGGCGCGTCGTGCGCTTTACCTGCGCGTCCTGGATCTGCTTGGCGACGTCGTGCGAGGCCCTGTAGAAGACGCGGCCGCAATCGTGGCACCGATAGCCCGACACACCAATTACGGCCGCGATCAGAACACGTGGATCATGTGAGTGGCAGTACGGGCAAGCGGGCGAGACGCTCATGGTGAACCTCCAGATACGGAGCTTCGATGAGCAGAGGCCCTCGCGCGGTGGGTCAGAACTCAGGAAAGCAGGGGAACGTCAGTATAGCACCGGAGCGGTTCAGAATCCTGCCGCGAATGGTGTCGGCTTTCGCCCCCTGTTTGGTGGCGTTCCGCGCATCCGGTGGCCGGGATTGCGACCACTTGATTCTGCCTGAGCAATATGTCGACTTCGAAGCGACTGCGAGCGAGAGGTTGCCGAACGTGGAGCCCGATGCGAAGCAAACGTCACCAAGCGGACGACATCCCTGGTAGTCGGGACATTCGTAGCAAGACTGGGCGCACACCTCGTACGGACGAAATATCGAGAAGGCGGTGGAGCTCCGGCAGAGTGGGTGTCCGATGCGAATGGTCGGCGAAGACACTGGACGGGTGCGCTGTTGGGCGTGTGATCGACAACGAAGGCCGCCGCGCCTTAACGCGCACGCCGCGGCGACCCGGAGCCCGCAACGCTGTTGTCGATGGTCGGTAGCGCTGCAGGGTTGTCGCGGGCGCGCGGCCCCGCCTAACGTGCGCGAGCGGTTACACGGAAGACGCAAGACGTAAGCGCTGCGTGCTCCGTCGTATCGCACGAAGGTTATCGCCCGCCGCACGATCGCGGGTAACATCCCCGCATGTTTCTGCGCCGCGCCACGGTCCTCTCGATCGCTCTCGCGTGTCTCCTGACGTCGGCCGCCGCGCAACCCACGCGGCCTTCTCTCCCGCGACTAGAGATCTCCGAAAACAAGCGCTTTCTCGTCACCGAAGACGGCCGGCCGTTCTTCTGGCTCGGCGACACGGCGTGGGAACTTTTTCATCGACTCACCCGCGAAGACGCCGACCACTATTTGCGCAATCGCGCCGAGCGACAGTTCACGGTAATCCAAGCGGTCGCGCTCGCGGAGTTCGATGGCCTGACGGCGCCGAACGCATATGGCGAGTTGCCGCTGCGCCACAACGACCCGCTGCAGCCCAACGAGGCCTATTTCGCGCACGTGGACTGGATCATATCGCGCGCGAACGCGCGTGGACTGTACGTTGGCTTCCTGCCGACCTGGGGTGACAAGTGGAACAAGAAGTGGGGGGCAGGGCCGGAGATCTTCACGCCAGCGAACGCCGAGCAGTACGGCGAGTGGCTCGGTAAACGCTACCGCGAGGCGGGGATCGTGTGGATTCTGGGCGGTGATCGGCCCGTTGAGACGGACGCGCAGCGCGAGATCATCCGCGCGATGGCGCGAGGCCTCCGCCGCGGCGACGGCGGCACGCACCTGATCACACTGCATCCCTCAGGAGGGCAGAGCTCCTCGTCGTGGTTCCACGATGAGGAGTGGCTCGACTTCAACATGCGGCAGAACGGTCACGTCGCGGAGTTCAACGGCCGTTACGAGCTGACGCGGGCCGACTACGATCGGCGGCCGGTCAAGCCAGTGCTGGATGGCGAACCGATCTACGAGGGCCACCCGGTCGCGTTCGATGCCAGGAAATTCGGTCACTCCATCGCAAGCGACGTTCGTCGCCCGCTCTATTGGGATCTCTTTTCGGGCGCCTTCGGCCACACTTATGGCCATCATTCCGTGTGGCAGATGTGGACGCCGGCGCGCCAGCCAATCAACGATCCACTGATGACGTGGATGGATGCGATCGACCAACCCGGCGGCGCACAGATGCAGCACGCGCGCGCGCTGCTCGAGTCTCGTCCATTTCTGACCCGCATTCCCGCGGACGATGTGGTCGTCGCGGCGCGCGTGGTGACGAGCGTGCCGGGTGCCGGACGTTATCGGTTCTTGGCGACACGCGACAGCGATGGCACGTACGCGATGGTCTACGC
>JBKPRU010000307.1:0-14848 GCA_046734675.1 Acidobacteriota bacterium
TCAACCACAACCTGAACGTACAAGTCGCCGGCTTCGACTTGAAGAAATAGCGCTCAGCGATCCGCTACAACGTTCGTAGACGGCGTGTGCCGGGCAGGAACGGCGTGGACGTGATCTGCCCGGCGAAGCCGGTGCCCCATCGGCCTGGAATCGCGGTGCCGCAGTCCGGGCAGCGGCCTTCGGCGGTGATGCGGTAGCTGCGGATGTAGTAACCGTAGCGCGCGATCAGCGTCGCGGAGCACTCGTGACATCGCGTGTTTTCGAGATCGCCGACGCCGCCGGGGATGTTGCCGGCATAGACGTAGCGCAGCCCTTCCTGTCGCGCGATCTCCGCGGCGCGGAGCAGCATCGCCGGCGTCGTGTTCTCCGGGTCGTTCATTCGGTAGTCCTTGTGGAACGCGGTCACGTGCCACGGAATGAACGGCGAGACCGACGCAACGAACGCCGTGAGCCGCTGCAGTTCGTCGTCGCTGTTGTTGAAGCCCGGGATCAGCAGCGTCACGATCTCCACCCAGATCCCCATCTCGTGCAGCCTGCGGATCGTCCACAGGATCGGATCGATGCGCCCTCCGAGCTGACGGTAATGACGATCGTCGAAGCTCTTGAGATCGACTTTATAGAAATCGATCGAGGGGCGGATGTAGTCGAGCACCTGCGGCGTACCGTTGCCGTTCGATACGTAGGCGGTCATGAGACCGGCAGCGCGCGCTTCGCGGAAGATCGCCATCGCCCATTCGCTGGTGATCAGCGGTTCGTTGTAGGTGGAGACGACGACGCGGGCATGGAGACGCTGCGCGTCGGCGACCAGCGCGGCGGGAGACGCATCAACCGGCGGCGCGACCGCACCGGGATCGCGCAGCGCCTGCGACGTCACCCAGTTCTGGCAATACGAGCAGTGCAGATCGCAGCCGAGCATCCCGAAGCTGTACGCGAGCGCGCCGGGATACGCGTGGAAGAAGGGCTTCTTCTCGATCGGATCGCACTGCACGCCGCCGACGTAGCCCCAGGGGACGTGCAGCGTGCCGCCGCGCACGTAGCGCACCTTGCAGACGCCGGCGGCCCCTTCGGGGATCGGGCACTGGTGGCCGCACGCGTAGCAGCGGATGCGTCCTTTCGAGATCTCCTCGACGAGCTCGGGTGCGGCCTCGGCCGTGCGAACCTCGAGCACTTCCGCGAGCGACGCCATGCAGTCAATATACGGGCTCGCGCGTCAGGCTGCCATGCGGCGGCGGGTCGCGCGCGCGGTCCAGATCAGGCCGGCCGTCGCCGCCACGGCGCCGATGCCCGCCAGCAGCTTCGGCAACGGATCGGGCGGTAGCAGGACCACACCGCTTTCGTCCGCGACCGCGGGGTGCGCCGCGTAGCGGCCGAACCGCGGACGCTCGACCGCGTCGAAATGTTCGGCCAGCGCGTATAGTTCTTCGCGCATCGCGTCGCCGCCCCACGGCTGACCATGTCCGGCGACGAGCAGTGACGGCGCCAGCGCGGCCAGGATCCGGACCGACTCACGCGCCCTCGTCCAGTCGATGGTGTAGTAGGAGGGCGGCCCGTGCAGCTCGCAGCGCTGGGTCATCACTGCGGCGATCGATTCCTGCTTCGTCGTGATCACCGCGTCGCCGGAGACGAGCGTGCGATCCGCTTCGCGGAAGAGGGAGACGTGCCCGGGCGAATGGCCGGGCGTGAAGATCCACCGCCATCCCACCGTCTCAGGCACGCTGCCATCGTCGGGGAGCGCGCGGATGTGCGTGCTGAAATCGTACGGTCCGCGTGGATACAGCCGCGACAGCCAGGCCATCGCGCCGCCGCCGGCGAGTGGATCGGGTGGCGGATACGGTGAGCGTCCGGTGAGGTACGGCAGCTCGAGACGATGCGCGAAGACCGGCACGTCCCAGGTCGAGAGGAGATCGTCCAGGCTGCCGACGTGATCGAAATGGCCGTGCGTCAGCACGATCGCCGCCGGCTCTGTACCACTGCCGAAGCGCGCCTCAGCCGCCGCGCGAATCGTCGGTCCATATCCGCGGAGCGCAGCATCGAGCAGAATCCAGCGCGACCGATCGCCAATCGCCGCCACGTTGACCATCGCGCACCGCATGAACGCCACGTCGCGGGCCACTTCAGTAAACATCGCCAAGTCCACCTCCGCCACACCGAAAGTGCAAGAGGAGGGCCGGTGAGCCACAGAACAACACAGACAAACACAGCTGCGCGGCAGGGCGCACCTTTAGGTGCGCCTCCACGTCGGCGCCTCTAAGCTAAAGAGGCGCCCAACCGAGAGCCGCCAAGCCTTTCTGCAACCCGCGAAAGACCCGCCCTACGTGACGTCATTCGTTCGCGCTCAGCTTTCGTGTGGTCTGTGTTGTTCTGTGTTCTTCTGTGGCCCTCAGCTCCTGTGTTGTTTTGTGTTTTTCTGTGGCCATCAGCTCCTGTGTTGTTTTGTGTTTTTCTGTGGCCATCAGCTTCCTGTGTTGTTTTGTGTTTTTCTGTGGCCATCAGCTTCCTGTGTTGTTTTGTGTTTTTCTGTGGCCCTCCTCAGTAGCTATCCTGTGTCCATGAAAACTGTGGCGGTCATTGGCGCCTCATCCAATCGCGGCAAGTACGGCAACAAGGCACTCCGTGCGTTCGAGCGGCAGGGGTTCCGCGTCATTCCGATCAATCCGCACGAGCGCGAGATCGAAGGGCATCGCGCGTATGCGTCGGTGCTCGACGTGCCGGACAAGATCGACATGGCCACCGTCTACGTGCAACCCGATGTGGGCGTGCGCGTGATGGAGGACGTGGCGAAGAAAGGGATCCCCGAGGTGTGGTTGAATCCCGGCGCCGACGAGCCGGAAGTGGTGGCGCGCGCGCGTGCATTAGGGATCACCCCCATTGTCGCGTGCAGCATCATCGGCATCGGCGATTCCCCCTGGCGCTACTGAGAACCGCCGCTGCGCGCGCCCATTTGACAGCGCCGGAGGCGGGTCCTATACTCCGAGTCAACGACCGAAAATTCCTCACGACAGAGGTCCCCCCCGCGACCTCGAATGCGCCGCGGCCGGCGACCGTAATTCGAATCCGTACGTTTTCAACCGATCGTCACAACCACCAACGCCAGCAGTCCACCATGCCGAACCAGAAACGCAGTGCCGGACGTCAGGCGTCCGCCGAGCAGGCCGCCGTCCGGGAATCCCAGAACGAATCAGCCCAGGCCTCCACGACATCCGCCGCCGAGAGCACACCGCCCGCACCGGCACAGGCGCGCGGCGACCGCGAAGGCGGGCAGCCGCGGGAAGGTGGTCAGCCGCGCGACACGCAGCCGCGCGAGGGACGCGACGGCGGACAACGCGACGCGCGCGAGGGCGGACCACGAGATGGGGGCCAACGCGAGGGTGGACAGCGTGACGGCGGCCAGCGCGGCGAAAGCCGCCGCGGTCAGGGCCTCAACATCACCGATCTGAAAGACAAGAGCATTCAGCAGCTCACGCAGATCGCCAAGGACCTGAACGTCGCCGGCGCCACCGGCATGCGGAAGCAGGATCTGATCTTCCAGATCCTCAAGGCGCAGACCGAGCAGAGCGGCTTCATCTTCTCGGAAGGCGTGCTCGAAGTGCTGCCCGATGGATTCGGGTTCCTCCGCGCACCCGACTACAACTATCTGCCGGGCCCAGACGACATCTACGTGTCTCCGTCGCAGATTCGCAAGTTCGACCTGCAGACCGGCGACACCGTGTCGGGGCAAATCCGGCCGCCGAAGGAAGGGGAGCGCTACTTCGCGCTGATCAAGGTCGAGGCGGTCAACTTCGAATCGCCCGAGCAGGCGCGCGACAAGCTGTTCTTCGAGAATCTGACGCCCCTCTACCCGCAGGAGCGGATCGTCCTCGAGACGACGTCCGACAACCTCTCGAGCCGCGTCATGGATTTGATGACGCCCGTCGGCAAGGGGCAGCGCGGTCTGATCGTCGCGCCGCCGCGCACCGGCAAGACGATGCTGCTTCAGAGCATCGCGCAGTCGGTCGCGAAGAACCATCCCGAGGTGTTCCTCATCGTGCTGCTCATCGACGAGCGCCCGGAGGAAGTCACCGACATGCAGCGGTCGGTGAACGGCGAAGTGATCTCGTCGACGTTCGACGAGCCGGCGCAGCGCCACGTGCAGGTGGCCGAGATGGTGATTGAGAAGGCGAAGCGGCTGGTGGAGCACAAGAAAGACGTGCTCATCCTGCTCGATTCGATCACGCGGCTCGCGCGTGCCTACAACTCGGTGATCCCGCCGTCAGGAAAGGTGCTGTCGGGCGGTCTCGACTCCAACGCATTGCAGAAGCCGAAGCGCTTCTTCGGCGCGGCGCGCAACATCGAGGAGGGTGGGTCGCTCACCATCATCGCCACCGCGCTCGTCGACACCGGCTCGCGCATGGACGACGTGATCTTCGAAGAGTTCAAGGGCACCGGCAACATGGAGATTCATCTCGACCGGAAGCTCACCGACAAGCGCGTCTTCCCGTCGATCGACATGCAGAAGAGCGGCACGCGGAAGGAGGAGCTGCTCCTCCCGCGCGAGGATCTCAATCGCGTGTGGGTGCTGCGGAAAGTGCTGGCGCCGCTGTCCGCGGTCGAAGCGATGGAGCTGCTGCTCGACAAGATGGGCAAGGCGAAGTCGAACGCCGACTTCCTCTCTGCAATGCAGAAGGGGTAGAAGACTACCCCTTGCAATCTCCGCCAATCAGCTGGACCGACGACATGTCGAGGACGGGCACCGTCTGCGTCGAGTCCGGTGCCTGATTCGGCGCCGGCCCCATGCCGCTGGTGCCGCCGCCGACGGTCACGCGCCCGCCTTTGAATTTCACGCCCGACTCCATCAGCGCCGACTTCTTGATCAGCCCGGTGATCTCGACGCGCTGCTTGTTGTTCTTTTTCACGGTCTCGACGAGGTCCTTCTTTCCCTGCAGCCGGAACGCGTGACTGTGGACCCGCGGCCCGCTCGACACGTCAGGCTGGCGGACATCGTCGGCCACGAGCACGCGTTTGTTCAGGCACCCCGTGACCGTCACCTCCACGGAGTCGTTCGGGATTTTGGGATGCTCCTGTTCCTGTTGCGCCGCGAGCGGGACGGCGGCCATGAAGCAGGCAATGAGCAGTCGGGACGTCATCGTTCCTCCGAGAGGCAGGCTCCCCTGACGATAGCACGGCACGGAATCGTGATTGCGCCGCCGCAATCGTAATAGGCGGCGCGTGCCCGGATGCTGTTTCCGGGGACTTTTCCACAGTTTCGGCGGCACCCGGCTTGCTCAGCCGGAATCTTCATGCCTTTTATCCTGGCGGTTTTCCTGGCCGCGCTGGCGTTCGCGCCGCAGGCGATGCCGCAGGGGCCCGCCCGCACGGGATGGGAGGCGATCCAGCAGGGGGACGGGGAGAAGGCGGCGCGCGCGTTTCGCGAGGCGCTCGCCGCGGACCCGCGTGACGCGCGGTCGATGGCCGGCGCCGCCATGGCGCAGCACCTGCTCGGACGTGAGGACCAGGCGATGTCGCTGCTGAAACGCGCGCTCGAGATCGAGCCGGACTTCGCGTACGCGGCATACCTGCTCGGGCAGATCGCGTACAAGCAAGGGGACCTCGATCTGGCGATCAAGTCGTACGAGCGCGCGCTCAAGATCGCGCCGGGGAGCCCCGCCATCTACCAGCAGCTCGAGGAGTGGAAGAAGGAGGCGGAGCTGCATTCCGGCTTCACCACCCAACCGGGCGTGCGCTTCAACATCCTGTTCGAAGGCCCGTCGCAGCAGGCGATCGCCACGCGCGTGTCGAACGCGCTCGAAGCCGCCTACGCCCGCGTCGGCACCTCGCTCGGCGTCTATCCGCCGGAAACGATCACCACGATCCTGTACTCGCGCGAGCAGTTTCACGACGTGACGAAGTCTCCGTCCTGGGCGGCCGGCGCGTACGACGGGCGGATCCGCATTCCGGTCATGGGCTCGCTCCGCACGCCCGGCGAGCTCGATCGCATCGTCACGCACGAGTACGTGCACGCCGCGCTTCAGAGCTTCGCGCCGCGCGGGCTTCCGTTCTGGCTGAACGAAGGGCTCGCGACGTACTTCGAGCCGTCGGATCACGCCTGGCTCGAGCAGCGCCTGCGCACGGCGAGGCGGCGGCTGCCGATGAGCGATCTCGAGCAGGGCTTCGGACGCCTCGAAGGGGGCGACGCGCTGCTCGCCTACGCGCAGGGCTACACCGCGGCGCGCCTCCTGGCCAGGCGTCTCGGCGCGAATTTCCCCGTGTTCCTCCAGTACGTCGGCAACGGCACATCACTCAATCAGGCGCTCCTCCTCTTCAACATTACCGACGGAGACATCCAGCAAGCCTGGAAGTGAGCCGGCCGGCGCCCATCCTGCGCCTTACGAAGCATGAAGCGTCATATCCTTGCCGCGACGCTCGCGGTCGCCGTCCACGCCGCCCCCGCCACCGCGCAGGATGTCGCCAACCCGCTCACGCGCGCCGACGTGTGGGCCGGCGTCGGTTGGCATCACGCGCATGTCGAAGAAGCCGGAGAATACGACGACTGGTACCACCGCAGCGCCTCCGGCACGGTGAGCGCGGGCTGGTACTTCACCAACCATCTCAAGACCGAGCTCGACCTGGGTGGCACGTCCCACGGCCGTGTGTATCTGTTCAGCGGCGCGTTCGTCGACGGAGAACAGACCGCGCGCTACGGATGGATCACTCACAGCACGCGCATGCTCGGAGTCACGGGGCAGTACCAATTCTTCGAAAACGCGTGGTTCCACCCGTACGTGGGCGCGGGACTCGATCTCGTCCGCGAGCAGGAACAGGAGCAGCTCCAGCCGGTGCTGATCTTCGACCGCATCACACAGCGCTCGCGCGTGGTGGAACCCGCCCGCGAAGAGTCCTCGACGAACATCCTAGTGCGGCCCGCCGCGTCAATGGGGTTCAAGGCCTACATGACGAGGCGCACGTATTTCCGCACCGATGCGCGCCTCCGATTCAGTGACCGGATCGAAGACGTCATCGTGAGATTCGGCGTGGGTGTGGATTTCTGATCACGACGGATAAGGAAGGACGTCATGAAGCAAGCCATCGCATTGATCGTGATCGCGGCTCTCGTCACGTCGGGTTGCGCGAGCTCGAGGGCGGCGCTGACGACGCAGCCCGTAGGTGGTGGAGCGCATGCGGACCCGGCGATCGCCGCGTTCGTCCGATCGCTGCCGGCGGGATCGCGCGTCCGCGTCGAGACTTCCGGCGGACGCTCGCTGCGCGGCACGCTCCTGCAGGTCACCGATGATGAGGTGGCAATTGCGCGGCACACGCGCCTTCCCGAACCGCCGGTGCACGTGGCCTTGAAAGAAGTGGCGCGCGTGACCGTCGACACGCCATCGGGCGGCGGCGCGCGCGCGATGGCGATTGGCGCCGCCATCGGAGCGGGCGCTGCGGTCGGGCTGGTATGGTTGATCGCGATCATCGCAATCAACGATTGAACGCCGAACCCGAACCGACCCGAACCCTGAACCGGAACCTTTGAACCGTTTGAACCCCTTCAGCCCTTTGAACCCGTTCAATCGGTGGTCTATCATCGGGTCACGTGTCGAAGCCCCACACGTTCTCCCGAATCGGCGTGCTGGCGATTGCCGCGGCGTCGCTGCTGCTGTGCGTCACGCCGACCGCGCGCCGCATCACGCAGGGGCTGCCCGATCGTCTCGACGATCACGAGTTCTGGTCGATCGTCAGCACCTTCTCGGAGCCGGGTGGCTTCTTCCGGTCCGATAACCTCGTCTCGAACGAGACGACGTTTCAGCACGTCATCCCGCCGCTGCAGCAGCGCACCCGCGGATCGAGCGCGTATCTCGGCGTCGGTCCGGATCAGAACTTCACCTACATCGTCGCGCTGAAGCCGCGCATCGCGTTCATCGTCGACATCCGGCGGCAGAACATGCTGCTGCACCTGATGTACAAGGCGCTCATCGAGATGTCGCCGACCCGCGACGAGTTCGTCGCGCGGCTGTTCTCGCGGCAGCCGCCATCGGAGCTCGATCCTTCAGCGTCCGCCGAGACGCTGTTCGCCGCGTTCGAGCACGCGCAGGCGGACGAACAAGCGTTCGAGCGCAACCTCCAGGACGTCGATGCGTGGTTGCAGGGGCACCATCGCTTCGGCCTGTCGAGCGGCGATCTGCGCGCGATCGAATACGTGTATCGATCGTTTTATTCGGCGGGACCCGACATCCGCTATTCGTTCGGGCGCGGCCCGGGGTGGGCGCCGTTCCCGAGCTATCGGGACCTGATGCTCGAGACCGACGGGCAAGGGGAGCGGCGCAGCTATCTGGCGACGGAGGAGAACTACCAGGCGCTGCGCGAGCTGGAGCTGCGCAACCTGATCGTGCCGATCGTCGGCGACTTCGCGGGGCCCAAGGCGCTGCGCGACGTCGCGGCGTTTCTCCGCGAGCGCGGCGCGCACGTGACCGCCTTCTACACGTCGAACGTCGAGCAGTACCTGTTCCGCGGCGACGAGTGGCAGCGCTTCTACAGCAACGTCGCGGCGCTGCCGATCGCCGACCAGAGCACCTTCATCCGCGCCTACTTCAACAACGCGGGACGCGTCGGATTCCAGTTCGCGCCGCTGCCGTCGATGCCGCCGACGCCGCGGTCGGTCACGCTGCTCAATCCGATCGGCGTGCTGCTGACCGCGTTCAACGAAGGGCGCATCCAGCGCTATCTCGACGTCATCGAGCTGTCGAAGTAGGCGGCTACTTCTTCAACAACTGTTCGAGCCGCGCGATCAGCTCCGTCCAGCGCTGTTCCTCGGCCTGCTGCAGCTGATAGGCCTCGGTCTCACGGGCCCGCGCCTGCTGTTCGAGCGGCGCCAGCTGCTCCCATTCCTGTTTGCTCGCGCGCTGCGCCAGCTCCAGCTGTTTCCGTTCTTCCGGATCGGTGGTCTGCGGCAGCTGCGCGTCGGTGTTCGCCGACTGCTGCGCGAGCTCGCGGGCGCGCGCGGTGATGCCGTCCAGGTCGCGCCTGATGGCGTCGAGGCGATTCGAGGCCTGCGCGACCCGGTTCTGCTGCACGTTCAGGTACATGCCGAGGATCGATCCCTGGAGTTGCGTGCTGGAGGTCTTTTCGAGCGCGGCGCGCAGGCCGCGCACCTCGCCGGTTAATTCGCGGATCGCGCGCGCGGTCTCGTCGGAGGAGGACGCGGGCGCCTGCCCGCGAACGGACGCCGCCGTGACGATCGCGCCGATGACGACGGCGACCAGGATTGGAGCGCGGGAAAAAATGAGCATGATGTCCTCCTCGCCACAAAAATACGCGACATTCACCCCGACGGCCTACGGCTCCTCACGAAGATCACGAAGGTACGAAGATCACGAAGAAGACACTATTTTTTGATGTTCTTAGTGGTCTTCGTTTCTTCGTGGCCTTCGTGTAAAGCCGTCGGCCGTGACCGTGAATGCCGCCGCGGTCATTGCGTAGTCACGCGCTCCTGCTTCCACAGGTTCCGCCGCAGAAAATCTTCCATCTTGTCGAAGATCGGCAGCCACCGCTTGTAGAGCAGCGTCTCGTGCACGTCGTCGGGCAGCACCATCAGCTCGTACGGGACGTTGTGCGCGCGGAGCAGGCTGACCAGTCCGACCGTCTGCGCGAAGTTGACGTTCCGGTCGTCGTCGCCGTGAATGAGCAGGACCGGTGACTTCCAGGTATCGATGGCCGAGATCGCCGACGACTTGTAGGCGATGTTCTCGGGATCGAGGCTGTTGCCGTACAGGTGCACGCCTGCGAGATCGACGCCGGCCACGAAGATGTCGGAGTTGCGGGCGAGCGCCTGCGCGGTGAGCAGGCCGCCGTACGAGAGGCCCCAGATGCCGACGCGCTTCGGATCGACGTCGGCGCGCGACTGCAGGTATCTCGCGCCGGCCACCACGTCCTGGTATTCGGCGTTGCCGCGCAAGTTGATGTTGGGCGCCATCCGGAACGACTTGCCGTAGCCGATGCCGCCGCGATAGTTCACCGACAGGACGATGTAGCCCTGGCTGGCGAGCCACTCGTTCACCGCGTACGCCTGGTGATAGAAATCCATATAGTGGTAGCCGAGCAGCATCTGCCGGATCGGACCGCCGTGGACGAAGACGATCGCCGGCCGTTTCTCGCCGGGCCGGAGATCTTTCGGCAGGAACAACTGGTTGTGGATGTCGAGCCCGTCGGCCGCCTTCGTCATCACGTTCGTGGGCGCGACGTGCGCGTCGGCGGGAAATTCCTTGGTCAGCGCGGGAAAGATCACGCGGCCGGCGCCGCGCCCGGCCTCCGATTGCACGTCCATCACGGCCACTGACTGCGGTCGGTTCCAATCGGCGCTGAGGACCGCGAGGCGATGGTTGGAGCCGAGCACCACCGGATCGTGTTCGATCGCCTCGCCCGTGGTGACGCGCTCGGGCGTGCCGCCCGCGACCGGCACGCGCCAGACGTGGCGCCGCTCGATGTCGTCGGCATTCGTCCCGTAATAGAGGTACTCGCCGTCGTTCGAAATCGAGGATGTTTCGATCTGACCAGTCTGCGGCGTGAGCGAGACGGGTGCGCTGCTGCCGTCGACGGCGACGGAATAGAACCGCGTCCACTCCTCGGGCTCGACCTGAAAGACGACGCGAGTCCCGGCCCAGGCGATCGCGTTGACGTTCGCGAACACCTTGTCGTCGGGCGCGTTGTGCCAGAACTCCTTCGCGTCGCCGGTCGCGACGTCGGCGACCCAGAAGGCAAGCGTGTAGCCGCCGGCGAAGACCGATGTCGTCAGACCCGGGCGCGGCTTCGGCGGCGTCGTGTTCTCCGGAGCAGCGCCGCGCCCCTGGCCACCGCGACCACCGAACGGCGTCGCGCCGCGCTGCGGCGGATTGAGCGGGTTGAACGCCGGTCCCGGCGGGTTCCCGAGACCGCCGGATCCCGCCTGCGACTGCTGCGCGAACGGTGTGCCGGGACGCCGCACGAACGCGACGCGCCTGCTGTCGGGCGACCACGCCGGGCTCGCGTCCCAATCGGTCGAAGGAGAGAGGTACGTGATCGCGCGCGTCGCAGTGTCGTAGACCGCGACGAAACTGTGGTCGGTGCGATTGCTGACGAAGGCCAGCTTGCGCCCGTCAGGCGACCACACGGGACTGGCGTTCGTTCCCCAGGCCTTGATGAACGGCTTCAGCGCCTTGTCGACGTCACTGGTGCGCGGACCGGGGCGCGTCGGGACACGGAAGATCTGGCCGTCCCTGGCGTAGGCGACCCAGCGGCCATCCGGGGAGAGCGCGCCGGTGTTGCCTTCGGCAAGCCGCCACGACGGGCCGCCTGACGTCCTTGCCGCCCAGATCGCGCGCTCGATGCCCGCGGGATCCGCGGTCGGATTTGCGACCCAGCCCTCGCGGTTCTCCGCATGCCCGCGCGTAAACGTCACCGTCGCGCCGTCGTCAGAGATCGAGAGCTGCGTGAGATCCACGCCGTCGTCGTCGGCGTAGTGCGTGACCGGCACCGGACGGAAGTCGGGCGCCGCCGCCGTGAAAACGTTGCGGCGCCCCTTGTCGTTGGCAATCCAGGCAATCCGCTCGGCGCGGCGCGCGGCCACGAGCTCGAGCGGGAACGCCGGGCTCATGAACTGCGCCATGGTCGGGACGTGCCGCGCGGCGGCATGCGGCGACGGCGCGTCGGCAAGTACCGCCAGGGCGATTGCCGTTACTATCACGACAACTGACGGTCGCGTTCGGGATCGGGTCATGAAATCCTCTGGACTGTGACGGCTATGCGTGACGTGAAACCACTCGTTCGCTGCGTGCTCGCGTGGGCGGCGCTCACGACCGGCGCGCAGGCGCAAGAATATCCGATTGCACCCGTTCCGCTGACCGCGGTGCACCTCACGGATCGCTTCTGGGCGCCGCGGCTCGAGACCAATCGCACGGTCACGATCCCGCACATCATGCGGCAGAACGAGCTGACCGGCCGCGTGGACAACTTCCTGAAAGCGGCGCGGCGGAAGACGGGGCCGTATCAAGGGCAGCGCTACAACGACACCGACGTCTACAAGGTGATCGAAGCGGCGTCGTTCTCGCTCGCGGCGAAGCCGGACCCGGCGCTCGACGCGAAACTCGACGAGCTCATCGCGATTGTCGCGGCCGCGCAGGAACCCGACGGCTACATCTACACGCCGCGCACCGTCGACCCCGCCAATCCGGCGCCCGGTGCGGGACCGGACCGGTGGTCGTGGCTGCACACCAGCCACGAGTTGTACGACCAGGGACACTTAATCGAAGCGGCGGTCGCGCACTTCGATGCGACCCACAAGCGGACGCTGCTCGACGTCGCGATCAAGAGCGCGAATTTGATCGGTCGTGTCTTCGGGCCTTCTGGCCGGCGCGACGTGCCCGGCCACGAGGAGATCGAGCTCGCGCTCGTGAAGCTCTATCGTGCGACCGGCGAGCGTAAGTATCTCGACACCGCGGCGTTCTTCATCGACGAGCGCGGCCGGACGCACAGCGTCGAGCATCCGCAATTCGAACCGGGCAGCCGATTCTCCATGTACAACGACCTCGCGTACCGCCAGGATCACGCGCGCGTCGAGACACAGCGGACCGCGGTGGGCCATGCGGTGCGCGCCACGTATCTCTACTCCGCGATGATGGACATCGCGACCCTCCTCGACAACGGCCTCGCCGCCACGGTCCGCGCTCTCTTCGGCGACGTCACGGGCAAGAAGATGTACGTGACGGGCGGCCTCGGATCGGAAGGGCGCACCGAGGCGTTTGCAGGCGACTACGTCCTGCCCAACCGCGCCTATGCCGAGACGTGCGCCTCGGTTGGAGGCATCCTCTGGTACCACCGCCTCTTCCTGCGCGACGGCAACAGCGCGTCGTACGACGTGCTCGAACGCACGCTGTACAACGGGTATCTCTCGGGCGTGTCACTCGCCGGGAATGCGTTCTTCTACCAGAACCCGCTCGTCTCCGATGGCCGCGTCGAGCGCAGCGCCTACTTCGACGTCGCCTGCTGTCCGGCCAACCTCTCGCGGCTGATGGCGCAACTGCCTGGTCTGATGTACGCGCAACGCGAGACCACGCTGTATGTCGGTCTCTTCGCCGCGAGCGACGCGGACGTGCGCATCGCGGGTACGCCCGTGAAGGTGACACAACGGACGGAGTATCCGTGGAAGGGTGATGTCGCGATCGCACTTGCGCCCGAACGTCCGATCGAACTCACGCTCGCCGTGCGGATCCCGGGCTGGGCGCGGAACGAACCCGTGCACACCAACCTCTATCGGTTCGCGGACGTGTCCACCGAACGAGTGACGCTCTCGGTCAACGGGCGACCGGTGCCCGTCGCCATGCAGGACGGCTTCGCGACGATCCGCCCGTCGCTGGCGCAAAGGCGATACCGTCGATCTCACGCTGCCGATGCCGGTACGGCGCGTGCTGGCGAACGATGCCGTCGCCGAGGACCGCGGCAAGGCCGTGATCGAGCGAGGACCGATCGTCTACTGCGTCGAGGGCGCGGACAACGGATCGCTTGCCGACCTTCGTCTGCCGCTCGAGGCGCACTTCAGCAACACCTTCGAGGCGGATCTTCTCAAGGGCGTCGAGGTGATCACGAGCACCGTCGACGGGCGGACGATCACGGCGGTCCCGTACTACGCGTGGAACAATCGCGGCCGCGGCGAAATGGCCGTCTGGTTACCCTACTGAACCGGCGGCGGCGCACACCGATCACGGGCAGATCCACCACAGTCTCTGCGCCTGTGCGCCTCAGCGTGAGATCCGTCGTCTCCGCGAGCAGAGCATCGCGCGCTCACGCACACTGGACGCGAACGCGCGTGTAATAGAATCGCCGGATGAACAGGACGTTTCTTTACGGCGCGATCGCCGTACTCTCCTGCGCGGCGCTCGGCGCGCAGGCGCCCGACCGCGGCGCGACCATTGATCCGGCTTCATTCAAAGGCATCGAATTCCGCAGCATCGGCCCCAGCATCACCACGGGACGCGTCTCCGACGTCGACATCGATCCGAAGAACCCGAACGTGTGGTACGTCGCCGCCGCGTCCGGCGGCTTGTGGAAGACCGAGAACCGCGGCAATACCTTCACGCCGATCTTCGACGAGTACGGTTCGTATTCGCTCGGCTGCGTCGTCATCGATCCGAAAGACTCGAACGTCGTCTGGCTCGGCACCGGCGAGAACAACAACCAGCGCAGCGTCGCCTTTGGGGACGGCGTCTACAAGTCGACCGACGCCGGCAAGACCTGGAAAAACGTGGGGCTCGAGAAGACGCACCAGATCTCGCGCGTGCGGATCCATCCGCGCAATCCGGACCTCGTCTACGTCGCGGCGCAGGGACACGTCTGGTCTTCCAACCCGGAGCGCGGCGTCTACCGGTCGAAGGACGGCGGCAAGACGTGGGACCGCGTGCTCTCCGTCAGCGAGAAGACCGGCGCGTGCGACCTCGCGATGGACCCGACGAACCCGCGCATCCTTTACGCCGGGATGTGGCAGGTCTACCGCAAGCCCTGGACGCTCGAGTCCGGCGGCACCGAGAGCGGCCTCTATCGCTCGACCGACGGCGGCGACACGTGGAAGAAGCTGACGGAAGGGCTTCCGGAGGGCATCGTCGGGATCAGCGGCGTCGCGATCTCGCCGGCGCGGCCGGAACGCGTGTGGGCCATCATCGAGTCGAGGGAGAAGGGGGGCGTCTACCGCTCCGACGACGGCGGGGAAAAGTGGACCCGCACGAACACCGAGAACAAGCTCCGGCAGCGCGCCTGGTACTACTCGCGGATCTATGCCGACACCAAGAACGCGGAGTCGGTTTACGTCCTGAACACCGGCTTTTTCCGCTCGAACGACGGTGGGAAGACCTTCAAC
>JBKPRU010000308.1:0-4596 GCA_046734675.1 Acidobacteriota bacterium
GCGCAAGGCGACATCGAGCGCAAGGTGCGCGACTTCTACGCCTACGGGGCGGCCTGTGCGCTCCTCGGTGCGGGCGCGACCTTTCACATGAACAGCGGGAAGTTCGCGACGCTGCCGACGGCCGAAGAGGAACGCTGCGGCGAAGCGATGCTGGCGGGTCTCAGTGTGTTTCCGGAGGACGCGCCGCTCGGCGGCTACCGACGGATCGTCGAGCCCGGCAACACCGACGATCAGCGAACCTATGTCATCGGCGAACGGTACATGGTGCGCGTCCGTCCGAATTCACCAGCATGCCCGGAGCCTGGCTGGCGATCACTTGACGCGTACGCGATCGCCTGGACTCGGTGAGATCGCCGGCCGCCGGGACGAGCCTTTGCGCCCTCCCACTTGACAGACCAGTGCAAGCGCGCTCTACTTCACTGCAATGGCCAGTGAAGATCGATCGCGCGTCGAGCTGCTGCAGGGGACCCTCGACTTGATCGTGCTGCGCGCCCTCTTGACGATGGGGCCGCAGCACGCCTACGGTCTCGCCGCCCGGCTCGATCAGCTCGCCGACCATCCGTTTCCGCTGAACCAGGGCACCTTGTATGTCGCGCTGGTCCGCCTCGAGCAAAAGGGATGGATCAAAGGCGCCTGGCAGACCACCGAGGCAGGCCGTGAGGCGAAGTACTACTCGATCACGCGAGCCGGCAGCCGGGCCCTCGACCAACAGACCGAACGCTGGCAGCGCCTTGCCGGTTTCGTGAACAAGCTGTTGCTGCACGAGCCTTAGTGTTCCGCACGCGGCGCGCTGCGGCGCGAATCGCGTCCGCCGCCGCTCCCGTTCAGGAGGTGTGAGATGGGGAACCTTCGCCGTGCCCTGCTGCGTCTCCTGACCGTGTTCCGCCATGGGCGGTCCGAGCAGGAGCTCGCCCACGAGATCGACGCCCACCTTGCGGAGCTGCAGCGCGAATTCGAGCGGCGTGGGCTGTCGCCCGAGGAGGCGCGCGTCGCCGCGCGACGCGCATTCAGCGGTGTCGAGCAGGTCAAAGAGCTGCAGCGCGACGCGCGATCGTTCCGCTGGCTCGAGGATCTGCAGCGCGATGTCGCCTACGGCGTACGCACGCTGGCGAGGACGCGCGGATTCACGATCGCCGCGACGCTCACGCTGGCGCTCGGCATCAGCGCGGTCACCGTGATCTACAGCGTCGTCAGGAACGTCGTGCTGGATCCGTTCCCGTACTCGCGATCCGATCGGCTCGTCAACGTCGTCCTCCGCGACAGCTCGGATCGGCAGGTCCGCGGTCCCTACTTCCCCGGTCCGGAGTTCCTGGACTACCAGGAGCAGGCCACCGTATTCGAAGACGTCGTCGGAACCAGCCGCGACTCGATGTTCTGGCAGGGGGAGAACGGCACCGAGCGGCTCGACGTCGCGTGGATGACGGCGAACGGCTTCGATTTCCTGGGCGTCAAGCCGATGATCGGCCGCGTGTTCGACGCCTCCGATGTCGCGCCGGGCGCGCCGCCGGTGGCGGTCATGTGCCATCGGGCCTGGGTCCGATCGTTCGGGGCAGACCCGGGCGTGATCGGGCGCACGCTGATCCTCGACGGATTGCCGTGGACGGTGATCGGCGTCATGCCGCCACGATTCGAGTGGAACATCGCCGACCTGTGGCTTCCGGCTGCGATCACCCGCACGGACGATCCACGCACGCCACGGGGTAATCGCGCGTTCCAGGCCCACTTGCGGCCTGGCGTCTCGCCGAAGGAGGCCGAAGCGCAACTCAACGTGATCGGCGCCCGCCGCGCGCGAAGTTACCCGAAGGAGTACCCGCCGCAATACCGGTTTCAGGTGATCAAAGTCGTCGACTGGGTCGTGCGGGACTTCCGCACGGTCCTGTACATCCTGTTCGGCGCGGTGAGCCTGCTCCTGGTCATCGCGTGCTGCAACGTCGCCAACATGCTGCTGGCGCGCGCGACCATCCGTGAGCGCGAGATTGCGATTCGCGCGGCCATCGGTGCCACCCGCAGCCGCATCGTCCGGCAACTGCTCGTCGAAAGCGCGCTGCTTGCCGCCGGCGGATTGCTGGCGGGAGCGGCGTTGGCATACGGCGGCATCCAGGCGCTCGCCACTCTGCTGCCGCCCGGCCAGGGCGTACCGTGGGAAACGCAGATCCGGCTCGATCGACCGGTGCTCGTGTTCGCCATCATCGTCGCCGCGGTCTCGACGTTTGCGTTCGGGTTGTTTCCTGCGCTGCAGAGCGTACGACGCGACATCGGAGCTGGCACGAACGTGGCGGGCCGCACGACCGCCGGCCCGCGGCAAACGCGGATGCGCAGCAGCCTCGTGATCGCGCAAGTGGCGCTCTCGATCGTGCTGCTCCTCGGCGCCGGGCTGCTGATGCGGACCTTCGTCAACATCGTCGGCGTCGACCTCGGGTTCGATGCGAAGAACGTGCTGGTCGCCGGCGTGGTGTATCCGCAGCAGCGGCGCGCGTCGGCAGAGGAGCAGCGGGCCGTGTACCGCCAGATCAGCGACCGTTCAGCGACCGTGCCTGGTGTCGTGTCCGTCGGTATGGCGGGCGGCTTCGGCTTCCCTCCCTTCGGCGGCCTCTCGAGCGCGCTGGAGATACCGGGAATCGCGACAGAGCCCACATCACAAACCTTGATCGTGTTCGGAAACGAGCGGCTGATCGAGACGCTCGGCATCCCGATCGTGAAGGGACGCGGGCTGCAGACGATTGACGTCGAGCAGACGCACCACGTCGCCGTCATCAACGAGACGATGGCGCGGCGCTATTTCGGATCCGAGGACCCACTCGCGCGCACCATCCGGCTGCCGCGGCTCGCCACCTTGCCGCGGCCGATCGCCGATCCGACCTTCCAGGTGATCGGGATCATGCGCGACGTCGCGACGGTGGGACCGCTCGAGACCCCGCGCCCCGAAGTCCTGTTACCGTACAGTCTTCGGCTGCCGGGCGGGGTCGCGCTGCTCGTGCGCACCACCCACGACCCGCTGCGCGCGGTGAACGGCCTCCGCCGCGAGATCCAGGTCGTCGATCCACAAATGGCGCTGGACGATCCGCAGCCGCTCGAAGAGGCGATTCAGATGACGTTCTACTTGCGCCCGGGCTTCAGTCTGCTGGTGCTTGGAATCCTTGCCGGGACGGGCGCCGTCCTCGTGGCGCTCGGCGTCTACGGCGTGCTGGCGTACACGGTCTCTCAACAGACGCGCGAGATCGCGATCCGCATGGCGCTCGGCGGAGAACCCGGACACGTGGTGCGAATGGTCGTGCGCTTCGGTGTACAACTGGTCGCGGCCGGGCTGCTGATCGGGCTGGCCATCAGCCTCGCCACCAATCGTCTGTTGACGGCGCAGCTCTGGAACACGTCGCCGCACGATCCCATGACCTTCGCGGCCGTGATCCTGCTCATCACCACGATTGGCGTGCTCGCGTGCTGGGTGCCGGCGAGGCGGGCAGTCCGCGTTCAACCGATGGTCGCCCTGAGGCACGAATAGCACCGGCCGCGCACCACGAATGTCGGCGTGACCCGCCAACCGTCGCGCGGTTGATCCCGTCCAAGTCAGTCGTATGACCTCGGTCGTCGCCGACGTGCGCTACGCGGCGCGCGAATTGCGCCGCCGGCCGGGCTTCGCGCTCACCGCCGTCCTCTCGCTTGCTCTCGGGATCGGCGCCACAAGCGCAGTCTTCAGCGTCGTTTATGGCGTCCTCATCAACCCGTTTCCCTACGCGGGCGCCGATCGCATCATGCAGCTCGCGCTACGCGACAACGCCGGTCGCTTCCGCAATACGGGAACGACCGGCGCGCAGCTGGAGCAGCTGCGACGCGCGCGCACCATCGAGAGTGTCGTCGCCGAGGATGGCTGGAATCTCACGACGACGGATGGCGACATCCCCGAAGACGTCGTCGCGTCCTATGTGACGCCGAACGCACCAAACCATTGGGGTGTTCCGGCGCTCCTGGGCCGATGGCTCATCCCGGCCGATGCGCCTCCAGGCCAGGACGCCGCGCGAGTCGTGGTCCTCGGATATCAGTTCTGGCAGCGGTATTACGCCGGCGACCCGGGCGTCGTCGGACGCACGCTTCAACTGGTTCGCAAGGATTATCAAATCGTCGGCGTGATGCCGCCACGATATCGATGGCGCGAAGCCGACATCTATCTGCCGCTCGAGATTCGTCCCGAGCCCAACATCTCTTACGGCCTCACGCTGAAGCTGCGGCCGGGCGTTTCCACCGCGGAAGCCAACGCGGAGCTGCAGCCAATGCTGGAGGAATTCGCGAGGCAGACGCCGGGGCGCTACCCGGACGCATTCCGCGTGAACCTGCGCAGCATCGTCGAGCTGTTCGCGCGGCCTCTGGGCCCACGCCTGTTCCTGCTGCTCGGCGCCGTCGCGTCGCTGCTGCTCGTCGGGTGCGCGAACGTTTCGATTCTGCTGCTCGTGCGCGGCTCGCACCGGCAGCAGGAACTTGCCGTTCGGGCGGCGCTCGGCGCCGCACGCGTCCGCATCGTGCAGCAACTACTGACCGAAGCGCTGCTCATCGCGGTGGTCGGCGCAGCGCTCGGAGTGTTGATCGCGTGGAAAGGGCTCGACC
>JBKPRU010000309.1:0-12235 GCA_046734675.1 Acidobacteriota bacterium
GTTCAGCGCCGATCGCGGCCCCATCGCCGCAATTCGCTAGCCTGAGTTGCGACTAATCGCCTCCTCGTGTGAGGTGACAAATATGAGCCAGATAGCGCCCGATGGCGCTGCAGCCGCTCATATGCGGCATCAGCGGTACCCGGCACGGGTGCTCTGGGCCGAATGGCTGACCTTCCGATTCACCAGCCTGTTGGATCATTTTTATGAAAGTCGGACAGGTCGGTAAACACTACGGCGTTGCTCAGGACGGACGATGAACAAATCGGTTTGAACGAAATTTCCGCTTCCGTTTCAAACGCAGCACCTCATGTCGTTGGCGAACGCCTGTTTACCTCTGCAGGCGTCACGACCTCTCTGAAAGAAGTCTTGATCCCCCTAGCTGCTCGGCGAGCCACTCGGCAAACGCGTCGGTGTATTGCGCGGTCGAATACTGCGGCTTATCGTCAGCGTGCGGACGGCGAATGGCAACGTTGCTTGCCGTGGCTGACGAACCCGCGCGATGATCCACACATGGCGAGCCGCGTCGCAGTCGATATTGATGTATTCGGAGAGCTGGTGAGGGCCTTGATGTGGACCGGCGGTCCTAATCCGCCGCCAGAGGCGGTCGCCGCTGTCCGAATCTACCATTACTTAACCGATATTTCTGTAACGCCCACTGTCTCAGCAGAGATTGACGAACGCGCTGTTCAGCCCGACTTCAATTGGCGCAGCTACCATTTCCACGAAGTGAGCGGAAATGACGAGTCGTATCGCGGCTGCGTAACGGGGATGGCTCAGCGTTACATGGACTACCACTCCGATCCACGAGACTGCACCCTCGTAGCGGAAGTCGAGTGCGCCTTGCTCGAAACATTGCTAACTCTGAACGACGACTTGATCCGGGGTCTTGGCACGCAGGCCGAGAAGGCTCGCATACTCAGGCCATCTGAGTACTGGCGTCACGCAGAGGTCGCGCGCGGCGCGACACCACGCATTACTCCACACCACACCAATCCACTTGGCGCTGCGACCTGGTGGCGATGGTGACTCCCTCCGGGTCTGGCCGGTCCAAACGTGCCGACGGGGCGCCGCCTGCGCGCGAACTCACACTGAGTCCGATTGCGGCGAGGTACCGTGCGGTCGCCGATCGGTAAACACTGCGGCGTTTACGGCGAGTAATCGCGGCTCCCCACGAGTTCTTGTCCAGCTGAAATGGCCGTGGCTGTCTCGCCTCCGATGGTGACCCAGAGGGACTCCTCTATGCGACAGTCCGCGTGCGATAAGTTGGCGTGCGCCCCGTCATCCCAGGCAGTTCTGCGAGATGCGTGTTGACTCCGGGGCAGAATACGAGGCACGTTCGCTTAGTCTGTCCCAAAGCCTGGCGCCGGTTGGCCGCAGGAGCCGTCCATGACCAGTCTGAGATTTGCGATCCGCCAGCTCTCCGCGAGCCCGGGGTTTACGGCGGTTGCCGTGATCACGCTGGCCGCGGGTATCGGCCTGAACACGGCGATGTTCGGCGTGCTGAATACGTTTGTGCTCCGGCCGCTTCCGGTCAACGAACCCGAGCGCGTGTTCCGGCTCGATCGTGTGACTGCACAGGAGCCCGAAGGGTTCCATCGCGGCCCCAACTACCTCGAAATCGAGCGTCGGACGCGAGAAGTCGCGGAGCTCACAGGGTTCACCCACTGGGGCTATACGATCTCCGAGCCTGGGCGCCCCGCCCGCAACGTCGAGTGTCTGCGTATCTCGGCGCGCTTCTTCGACGTGCTCCGGATTCAGCCGGCGCTCGGGCGCGCGTTCCGGCCGGACGAGGATGCCGAGGGCCGCAACAACGTCATCATCCTGAGCGACGGGTTCTGGCGGTCCCGCTACAACGCCGACCCGAACGTCGTCGGACGAACCGTACGAGTCGACCGGCAACCCGTCGAAATCGTGGGCGTGCTGCCGGAGAGCGCCGAAGTACGGCCGTTGTTCGGCGTTGTCGACGTGTATCGCCCTCTCGGATTGACGGACGAGGAGCGGAGCTTCCGTTCGGAGACGCTCTTCCAAGTCCTCGGGCGCTATCGGTCGGGCGTCACCGCGGCAGAGGCACAGGCGCGCTTCGAAGTCGTCGCCGGGCAACTGGCCGCCGATCGCCCGCAGGAGAACCGCGGCCTCGCTCTGCGCGGAACGCCCATCCAGAGCACGGTGCGGAACAATGACAGCACGACGATCATGTTGCTCCTGGTGGGCCTGTCCGGCTTCGTCCTCCTGATCGCGTGCGCGAACCTGGCAAATCTGCTGATGGTGAAGGCGGCGACGCGTTCGCGCGAGTTCGCGATGTGCGCAGCGCTCGGAGCCTCGACCGGGCAACTGGTGCGGCCACTGGCCATCGAATCGCTGCTACTCGCGGCCTTGGGTGGAGTATCGAGCTGGCTGCTCTCGGTGTGGATCTCGGACTGGCTCGCACGTCAGTTGAGCGGCGACGGTCCCCCGCTCGTGTTCCCGCTCGATTGGCGCGTGCTGGCGTTCGGCAATCTGGGCGCAGTCATTACAGCGGTGCTGGTGGGTGTCGCGCCAGCATGGGTGGTGTCACGCATCAACGCCAACGAAGTGCTCAAGAGCAGTGCGCGCGGCGCGACCAGCGGCTCGTCTCACACCCGTTTCCGTACTGCCTTGATCGTCACTCAGGTCGCGCTCACCCTGGTGCTGCTCGCCGGCGCATCCGCATTCGGCTATGGCGTCTGGCATTTGCTGACGCGCGATAGTGGTTGGGATCCAGCGCCGCTGCTGACCGGCAGGCTTCTCCTGGCGGGCCATGACGATGAGCGTGAGCGGCTGGTCTTCTTTCGTCGGCTGCAAGAGCGGCTGGCGGCACTCCCGGGAGTGCGTACCGCGTCCGTCGATGTCGACTGCCGCTCTACGGATTCCTCCCCGGCCAGCGCGCGTACGTAGTCGAGGGACGCGACCGACCTTCGCCAGGGAAGGAGCCGACGGCGCTGACCAACCTGATTTCGCCAGAGTACTTCGATACTGTCGGCACGCCCATCGTTCTTGGCCGCCCGTTTCTTCCAACCGACAGGCGTGATTCACAGCGTGTCGCGATCATCAACGAGGCGATGGCGAATGTGCTGTTCCCCCGAGGGGACGCGATCGGCCATCGCCTCGGACGTGTCGACAAGGGCCCTGAGTGGGCCGAGATCATCGGGATCGCGCGCGACGTTCGTTTTGTCACCCTCGGGGCGGTGCCGACTGCGTTCCAGGTCTACAAGCCACTGGCCCAAGAGCCCTGGGGATTCGTGATGGCGACCGTCCGGGCGGCTGATGGCGCCTCCGCCGCGGCTCTCGTAGAGCCGTTTCGCCGTGCCGTCACCGATCTGGATCCGGATGTGGCAATCCTGAATCTGATGCCGGTGCCGGCGCTTATCGCCAAAGACAACCGGCCCCTCGCGATTGTGAATCAGCTGCTTGCCGGATTCGCAGCGCTCGGCCTCTTTCTTGCGGCACTGGGACTCTACGGCGTCATCGCCCGTCTGGTAACGCAGCGGGCGCCCGAGATCGGCATCCGCATTGCGCTCGGCGCGACTTTCGGTCAGATCGTGTCTCTCATTCTCGGAGCCGGGTTCAGGATGATGCTGTTCGGCATGGTCGTCGGGCTGCTCGGCGCCGTCGTGCTCACACGCGCGATCAATTCCGCGCTGCCGAACCTCGCCTCCAACACCGCCGTGACGCTCTGCGCCGCCTCGGCGCTCCTGATGCTGGTAGCGGCGGTCGCCTGTTATGTTCCGGCGCGGCGTGCCGCGCGGGTGGATCCGCTGGCCGCGATTCGATCGGAATGACGATCGAGTCGCTCGGCACCGAGCCCCGCGGCCGCCACCGACACTACCCGATCGAGGTCGTCGAGACATGCGCGTAGCGCAGAACCGCGAAAGTGAGAGCCGCCATTGCAGGGAGTTGGTAAACAGTGCGGCGTTTATCATTACCTATGGATCCAACAAGAGCGTGATCGCATCGGCGCGACGGCTCGCTGCGGCATAACCCGCCTTGGGTGCGCTCTACGACGGCGCGAATGCGCGGCAGCTGTCCGGGCATCCTATGCGTGATCACCCCGTAGTATTCGAGCTGGCTCCCATCTTCCGCAATGCCGGAGCGATGTCGCGCGTCGTTGCTGCGCCGCGTCTCCGGAGAATCGTGCGCAGCATGGGTGGTTGGTGTATGTGCGACATCCGCATTTCGTGTTGAAGGAAGCGGGTGAGACGATCGGATGCAGCGAGAGCTCGATCCTCTCGGCAGACGGCAACTGATGCGCAGCCGAAGGATCGTCTTGGCTCAGGCATGGTGCAGCAGGGCAGTGCGCTCGGAATTTTTCATTGACTCTCGGCGAGTCAACCAATGTCTTCGAAGCGCGTGACAGGCCCAGCATTTCGAAGAGTCGGAGGTCCGGCGAACCGATTCGACCCGTGCAGTATTCGCATGCGGCTGAACGCAAGAAGCTGCGCTGGATCGGTTACACGAGCCGCACACCTCGGCGACAGCACGCGGCTCAGCGCGCGCTTATGGCGCCACCGGCATTCTCCTGGAGTCCGACGCGAGCACCCGAGCGCGGTTCCGACGAGGCTTGATAAATGAAGGAGTCGGGTCGGCATTGATTCGCTCGACCATGACCAGCAATGTGTTAATCAGGTCGACCCGGGTTGTCGCCCAGCCGGTGAAACTCATCGCCGCGCAAGATCGTTCGGATACACGGCACGATATCCTGCATCGCCATTTTTGAGACGGTGCCGCGAATCCCCAGATTGCGCGCGGCCTGCTCGATGCTCACGTCCGTCGTTGTCACGAGTATGATCAGCGTTGTGGGACGCTCCTTCCGTATTTCATCGGCGGCTTGGAGTCCAGTCATATGAGGCATGAACAGGTCCATCAGGATGACATCTGGCTTGAAGAGTCGCGTGGCGTAGATCGCCTCCAGGCCATCCGCGGCCTCTCCGCAGACGTCGAAGCCTTCTGCGGTAAGGAGCCTCCGCAGAGCTTTACGTACTTCAGCGTGGTCATCGACGATGAGAAGTCGAACCGATTCCACGGAAGGACACGGCATGGAGCGCAATCCAATCCCTCTATACTGATGTACCCTCTCGGATCACTTTCCTTGGAACGGCGCGCTGATTCGGATCGCGTACACCGCTACGCGTCCCGCGATCCAGACGGCGGATGCTATCGCGAGCGGATGTTCAGAGTCTGTCTACTGTCTGACGGTTTCGACGTTTATAGACAGCGACCATCGACGTGGTCGTCGACGGTCGCATTGCACTCGCAGGAGCCTCTTCCGGGTGCTTCCGGTAGAGGATGGCGATGCGACCCACGACAAATGCGACGCTCCAGAGGAGTTTGGCTTCAACCTTTGATGAGCTCGCCTCGATCTGTCGTGTTTCTGACAATTCGAGACACGTCCTTCCGGGTCCGCCCGTGAAGTCGGGTCGCCCGCCCTTTCCGGTTGATGCGTCAAGCAGCCGGAGGTTCCCAATTCGGCTTCGGAGCTGTCGCGAGCCGGCGGGCACCATCGATGGCATTCGGCTCGATCAGTTTCGCCGGGGTCTCGTCTACGACATCGGCACCCAGCTCGCCACCGTTTCCTGTCCGAAGGGTGGGCGAGCCGATGGCGGCAGACGCCGAACCCGTGCCGCGACTTCCGCACAGGACCGCTGCCTTGATCCTGGTCGTTGACGACCCAACCGATTTACGGCAACTCACGGCTGATCTGCTGTTCTGTAACGGTGACGACGTGGTGCAAGCCGGTCACGGGAGGGAGCCATCGCCAAACGGAGCGAACACTCGCCGGATCTCGTCGTCCTTGACCTCAACATGCCGGTCATGGACGGTTGGCAGTTCCGCGCTTGAGCAACTCCGGTTGCCCGATGGCCATCCGACAGCGATCCCCGTCTTCTGTTAACGGGGGAGGACCGCTCGGACGATCAGATCAGGACGCTGAGGGCGGTAGGTCGTAGGTCTCACAAGAAGCCATTCGACGCCGACGAACTTCTGCATGCCATCGAGACCGCGCTGCCCGACCATTGTGGGCCGGTCAGTTCGCCCGGCGGCACAGCGATCGACTGACGTTCGCATTCCAGTTCGGGCAAGCGTTGGTCTCTCGTGGTTAACTTCGGAAGTCTATGCGCACGGCCGCCCGATGTTCACCGTGGCTTCGTACCGTCCGTCACACGATTGAGCAAATCCGTCGCGGCCCGATAGCATTCGCACGACGCGGCTTCGAGGTGTTCGCGGTCGAGGACGGTGACACGCCCGTGCCGGTATTTGATCAAGCCTGCCTTCTGCAACGTTCCAGCGACAACCGTAACGGTTGGGCGGCTCGCGCCCAGCATCATCGCCACAAACTCCTGCGTGAGCGGGAATTCATCTGATCCCATGCGATCTTGCGCCATGAGCAGCCAACGGGCCAATCGTTGCTCGACCGAGTGAATGGCGTTGCATGCCGTCGATTGGGCGACGAACGCGAACAGCGCCTGCGCGTAGTGCGCCATCAATTCATAGAAGGCGCCACGTCGATCAATTTCTCGACGGAAAGCATCGACCTTCATGCGGTAGCAGGTATCGCTCGCCCCTTGCACCATGGCGGCTGACGTCACGGGCGTGCCGTCCAGTACGGCGGAGGAGCCCACCATTCCTTCCCGGCCGACGGTCGCAATTTCCACCATCTTGCCGTCTGCGAGCACGGTCAGCATCGAGCAGAATCCGCCCCCCGGAAAATACACGTCGTGGATCGGTTCGCCGGGTTTGTGAAGAATGTCTTTCAACTTGAGCGGAACGACGGTGAGTGAGGGAAAAACTCGGGCGCAATCGGCGGCGGGAAGCGCGGCAAGCAGACGATTCGGGTTGTCGGTCGGCGGTGGTTTGTTCGCTGAGGCCAGTGCACGGCGCTTGACCATCATGGCAACCTCCGTCACCGTCAATTTTGACGGCGCCTTTCAAGAGGCTGTCGCGGACCAAGCTCTGCCCATTCAGGGCGAGGCAGGCGGTAGACCCTTTATTCTTCACAACCTTACCACGTCGTGTTGGTTTTGTCAGAAACGCGACAGAGCGTTGCTTCCGGACGCGCTATCTTCAATATCTTCGCCTTTTTCCCGACACGAACCATGGACGGCCGTCCCCCGAAGCCGCCGCCGCGACCTCTGGTACTCGTCGTCGACGATGACGACGACACGCGTGAAATGTACGTCCAGAGTTTTGTCTGTTTCGGTTTCGGGGCAATCGGAGCCGGTGATTGCGACGAGGCCCACCGCCGTGCGTGGGACGATCACCCGGACATCGTCGTCACCGACCTCACGCTGCGCGACGGTGACGGATGGCAGCTGGTTCAGGATCTGAAGCGCGAGCTGCGAACGCGACACATCCCGGTCGTCCTGCTCACCGGCCACGCGGATCCATCATTGCGAGAACGCGCGGAGCACGAGGGCTGCGCCGCGTTCTTCGTGAAGCCATGTTTACCGGATGAACTTGCGACCGAAGTTCGGCACGTATTGGGTAGGACCGATGTTCCTAAGGGCAGCTCCAGTTTGCCCTGACGGATGGACGCGATCGACAACTTCGGAGATGCGTGATGACGACGTCAGCGAGCCGCAAAACGACAACGTGTTGAGGATGCCGTCAGTGGATTCCCCAAGAGCGACGGCGATCGCCCAGGTGTGAAAGAGAGCGACATCGCTCGGCGCGCATTCGAGCTGTACTGCGATCGAAGTCCCGAGAACGGGCACGATGTTGACGACTGGCTGAACGCCGAACGCGAATTGCGCGACTCGTCGAGCTCCTCTGCTGCCGAGCAACGAGTGCGCCCGTGAATTCATTCCTCGATCAACGGGTGCTCGAGCGCGCTGGTAGATGATCACAGGGACATTCTCGTCGCTGTGATCCGGTTACTGATCGGCGCCAGCGAGATCGTCGGCGAGCTGACGACTGGTGTGCCGGTGATCGAAACTTCCATGACCCTCCGGCCGGATGTGCTCGTGCTCGATTTGAACCTTCCGGATCCCAGTGGTTTCGCCGCGTGTCAGGAATTCGTCGGCACCACTCCTGGTGTCCGTGTGATCATCCTGACAGCCCTCAACGATCCGAAGATTGAACGAGAGGCATACCGCCGTGGCGTCTCGGGCTTCGCGGGCAAGTGGCAGATGGGCGTTCAGTTGCTGCCGACGGTCCAGCGCGTCTGGAGCGACGACGCAATCAATTCCCGGAACCCGGCCGCGCGATACATGGGTGACTGCCAAGGTGACGCATGACGAGGGAAGAGGCAGCTCCTTCTCGGCTCCTGCCCTTAGACCGCCGCGGCGATGGCAGCGATCAAAGCATCATGCAGCTGGAATTTTGACACGACGGCACAGATCCCGAGCCTTCCGGTTGCTTCCGTCAGTTCTGGCCAGACGTCGGCACTGATGATGATCACCTTGACCAGAGTCCTCACGTTGGAAATGACGACACGCCTCGAGCCCGTCGAGCCCAGGCCGAACCTAGATCCAGAACCACAACCAAGGGTTGAGCCGCTTGGCGACATCGACAGCGGTGTTGCGATCGCCGACTTGCGCAACGATATCGAACCGATCCGAGAGCAACCGCTGCAGGACCCCGGCGACGCTCGGATGGTCGTCAGCGATCACGATTCGTGGTCTGGGTGAACCTGCCGTGACACGTCACGTCAGTGAGGACGCCCCGCTGGCAGCTCAAATGAAAACACCAAACCTGCTGCGGGACTGCGAGTCACCCGCAACTGGCTACCGTGAAGAGCGAGAATGTGGCGACAGACGGGCAGCCCAAAGCCGAATCCATGCGCCTTCGATGAATAGAATGGCTCTTCGATTCGCTTGAATGACTCGTCAGCGATCAACGCACCGCGGTCTTCAACGCTCACGATGGCGCCGAGGCTTCCACGACTCGTTCGAATTGTGACCGTGCGTGAAACTGCTGCCGGGTCGTCAACGGCCTCAACCGCATTACCTATCAGATTGAGCAGCAGTTGTTGAAGCAGAATGCGGTCGCCATTCACTTTCGGAACGTGATCAATCTGGGTCTCTACATGGATTTGTCGTTTGGTCGCCTCTGGTCTGACCAGGGAGACCACGTCGGAGACCAAGACATCGACATCACACGGCGCCAGAACCGGCGACGCTCGCTGCATGAATGCACGGAAGTGGTCAATGACCTCAGATGCGCGGTCCGTGTCCCGGACGATATCCGCGAGAGCTTCGCGGACGACGTCAAACCCACCGCCGCCATTCAGCGTCTGGGCGGTGTACTGTGCGTTCGACCTGATCGCGGCGAGAGGCTGCTTCAGTTCGTGCGCGATTCCCGGTCCTAGAACTCGTAAGGTCTCGACACGCGCAATCTGGACGAGTTCGTTGCGGAGCTTCTCCAGCTCGCCGCGTACGCGCTGCAGTTCCTCGCGTGATTGTCTTTGCTCTGTGATGTCACGTGCGCTTACGAGCAGACGCGTGACATCTTTGTTGTGATTTCGAAACGGCGCTATTGTGACGGCCCACCATTTCGGCGATCCATCGAACGCCGGACTTAACCCCTCAAATCCTGCCGTCTGTCCCGCTCGCGCTTCCGCGAACGCGGCCCCAGCCGCGGCTTGCGATCGGTCGTCCCAGAATTGAATCCATCGTTGCAGATTGTCGGTACGCTGCTCTCTCGGATCCTTCCGATAAAGGAGATGCCCTTCAGCGTCGATGATGTGGACCACCTCGTGCGTGCACGCCAGGGCACGCCACATTAGCTCGTCGCTCGACGAATTCGGCACCGCGTTTTGAGCATCCGTACCGAGCCGTCCCTGAGCTGCTGCTCCAACGCCGGCAGAACGCCGTTCTCGCTGCACCATAAGCTCCCACGATCTCGCCGCGATCCATCCGCACAAGCCACAAACCGGCGCCTCGTCGCACCGTACGCCGGACCCCGGCAAAGGTCCGTACCAATGGGTACGTTTGTTTGCATTATTTTTGCAGTATTGCTCCGAGCATTCGCCAAGCGCGTTGGCGCCTGCATGATTTTCCGTGTGAGGCGTGATGGCGAACCAGTCAGCACAGCCCCGGTCCAACCTGCTGCTTGGGACGATCACCGAAGCCGAGCTTCGTCGGCAGGGCTTTGAGTGGACCGCTACAAAACTTGGGGAGCGACTGGTCCAGCTCGGCGATGTTCAAACACATGCGTACTTCCCCGTCGACGGTGTGATTTCGATTGTGTCCTCGACGGATCGCGGACAGAGCGTGGAAGTGGCGGCTGTCGGCAGAGAAGGGCTCGCCGCGAGCTTGGCCGCCGCGGTGTCGGCGGAATCGCCGGTCGACTTGATAGTTCAGGTTCCCGGCAGCGCCCTCAGACTCGACGGGGCTCGGCTCCGTGAACGCATCGAGCAATCCTCGACGTTTAGGCAGCGCTGGCTTGAACACTTGCACATGCTGGTTGCGCAAATCGCGCAGACAGCAGTCTGCAATCGATACCACACCGCCCAACGTCGACTCGCGCGATGGCTACTGACCGTCGCGGATCGAGCGGAGACTGACACGATCCCGATGACGCATGAATTCGCGGCGATCCTTGTCGGCGGCGATCGGCCGCGGGTCTCGCGGGCACTGCGCGGTCTGCGAGAACGACGATTCGTGGACCATCGGCGCGGTCAATTGCGAATTGTCGATAGAAAAGGGCTCACCAAAGCCGCCTGCGAATGCTATCGGAGGATTGCGAGCGTTAGTTCGAACTGAGCGACTTCTTTGAGTGTTGGCGGCCGTCGTTCCCCGCAATCCCTGTTTGGCCTCGAGGACTCATCCGAACGGTTCAAGCTCATCATTAAGGAGAAGCTTTGCAATCTCGCCGTTAGGGGCTCCGTGGATTGAGATGATACCTTCGCAGGTGTCTCCGTCGGAAAGGCGCCCGCGTGTTTGGGTATCAGCATGTGCGGCAATCGGCGCTGAGCCCGCCACGTTAAGTTGGTTCAGAGCACGGTGTATCAGCCCACGCTGCGCTCAGCGCGACGATCGGTGAGCTGCCAATGGTGCGGTCGGGCGGCAGTGCACTCAGCTCCACCATCGCCAGCATGGCCGCCGGGAGTGGGTCACTTTTCTAAACTGGATGTCCCACATGCAGCTAGGAGTGGTCATTGCCTCATTCTTTATAGTCGCGGCCCTCATGATGTTTGGAACCCTGACAGAAAACCGAAGGACGAAACAGCTCATGTTTTGGCTAGTATTTGTCTTAGTCCTTGGGGGGTGCCTGATCTATCGCGCCACGTTCAGATGAGAGCCGATTCTTCCCACTAACCCGCTAATGGGCATTTGAGTTGGAGGTCCTGACGCCGTTGAAAGCGGCCATACTAAGGGATCGGTACATCGTTTCGGCAGTCGCTACTCGCTCGGCTGACGTACGCCAACGAGTACTCGCTTGTCGCCGGATGAATGAGTTGGTCGATGAACAGTCCGCCGCCCTGAAGGCGCTCGTTGAAAGGCCACGGGTTTGGGTTTCTCGAGCGCGACGACGCCGACAGCATGCTGCCGTTGCGGCCGCTCTGGTGGATCGGCGTCCTCGGCTACCAGCTGACGCGCGTCGATCACAAATCAAGGACGGCGACACGATCCGTGTCCGGCCGATCGCGCTCACCGCCGCGACGCACGACCAACTGACCTCGTCGCTCTCAAATGGCTTCCCGACCGTGAGCAACCAGCGCTGTTTGCAAGTCCCGGAGAGTGCGGGGCAGTTGCGCAAGCCATGCAGCGCGCTCAGGCCCGTTGGCGCACGAATTGCGAGCCGCGCTAGAATCCTGACCGCCATGCCGCCCATTCTGCGGCGTCAGTCTGGTCCCGTCAATTGGGAGTCGTACGACGAATTCAGTCCGACGGAAACCAAAATAGCGTCCATGCGGCTGCTTCGTAACCTCCCGGAGGTGCAAGCCCTGGACATCGGTCGGGGCGCCGCTGGCGATTGGTGTTGGATTCGTCCTGAGCCAATTCTCTTTGGTGTGGCCCTGTTGATCCGGTCACCATCATCGCCTGCGGCGCACTCATGACTATCGTCGCCCTAGTCGCCACCTATCTGCCGGGACGTCGGGCTGCGACCGTCGATCCGGTCACCGCGCTGCGCTGGGAATGAGCGTCATTGGCGTTCGAAGAAGAACCGGCGGGCCGATCGAACTCCTCCAGATAAATCCGCACTGTCAGTGATCTTTGAGCACACTGCCACGCGGGGCTTCAACGAGTTCAATCATTTTAGGCGACAGCCTCTCACGCCT
>JBKPRU010000310.1:0-7573 GCA_046734675.1 Acidobacteriota bacterium
CCCCCCCCCCCCCCGCCAACACCCCCCCACGTCTGTCGTCGGCAGCGTCAGATGTGTATAAGAGACAGAGCTTCATCCACCCGCTGACGATTCTCTCCGGCCTGCCCTCGGCCGGCTTCGGTGCACTGCTCACGCTCCTGCTGTTCCACGAAGACCTGAACATCTACGCGTTCGTCGGCATCATCATGCTGGTCGGCATCGTCAAGAAGAACGGCATCATGATGATCGACTTCGCGATCGAGGCGCGCCGCGAGCGCCAGGTCGGCGCCGCCGACGCGATCTACGAGGCCTGCCTGGTGCGCTTCCGTCCGATCATGATGACGACAATGGCGGCGTTGATGGGCACGCTGCCGATCGCGCTGGGATGGGGCGCCGGCGCCGAGGCGCGGCGTCCGCTCGGCCTCGCCGTCGTCGGCGGGTTGATCGTGTCGCAGACGCTGACGCTCTACGTCACGCCGGTGTTCTACATCTACATGGACATGATCCAGGACCGGCTGGGACGACGGAAGAAAGCGCCGCAGCCGGCGATCCGCACGCTCGAACCGCAGGAAAGCGCGAAGTAGCTGGCAGCTGCCAGCTATCAGCGAGTGCGGTAGGGCGCACCTTTAGGTGCGCCAGCTAAAGACCCGCCGTGCGAATGTTCTCGAGGAGATCGGCTGGGTCGCTATACGCGATCGTCGTGCAGCGCGGGTGCGTGGCGCCGGCAATCAGCCTCGAAATCCTGTCCTCGCGATCCGCGCGATAGAGCAGCAGCACGCGCTGGCTGCTCCGCGCGGATCGGCCCAGCACGTAGCCCACCTCGAACCCGACACCGTAGCTCGATCCCGAGGCCTCGGCGATCAACAAGTCGCAGCGCTCGAGCCATGCAATGTCGCGCGCGTAGACGGCGGACGCCGAGAGGGCGCCCTCCGCGGCATCGACGTTGTCGTCGAGCAGATGCTTCGTGAGCACGGTGTGGCCAGCCGTCTCGAGTCGCGCGCACAGGATGCGCAGCGCCTCGACTGCGCCGCGATCGCCGCGCACCGTGCAGGCGAGATAGATCGTCATCGATGTCCCGTGGCCCCGAATCCCCCGCGCGATCCGTCGCGCAGGTCCTCGTCGGTCTCCCGCCATTCGGCGCGGGCGACGGGGATGAAGAGTCCCTGCGCGATCCGGTCCCCTGCCTTGATCTGCACGGGCGCGGCCGTGAAGTTCATGACCGCGATCTTCACCTCGTCGTCTGGGCCGCAGTAGTCGGAATCGACGACGCCAACGCCGTTGGCGACCATCAATCCGCGCTTGAGCGGCGTGCTGGAACGGGCGAACACGCCAAGGAAGTAGCCGGGCGGCGTCTCGATCACGAGGCCGGTCGGGATCAGCGCGACCGCGCCAGGCTGCACTATCACATCGTCGCTGGCGGCGAGATCGAATCCCGCGGCCCCAGCGGTCTGATACTCGGGCAAGGCGACGAATGATCGAAGGCGGCGGATGCGGACGGACAACGTGTGCATGTGTTGAATCTATCTGCGCAAGCGATAAAGGCGGATGCCGTCCCTGGCGACAGCGACTAATTCCATGTCCGGCCGGGCGCTCACCTCTTCGAGCACCTTCTCGGCATCCGCGCCGAAGCGGCGCAAATGGACCATCACGTGCGTCACGCCGGCATCCTTCATGGCGCGGAACGCGCGCTCTTGCGGGAAATACCAGAACGTGTCCGCATAGGCCTGATACGACGCCGGCGTGTATCCGCTGTAGCCGTTCATCAGCGGGCGCCAGTGCGCGGTCGAATTGAGGACGTAGGGGGCGTTCTCGAAGATCGCCCAGCGCATGAAGAACGGCTGCTCGACGAGCACGACGTCGCCCGGCTCGTCGCGCAGGAGCTTGTAGATGCCGGGGATGCCGGTGAACTCGCGATACTCGAAGGGCGCACGGAGCGCCTCGATGTTGACGACGACGATCAGCAGGATCGGGAGAACTTCCGCCTGAAGGCGGAAGCTACGACGCAGGCGGAAGCGACGAGCGCGAATCGGCTCGCCGTCGCTTCCGCCTTCAGGCGGAAGCACCCGATTACGCAGCGCCGCCAATCCCAAACCGCCGAGCAGCGCGAGGCCAAGCAGGAACAGGTTGCCGAACCGCGCGGCCGCGCGCAGTCCCTGCATCGGCGGAAACACGTGGAACGCGATTGCGTACAGCGGCGTGGCTGTGCCGAGCGACAGCACCATGCCCACGATTGCGATCGCGCCGAGCATGACGACGCGTCCGCGCTGTTCGGGTCGGCGCACCGCCGCGACAATCGCGACAACGGACAGCAGCAGGAGCACGACGCCGGGAAAAAAGCTGTCCACCGGATCGCGGAAGAAGCGCCCGCTCCACGTCGAGAGGTGCAGGCGCCCCGCGGTCGCGAGATAGCCCGTCAACGTCGCGGAGTACTCCTTGACGTTCTCGAGCGTACGGATCATGTGCTGCTCGCGCGCGACGCGGCGATACGGCAGGTAGACGGGCAGCACGAGAATCGCCGTGGCGGCCGAGGCCGCGGCCAGTGCCGGCAGCACGACGCGCGCGCGCCGCCACCACTCGGACGCGCGCGCCACGAGAACCACCCCGATCATTACGACGGCGAACACCACGAGATAGCCTGACGTGTAGGCCATCAGTACCATCGCGGCAGTCACCAGCAGCGCCGGGCGCCACCGAGAGGAACCGGAGCGCGAGATCATCGCGTCTATCCCTAAGAGGGCCAGTGGAAGCCCGTAGATGTGGATGCCCTGGATGTGCGCGAGCCGGGTCAGGGTGTGCGTGTTGAACGCGAATGCGGATCCGGCGAGCAGTCCCCCCAGCAGATCGCCCGTCCATCGTTCGACCAGCCAGCAGGTCGCGAATGCGGTCAGCGCGAATCCAAGAATGAGGACGAGGTTGTGCACGAGCACCGGCGATGCACCGAGCCACGCGAGCGGCGCGCCGATGACGGCCGGCACGATCAGCGGTTCGGAAAACGCGAGCGCGTCGTGTGCGGGATAGAAGATGTTCGCTTCGAACAGGTGCGCCGGATCGCGCGGCAGCTGGTGCGCGATCCACGCGAGGATCCACTCGTTCAGTTGCGCGTCGCCGTTGTCGTTGCGCGACCATCGCCCTGGATCGAGCGCGAGCGGCCAGGTGTGGATGATCGCCAGCAGCAGGCAGATGGCGGCTGCACTGATGCGTCGCGCGCCGGATGTCATGCGGTCGTTCGATTATGCCCCAGCTCTGATGCGTGAACGCGGGGATGGAATTTGCATTGAACCATGATCGATGCGGCATCGCCGCAGTTTGAGAAGGAGTGATCCAGTCATGTTAGCCGTACTCTTTACCGCGATCTTCGCGCTTGCGCTGCCCGGTCAGGCGGCGAACGTCGGGCCCGAGCACTTCACTGCGTTTGCCGTGGACACCAGCAATACGGCTCCGCGCGGCGCCAATACCACGACCGTCGATCTCGTCGTCAATCGCTGGTCCAGCGACGCCGATCGCGATCGGCTGATCAAGGTGCTGCAGGACAAAGGGCAGGACGCGCTGCTCAGCGCGCTGCAGAGCATGCCGGTCGTCGGTTACATCCGCACGCCCTGGTCGGTGCGCTACGATCTCCATTTCGCGCGGCAGCAGTCCAAGCCTGACGGGGGCCGCACCATCGTGCTCGCCACCGACCGCTACATCAGCGGCTGGGAGGCGACGAATCGGCCCCGCACGATCGAGTATCCCTTCACGCTGATTCAGCTGGACCTCGATAAGAGCGATCACGGCGTCGGGAAGATGTCGATCGCGACGAAGATTACCGCGAACGATCAGACCATCGAGCTCGAGAACTTCTCGAACCAGCCCGTGCAGTTGAACGAAGTGAAGAAGGTGAAATGACGGCCGCACCGCGCCGCGACGGTAGGGCGCCTCTTTTAGAGCCGCCGTCCGCAGGCACAGTGACGGTAGGGCGCCTCTTTAGAGGCGCCATCGTGGAGGCGCACCTGAAGGTGCGCCCTACCGTCTCGCCTAACGCGTCAGCCGCTGCGCTACTGCCCGCCGGCCATTCCCCGAATCAGCGTCAGCAGCATGTCGATCGCGACGACGTTGTGTCCTCCCTGCGGGACGATGATGTCCGCATATCGCTTGCTTGGTTCGACGAACTCGAGATGCATCGGCTTCACGGTCGCGAGGTACTGATCGATGACCGACTGCACCGTGCGCCCGCGCTCGGAAATGTCCCGCTGTAGCCTCCGGATGAACCGCGTGTCATCGTCGGTGTCCACGAACACCTTCACGTCCATCAGGCTCCTGAGCGCCGCGTCGGTATAGATAAGGATGCCTTCGACGATGATGGCGCGCCGGGGCGACAGCGTCTCGTTCTCGGACTGCCGCGCATAGCGCGCGAAGTCGTAGACCGGCGCTTCGACCGGCCGTCCCGCGCGCAGCTCGTGGACGTGGCGCACCATCAGATCCGTTTCAAGTGAGTCGGGATGATCGTAGTTGAGCGCGGCGCGCTCCTCGAAGCGGAGATCGTTGCGATCGCGGTAGTAGCGATCGTGTTCGAGGACCGTGACCTGCGAATCTCCGATCGCGTCGACGATGCGGCGGACGACCGTGGTTTTCCCCGAGCCGGATCCTCCGGCGACCCCAATGACGACAGGCGGCATCGGGTGATCATAGTCGGGCTTCAGGCTCCCGGCCTCCGGCTTCAGGCCACTCGACGCCGGGTCTAAAGACCCGGCGGCCCGAAAGACGGACACAGAACTCAGGCCCGAAGTCCGGAGCCTGACGCCCGAAGCCAAACGCGCGAGCGCTCCCGTGGCGTGCGAGCGCTCACTCCGTGCGCAGGGCGACGAGGGGGTCGATGGACGCGGCACGGCGCGCGGGCAGGTAACCGGCGACGAGAGCGGCCGTGCCGAGCAGGACGATGAACACCGCGATGACACGTGCGTCGTCCGAGGCGACCCCGAGCATCGCCGAACGAACCACGCGGCCGAGCGCCAGCGAGAGTGCGACGCCGACGACGATACCGACCGATGCGAGCCGCAGCGCCTGACCGACCGTGAGCCGGACGACGTCGCGCGGCGCCGCGCCAAGCGCCATACGGACGCCAATCTCCTGCTTCCGCTGCGTCACCATGTAGGCCATCACCGCGTACAGACCGACGACCGCGAGGACGAGCGCGAGCCCTGCGCACACGGCCATGATCGCGGCGAGATATTGCAGTCCGATCGTCCGTTCGTGCAGCTGCACGCGCATCGTCATCAGATCGAACACCGGCTGCGTGGGATCGACGGTGAGCAGCGCCTTACGAAGTGGCTCCGCCGCCGGCGAGGGGTCGCCGGCGATGCGGGCGACGAGGCCGAAGTAGTCCGTAGGAGCCTGCGCGATCGGCCGGTACATCGTCGGCGTGTTCCGCCGGTTGAACCAGTCCTGGATGATGTCGCCGCACACGCCGACGATCGTCACCCATGCGCCGAACTCCACCTTGCCTCCCTCGGAGCGGCGCGTCGCGAGGCGCAGGCGCCGGCCGAGCGGATCTTCGTTCGGCCAGTATTTCTTCGCCATCGACTCGCTGACGATGACCACCGGCGCGCTGCCCTCGCGATCCGCGCTGGTGAAGCCCCGGCCGCGGACGATGGGAATGCGCATCGTCGCGAAGTAGTCGTCGCTCGCGACGCGGTTGTCGACGCTGCGCTCGTTACGCGGATCGGCGGGCGGCTGGCCGTCGATGTCGATCGTGCGGCTGGAGTTCGATCCGGCAGCCGGGACGATGTTGACGGCAGCCGCGTGCTCGACGCCGGGAACGGTTTTCATGGCGTCGAGGGCGCGCTCGACGAACCGCCGCCGCGTGCCCTCGTCGGGATACCCGCGTTCGGGGAGCACGAGCTTCATCGCCAGGACGCCGTCCGGGTCGTAGCCTTGTGGCCCGTTCAGCAATCGGTTCGTGCCCAGGAGGCCGAGGCCGGCAGTGACGAGCAGGGGCAGCGCGATCGACATCTGCGCAACGACGATGGCGCGGCGGAGCAGCTGACGGCCGGTGGCGGTCCGTCCGCCCTCTTTGAGCGCCGCCGTTACGTTCGAGCGCGCCGCCTGCAGCGCCGGCAGCACGCCGAAGATGCCGGCGGTGATCAACGCGAGCGCGATGGTGAAGGCGAGCAGACGAGAATCGATCCCGAGCTGCTCGAACCCGGGCACGAAGCGCAGGATGCGCGGCGGCATGGTGACGCGCATGGCATGCAGGCTGATCCACGCGAACAGCAGCGCCGGCGGGACCGCGATGAGCGCAAGTACCGCGCTCTCCGTCAACATCTCGCGGACGACGCGGCCGCGGCTCGCGCCGACCGCCAGGCGGACGGCGATTTCACGACGTCGCTCCGCAGCGCGCGCGAGCATGAGGTTCGCGATGTTCGCGCACGCGATGAGCAGCACCACGACCGCAGAGGCCTGCCAGAGCGACAGCAGCGGACCCGATCCTTCGTCGAGCATGCCGCGCGTGAGCGTGTAGACGCGGACGCTGTGATCGCGATTGGCGTCGGGGAACTGCTGCGCGAGCCGTCCGGCGAGGACGGCCATCTCCTTCTGCGCGTCCTCGAGCGTGGCGCCGTTCTGCAGCCGGCCGATGACGGTCAGATAACGCGCATCGCGCCGCGGCGCCTGCTTCGGGTCGTTGGCGAGCGGCGCCCAGAGCTCGGAGCCATCCGGAAACGCGAAGCGCGGCGGCGCGACCCCGATGACGTCATACGGTTCGCCGTCGATCGTGAGGCGGCGTCCGATGACGCCCGGGTCCGCGGCGAAGCGCCGCTTCCAGATCGCATCGCTCAAGACGACGACGTGATGGCGGCCGAACGTCTCGTCGTCGCGGACGAAGCCGCGGCCGAGCACCGGGCGGACGCCGAGGGCCTCGAAAAACCCTGACGAGACCTGGTATCCCTGCAGCCGCTCCGGGTCATTGCGATCGACGAGGTTGGCGTCCCACCACTGTAATGCGCTGAGATAGCCGATCGTGGCCGAGTTGGCGCGCCAGTCGAGGAAGTTGGCGGGCGAGACCGCCTCTTTGCGGAACTCGAGATCCGGCCCGGTCTCGGACAGGAGCACGGTGTGATCCGGGTCCGCGAGCGGAAACGGCCGCAGCACCATGCGATCGATCAAGCCGAAGATCGCGGCGTTCGCGCCGAGCCCGAGCCCGAGCGTGAGCGCGACGGTGGCGGTCAGCAGCGGGCGCTTCGAGAGCGCGCGCCACGCGTAGCGGACATCCTTGAAGAAGACACGCATGGAGGAAGCCCGGGGAGGAATACGCGCGCGGCCGGCCGCCGGTTCCCGACTGTGCTCCGTTCGCACGCCGTTCACCCCGGCGCAATTCAAAGAGGCGCAGGGTGCGCGGTAGGGCGCACCTTCAGGTGCGCCTGCACCCCGGCGCCTCTAAAGAGGCGCCCTCCACCTGTCGGTTCACCCCGGCGCCTCTAAAGAGGCGCCCTCCACCTGTCGGTTCACCCCGGCGCCTCTAAAGAGGCGCCCTACACCTGTCGGTTCACCCCGGCGCCTCTAAAGAGGCGCCCTACACCTATCGGTTCACCCCGGCGCCTCTAAAGAGGCGCCCTACACC
>JBKPRU010000311.1:0-8018 GCA_046734675.1 Acidobacteriota bacterium
GTGATATAGCGACCATGCAGATGCCGGCACTCGTCCTCGATACGGCGCGCGAGCACCGATAGACCGACGTCCGGCGTCTCGCGCTGGGCGGCGCGCGGTGCCGCCGCCACGGCCGCGACATGATGCTGCAGCACCTGCAAATCGTGAAGGCGTCCGAGCGTTTCCTGGACGCGCTTCAACGTGCGCACCGTCGCCGCCGCGGGCGCGGCGCCGCTCTCGTTCGCGATCTCGACGGCGTAGCGCAGCTTCTTGGCGGCGATGCGCACCTGGTGCAGCGCTTCGGGCCCGTAGATCTGACCCGCGTCGTCGATCGCGTGTTCAAGCCGCCGCGCGCGCTTGACGATGCGCGTGGCCAGCGACGCGCGCCAGTTATGACCGGGCGCAGGCTGCAGCAACGCGAGCCGCACGCCTTCGAGGCGCCGCGCCAGCTTGTCCATATTCACGCCGGCGAGCCGCTCGTGCATCAGCGCGCGGCGGCGTTCGCGCTCTTCGAGGACGTGCGCGCGGACATCCTGGAGGGCGGCCCGCGAGACCCCCGGCTTTTCGACCATCTCGTCGAGCAGGTGCAGCGTGACGTCCAGCTCACGGACGCAGCCGAGCGCGCGAGTGAGACGTCGAATCTTGCGGCGCGCCTTCCCCGGTTTGCTCCCGTCCAGGCCGTCGGTCAGCACGGGCACCGCCTCGCGCAGGCGCCGCGAGGCGACGCGCGCCTGGTGCACGCCGGCGTCGTCACCCGCAATCGCGCGCGGCATGTGGCGGTGCAACGCGCGCGCGCGACGCTCGAGCAGACGGACCAGGTGGGATGATCGGTTCATGGTAGGATGACGGCCGGCTGACGGGGGTCAGTATATCTCCGCGGTGTAACAAGCAAGGATTCCGCCAGCCCGTCCGTTTGTCCCGCCTCCCGCATGCGCATCGCTGCCATCGACATCGGTACCAACTCGATACACATGATCGTCGTGCAGGTGCGTCCCGACCTGTCCTTCGAAGTCATTGATAGAGAAAAGGAAATGGTGCGCCTCGGGGCCGGCGGCCTCGACGGACGGAGCCTGACGCCGACGGCCGTCACGGCCGGCATCCAGACGCTCGCGAAGTTCCGGCGGCTCGCGGACTCGCACGGTGTCGATGAGATTGTGGCAACGGCGACCTCAGCGACACGGGAGGCAGACAATGGTGGCGACTTCATTGCCGAGGTCGAGCGCCAGACCGGCATCCGGGTCCGCATCATTACTGGCCAGGAAGAGGCGCGCCTGATACATCTCGCGGCCGGATACGGGGTCGACATCGGCGGGACCGCGGCCGTCGTCATCGATATCGGCGGCGGCAGCGTGGAAGTGACCCTCGGATCGGCCAGGCACCTGAGCCAGGCCCAGAGCTTCAAGTTGGGCGTGATCCGCCTCACGGAGCGGTTCGTCAAGTCCGATCCGCTGTCCGACACGGACGAGCGCCGGCTCGTGAAGCACATTAATAAGGTGCTCGGCGAGTACGTCGACGGCATTGCGGAGCGCACGTTCGATCGCGTCATCGGCACCTCCGGCACCATCCTCAGCCTCGGCGCGCTCGCGTTGAGCGACGAAGGGGTCGACAACCCGGAGGAGCTGCGGAATCGCCGCGTATCCGCCAAAGCGTTCCGGCGCATTCGCAAACGGTTGAGCGGCGCGGATCTTGAAGCACGTCTGCACATGGCCGGGCTGGATCCGCGACGCGCCGACATCGCCGTCGCCGGATCGGTGCTGATCGATACGCTCCTGCGGCGGCTGAACGCCGACTCGCTGACGCTGTGCGACCTCGCGCTACGCGAAGGGCTCGTGCTCGATTACATCCACCGCAACACGTCGCGGATCCGCAAGGTCGATCGTTACCCCGACGTCCGCCGACGGAGCGTCGTCGAGCTCGGCGAGCGCTGCGGCTACTGGGTCGAGCATGCGCAGCAGGTCGCGCGGCTGGCGCTGTCGCTGTTCGATCAGACGCGCGCGGTGCACCAGCTCGGCGATCGCGAACGCGAGTGGCTCGAGTACGGGGCGTTGCTGCACGACATCGGCGTGCACATCAGCTACGAGAAGCACCATCGCCATTCGTATTACCTGATCAAGAACGGCGACCTGCGCGGCTTCGAGCCGACGGAAATCGAGATCATCGCGCTCATCGCGCGCTACCATCGGCAAGCGGCCCCGAAGCGATCGCACGAGGGTTACGGTTCCCTGAAGGGACCGGCGCGGCGCACGGTGCGCGCGCTCGCCGCGATGGTGCGGCTGGCCGAGGGACTCGATCGCAGTCACTCGCAGGCCGTGTCCGCCGTCGACGTCTTTCCGCGCGGCGACGATTACCTGGTGCGGCTGCGCACGAGCGGCGACGCGGAGCTGGAGCTCTGGGCTGCGGTCCGCCACGCCGCACCTTTCGAAAAGTTGCTCGAACGCCCGGTCCGCTTCGAGGTGGCCGGCCGGGCCCACAAGGAACGTTCACCGCATGCTGAACAACCTGACCACGCCGCACGAGTACCCAGGAAAGCTGTTCGTCGTCGAGGGCATCGACGGGTCCGGGAAGACGACGCAGCTGGGGCTGCTGGCGAAGTGGCTTAGCGCGGCCGGCCGGCCGGTCTTCATGACGGAGTGGAATTCGTCGGCGCTCGTCAAGGCGGCGACGAAGACCGGCAAGAAGAAGAACACGCTGACGCCGATGACGTTCAGCCTCCTGCATGCGACCGACTTCGCGGACCGGCTGCTCTACAACATCATCCCGCCGCTCAAGGCCGGCATGATCGTGCTGGCGGATCGCTACGCCTACACCGCCTTCGCGCGCGACGCCGCGCGCGGCGTCGATCGGCGTTGGGTCCGCGAGCTGTATAGCTTCGCGGTCAAGCCGGATCTCGCCGTCTACTTCCGCGTGCCGATCGACGTGTCCGTCGATCGCCTGCTGGCGCGCCGGGTGAAGCTGAAATTCTACGAGGCGGGTCTCGACATGGGCTGGAGCGCCAACGCGGTCGAGAGCTTCCGATTGTTTCAGGGCAAGGTCCTGGACGAATACGACCGCCTCGTCGACGAGTACGGCCTCAGCGTCGTGAACGCGAGCGGCAGCATCACCGAGCAGCAGCGCGTGTTCCGCAAGCTCGTGTCGCAGCACCTGGAGATCGCCAACGATGAACAGCTCGACGAATCCGCCTGAAGAAACCTCCGACGCGGGGCGTCCCGGGCACTACTACAGCTACGCGATCCCGTACTTGTCAATCGACAACTATCCCGGGAAGCTGATCGCGATCGAGGGCACCGACGGCGTCGGCCGCTCGACGCAGATCCGCCTGCTGCGCGAATGGCTGGAGGTGCAGGGCTACGGCGTCATCGAAACCGGGTGGACGCGGTCGGAGCTGATGCAGCCAACGATCGACATGGCGAAGGGCAGCAACACGCTCAACAAGCTGACGTTCGTTCTGCTCTACGCGACGGATTTCGCGGACCGGCTCGAGAAGGAAATCATCCCGGCGCTCAAGGCGGGCTTCATCGTCCTGTCCGATCGCTACATCTTCACGGCGCTGGCGCGCGCCGGCGTCCGCGGCGTCGATCGGACGTGGGTCCGCAATCTCTACGGATTCGGGATCGCGCCGCATCTCGTGTTCTACCTGCGCATCGACGAGCGGACGCTGATTCGCCGGGTCCTCCAGTCGCGCGGCATGGACTACTGGGAATCGGGGATGGACCTGAAGCTTGGCGACGACATCTACGAGAGCTTCCGCGCGTATCAGCGGGCGCTGCTGAAGGAATACGCGTCGATGGCGGACGAATTCGGCTTCCGCGTGCTCGACGCGCGGCGCAAGATCGAAGTCATCCAGGATGAACTGCGCCGGCAGATCGCCGCGTTCCTCGCCGAGTCAGATGCGCCCGCTCCGGTCGCGGTCCGTGCGGATCCCACCTAGTCAGCGGCGTGAAGGACGTAACAAGTTACACTCCCGTTACCCGACGGTAACCAGTCCGAAACCGCGCGGTCTCTAGCATGGAGGCATGCCTGCGCCCGCATCCGCTCCCACCGAGCGTCCGGTCATCGCCCGCGATATGCGCTCGGCTCTCGCGACCCGCAGCAGCGCCGGGCCTCGCGCGACAGCTGCCGACAAGATCGGCGTCCGCGGACTGAACTTCTACTACGGCGCGAAGCGCGCACTCGAAGACATCAACGTCGCCATCTCCGCGAATCGCGTCACGGCATTCATCGGACCGTCGGGCTGCGGGAAGAGCACCTTCCTGCGCACGCTGAACCGAATGAACGACATCATCGCGGGGACGCGCGTCGAGGGAGACGTCCTCATCGACGGGCGCAGCATCTACGAGCGCGGTACCGACGTCGTCGCCCTCCGGCGCCGCGTCGGCATGGTGTTTCAGAAGTCGAATCCGTTCCCGAAATCGATTTTCGAGAACGTCGCCTACGGCCTGCGCCTGAACGGAATGGCCCGCAGCCGTGCGGAGCTCCACGAGCTCGTCGAGCAGAGCCTGCGCGCGGCGGCGATCTGGGACGAAGTCAAGGATCGGCTCCACGAACCCGCGCTGGCGCTCTCCGGCGGCCAGCAGCAGCGCCTGTGCATTGCGCGCGCGCTGGCGATCCGGCCCGACGTGCTGCTGATGGACGAACCGGCGTCGGCGCTGGATCCGATCGCGACCCAGCGCATCGAAGAATTGATCTTTCAGCTCAAGTCCGACTACACGGTCGTCATCGTCACGCACAACATGCAGCAGGCGGCGCGGGTGTCGGATCACACGGCGTTCTTCTGGCTCGGACGGCTGGTCGAATTCGGGTCGACCGATCGCATCTTTACGAATCCGGCCGAGAAGCTGACAGAGGATTACGTCACCGGCCGGTGCGGGTAGCGAAGAATCGAAGGAAGTCGAAGAATCGAAGGAACGCGAAGGAGTCGAAGGAACGTGGCGACAGTGCCGGTGCCGCATTTTCAGGAGGAGCTTCAACAGCTCAAGGCGCGGCTGCTCGAGATGGGCGGCCTCGCCGAGGAGCGGGTCCGCTCCGCCGTGAAGGCGCTGGTCGACCGCGATCCCGGCGCCGTCGACGCGGTGCTTGCCGGCGACGGGCCGATCAACGAACTACACATCGAGATCGACAGCCGCTGCTTCAAGCTGTTGGCGCTGCACCAGCCGATGGCCGTCGACCTGCGCGCAATCATGTCGGCGGTCAAGATCAACACCGATCTCGAGCGCGTCGGCGATCTCGCCGTCAACGTCGCGGAAGCGGCGATCCGCTACCTGCAGCATCCGCCGGTCAAGGCGCTCGTCGACATTCCGCGCATGGCCGACATCGCGCAGGGCATGCTGCGCGATGCGCTCGACGCCTACGTGCGGCGCGACACCGCGCTCGCGCAGGCCGTGCTCGATCGCGACGACATCCTCGACGCACTGAAGACGCAGGTGTTTCGCGACCTGCTGACCTGCATGCTGGGCGCGCCGCAGACGATCGAGCCCGCCCTCGACCTGATCCTCGTCTCCCGCCACCTCGAGCGCATCGGCGATCACGCGACGAACGTCGCCGAGGACGTCATCTTCATGGTGTCCGCGCGCGACGTCCGCCATCACGCCAGCGACCGCTCGTAAAGATCCGATAGAATAGCCGGGTTGCGCACACCGGATCCTTTGTGCGTGTACTGCCGGCGCCAGCCCATCGATCCGAAGTGGCGTCCGTTCTGCAGCGAACGTTGCAAGATGGCCGATCTCGGGAGATGGCTGGGCGGTGAGTACCGCGTCCCGGGAGACACGCCGTTGCCCGACGATCCCCAGGACGAGGAGTAGCGCACCCCTTTTTATGGCCGACACGCTCACGATCACCGATAACCGCACCGGCCGGCAGTACGAAATCCCGATCCAGGACGGCACCATCCGCGCGACCGACCTCCGGCAGATCAAGGTTACGCCCGAAGAATTCGGGATGATGACGTACGACCCCGCGTTCATGAACACGGCGGCATGTCGCAGCGCCATCACCTACATCGACGGCGACAAGGGCATCCTCGAATACCGCGGCTACCCGATCGAGCAGCTGGCCGAGCGCAGCGATTTCCTCGAGACCGCCTACCTGCTGCTGTTTGGCGAGCTGCCGACCGCCAACCAGTACACGGAGTGGTCGCGCGAGGTCATGCTGCACACGATGCTGCATACCAACATCGCCAAACTCATGGAAGGGTTCCGGCACGATGCGCATCCGATGGGCATGTTCCTCAGCACGGTCGGCGCACTCTCCACGTTCTATCCCGACGCCAAGGACATCTTCTCGGAGGCCTCGCGTCGCCTGCAGACGATTCGTCTGATCGCAAAGGCGCCCTCGATCGCGGCGTATGCGTTCCGCCACTCGATCGGCCGCCCCTACAACCAGCCGGACAACGATCTCAGCTACGCGGGCAACTTCCTGAACCTGCTGTTCCGGATGACGGAGGCGCGCTACCAGCCGAATCCCGTGCTCGAGCACGCGCTCGACGTCCTCTTCATCCTGCACGCCGATCACGAGCAGAACTGCAGCACGACCACGATGCGCACGATTGGCAGTTCGCACGCGGACCCGTACTCGGCGATGGCGGGCGCGGCGGCGGGGCTGTACGGCCCGCTCCACGGCGGCGCGAACGAAGCGGTGCTGCGGATGCTGAACGAGATCGGATCGAGGCAGAACATCCCGGCGTTCATCCGGCGCGTGAAGGCGGGCGAAGGGCGGCTGATGGGATTCGGCCACCGCGTCTACAAGTCGTACGATCCGCGCGCCAAAATCATCAAGAAGATTGCCGACAACGTCTTCGAGGCGACCGGCAAGAACCCGCTGCTCGAGATCGCGCTGGAGCTCGAGAAGATCGCGCTCGAGGACGAGTACTTCGTGGCGCGCAAGCTGTATCCGAACGTCGACTTCTATTCGGGCCTGATCTACCAGGCCATGGGATTCCCCGTCGACATGTTCCCGGTACTGTTCGCGATCCCCCGGACCGCCGGTTGGATCGCGCAGTGGGAAGAGATGCTCACCGATCCCGATCAGAAGATCGCGCGGCCGCGCCAGATTTACGTGGGGCAATCGCGCCGCGATTACGTGCCCCGGGACACGCGCAAGTGAAGACGCCCCTCGCCGTGCTGATGTTCGCGCTCGCCGCGGGCGTGTGCACGCGCGCGAACGACCCGGTGTTCGACAGCGGGCGCGCCTACGAGGACCTCCGGCAGCTCGTCGCGATCGGGCCGCGCCCGTCCGGCTCGCCGGGGATCCAGCAGACGCGCGACTACATCAAGAAGCAGCTGACCGCCGCCGGCCTCACGGTGCAGGAACAGCCGTTCGATGCCTCCACGCCGCTCGGCCCCATTCACATGGTCAACCTGCGCGCGACGCTGCCTGGCGACGCCCAGGCCCGCGGTCGCATCGTCATCGGCGGGCATTACGACACGAAGCTCTTTCGCGAATTCTCCTTCGTCGGCGCGAGCGACGGCGGCTCCAGCGCCGCGTTCCTGCTCGAGCTCGCGCGCGCGTTGAAGGGACGCGCCAATCCGCTGCCCATCGAACTGCTGTTTCTCGACGGCGAGGAAGCGGTCGTCGAGTGGCACGGGACCGATCACACCTACGGCAGCCGCCATTACGTCGAGGAGGCGCGCCGCGCCGGCGCGCTGAAGGACATCCGCGCCTTCATCCTCGTCGACATGATCGGCGATCGCGAGCTGACCATCCGTCGCGAGCAGAACTCCACGCGCTGGCTCACCGACGCGATCTGGTCGGCCGCACGCCGGCTGAACCGGCCCGAGTTCCTCGAGGAGACGACGCCGATCGAGGACGACCATCGCGAGTTCCTCGCGGCCGCCGTGCCCTCGGTCGACATCATCGATCTCGACTACTCGGCGTGGCATCAGCCCGACGATCGCCTCGATCGCGTGGCCGCCGCCAGCCTCCAGGCGGTCGGCGACGTGCTGCTCGCGGCGCTCCCGGCGATTGAAGCGCGGCTGAAGTAAGCTAACGCCTCCGCCATTCACGGCGGTCCCGATTCACCTGATGCACGTAGGGCGGGTCTTTAG
>JBKPRU010000312.1:0-12887 GCA_046734675.1 Acidobacteriota bacterium
CGACACCGGCGTGATGGCCGGCGGAGCGGATGCCGCCGCCGTCCTTCCGCCGCCGTTCGAGCTGCGCGCCGTGCAGGCGGCACTGCGCGGCGTATCCAAGGAGTGTGTATGACGGGGCAGCGACCACTGCTGGTCGTCGTCGACGACGAGCAGGGCATTCTCGATGTGGTGGGCCGTTTCGCGCGGCGGGCAGGGTTCGACGTGCTCACGTGCTCCGGAGGACGGGAGGCAATCGAGCTGCTCCGGATGAAGCGCGCCGATCTCGTGATGGTGGACCTGCGGATGCCGGACGTCGGCGGGCTCGACGTGCTGCGCGCGATCCGCGAGACCGATCCCCGCTGCCAGGCGGTGCTGATGACCGGCTACGCGTCGGTCGAGACCGCAGTGGAAGCGATCAAGCTTGGCGCCATGGACTACTTGAGCAAGCCGATCGACTTCGGGCGCCTCGAGCAGATGCTGTCGGGCGTGCGCGACGAGATCGAACGGCGCCGCAACCTGCTGACGATCGAGAGCGACGTGGCGCGGCGACTGGAGTTCTGCGGGATGATCGGCCGCGGTCCGGCGATGCAGGATCTCTTCGGGATGATCCGCCGGCTGGCGCCGCACGTGCGCACCGCGCTCATCACGGGCGAGACCGGGACCGGGAAGGAACTGGTCGCGCGCGCGCTCCACAAGACCGGGCCGCGCCGCGAGCGGCGCTTCGTCACCGTCAACTGCTCGGCGGTCGTCGAGACGCTGTTCGAAAGCGAGCTCTTTGGCCACGTCCGCGGCGCCTTCACCGGCGCGACCGATCACAAGCCGGGCCTGTTCGAGCTCGCCGACGGCGGCACGCTGTTCCTCGACGAGATCGGCGAGCTGCCGCTGTCCGTGCAGGCCAAGCTGCTGCGCGTCCTCGAGCTCGGGGAAGTGCACCGCGTCGGCTCGCTCGATGCGCGGCGCGTCAACGTGCACGTCCTCGCGGCCACCAACCGTGACCTCCGCGCCGAAGTGACGGCGGGGCGCTTCCGCAGCGACCTCTACTACCGTCTCAACGTCGTCGAAGTGAAGCTGCCGACCCTGCGCGATCGGCGTGAAGACATTCCCTATCTGACGGCGGCGTTCGTGCAGGCTACGTCGGAGCGCCTGCAGAAGCCGCTCCTCGGGCTATCGGCCGGCGCCGAGCGGCTGCTGGCGACGGCGGCGTGGGACGGCAACGTGCGCGAGCTGAAGAACGTCATCGAGCGCGCGTGCATTCTCGCGGACGGCGAGTTCATCACCGAGCGCGAGCTCGCGATCAGCATGCCGGCGGTGCAGGTCCCGGCGCCAATGGCGCCGACGACCGGGACGGCCACGGAGGGCGCCGCGCCGGGGGAGAACGACGCCGGCGATCTCCTGGCGACCGTCGAGCGCGAGCACATCCAGCGCGCCCTGATGCGCGCCAACGGCAACAAGAAAGCGGCGGCCCGCATGCTCGGCCTGAGCCGGCGCGCGCTGTACCGGCGGCTCGAACGCCTCGATCTCGGCGACACGATCATGCGGCGGCGCGACATCGCGCCGGCGGAGATCACTGCATGACCCGCGGCGCCTCGCCGCTCGCGTCCGTCCTCGTCGTCGACGACGAGACGGGGGTGCGCGATCTGCTGACGCGCTGGCTGGCTGCTGGCGGCTACGACGTGCACACGGCGAGCAACGCCACCGAGGCGCTGCGCCATGTGACGGGTGATCCGCCCGCGGTCGCCGTCTGCGACATCCGGATGCCCGGGCACGACGGGTTGTGGCTCGCGCAGCAGATCCGCCAGACGGCGCCGGAGACGGCGGTGATCATGGCGACCGGCGTGCAGGACGCCGCGTCGGCGGTCACGAGCGTCCAGCGGGGCGCCATCGATTACTTGACCAAGCCGTTCGGCCGCGATCGCCTGCGCGAGTCGGTCTCGCGCGGCGTCGAGTGGCACCGCTCGGCGCGCGAGGCGCGCCGCTGGCGCGAGGCGCTCGAAGAGGACCTCGACGCCCGCCGCGCGCAAATCGCCGCGACGCTGACGGCGATGGACATCGACAGCGAAGCGGCCCTCGATCGGATGCTCGGCACCGTGCTCCCGGACGCGCGCGCGCATGCGCAGCGCGTCGCGGCGCTCGCCGTGGCGATCGCCGACGGGCTGCGCATCACCGCAGCCGAGCGAAAGGTGCTCACGCGTGCGGCGCTGCTCCACGATCTCGGGAAGGTCGCCGTGCCTGACGCGATCCTCCGCAAGCCGGCCCCGTTGACGCCGGAGGAGCAGGCGATCGTCCGGATGCATCCGGCGATTGCCTTCGACCTGCTCGCGCCGTTTCCATGGCTCGCCGCCGCGGCGGCGTTCGTGCGCCACAGCCACGAGCGCACCGACGGCCTCGGCTTTCCAGACGGTCTTCGCGGCGACGAGATCCCGCGGCCCTCGCGGGTCATCGCCGTCGCCGACGCGTTCGACACGATGACCCACGCGCGCGTCTTCCGTGACGCGATCAGCCCGCGCGACGCCTGTCTCGAAGTCGTCCGCTGCGGCGGCACGCAGTTCGATCCGGAAATCGTGGACGCGTTCGCACGCGTCGTGGCACAATCGCCCATCCGTGGGCACGTATGAACCCGTCATCGGACTCGAGATTCACGCGCAGCTCCTGACCGCCACCAAGATCTTTTGCGGCTGCAGCACGCGCTTTGGCGCCGAACCCAACACCCAACTCTGTCCCGTCTGTCTCGGCCTGCCCGGCGCGCTGCCGGTGCTGAACCGCCGCGCCGTCGAGTTCGCGACGCGCGCCGCGCTGGCGCTCGGCTGCCGCATTCACCCCGAATCGATCTTCGCGCGCAAGAACTACTTCTACCCGGACCTTCCGAAGGGCTATCAGATCTCCCAGTACGATCGGCCGATCGCGACCGACGGGGCGATCGAGTTCTCGATCGGCGGCACGACCCGCCGCCTCGGCATCGTGCGCGTGCACCTCGAGGAAGACGCCGGCAAGTCGCTGCACGAGGGCACCGGTGACGCGGGACGCACCACGCATCTCGACTTCAATCGCAGCGGCGTGCCGCTCATCGAGATCGTGTCGCAGCCCGACCTGCGATCCCCCGCCGAAGCGGCCGAGGCCTTCAGCCGCATCCGCGAAGTCCTCGTCGCCCTCCAGGTGAACGACGGCAACATGGAAGAGGGCAGCCTGCGCTGCGACGCGAACGTCTCGGTCCGCCCGGAAGGCACGACCGCATTCGGCGTCAAGACGGAGGTGAAGAACCTCAACTCGTTCCGACACGTGCACCGCGCCCTCGAGTTCGAGATCGAGCGCCAGACCGCGGCGCTGACGGCGGGGCAGCGGCTCGTGCAGGAAACCCGCCTGTGGGACGTGGCCGCGGGCCGGACGCACGTGATGCGCACCAAGGAAGAAGCAGACGACTACCGCTACTTTCCGGAACCCGATCTCCCGCCGCTGGTCGTCGAGGAAGCGTGGATCGAACAGATTCGATCGACGCTGCCAGAGTTACCCGAGGCGCGGCGCCGCCGCTTCGTCGAGCAGTATCAGCTGCCCGAGTACGATGCCGGCGTGCTCACGCAGTCGATGAAGCTCGCGGACTACTTCGAGCGCGTCGCCGCCAAGGCGGGCAGCGCCAAGGCCGCGAGCAACTGGGTCATGGGAGAGGTCCTGCGCAAGATGAAGGACACGAGCACGACCATCGACGATGTGCCGCTGCCGCCGGACGCACTCGCCGAGCTCGTGTCGCTCGTCGAGCAGGGCGTCATCACCGGTCCGGTCGCGAAGACGGTCTTCGAGAAGATGTACGACGGCGGCCGATCGGCGCGCGCGATCGTCGACGAAGAAGGGCTCGCGAAGATTGGCGATGCCTCCGCCATCGACAAGATCGTCCGCGACGTGCTCGCGGGGCATGCCGCCACCGTCGCGGATTACCGCGCCGGTAAGACGAAGACGTTCGGGTTCCTCGTCGGCCAGGTGATGAAGGCGACGGCGGGCAAGGCCGATCCCGGACACGTGAACGAGAGCGTCCGCCGTTATCTCGCGGAGCCGGCCGGGGAGCCGCGGTGATCGAAGCGCAGAACGTCTCCAAGATGTACGGCCGCGGCGTCTATGCGTTGCACGACCTGTCGCTGCGGATCGAGAAGGGCGAGTTCGTATTTCTCACCGGGCCGAGCGGCGCGGGCAAGTCGACGCTGCTCCGGCTGCTGCTCCGGCGCGATGTGCCGACCGGCGGCCGGCTGGTTGTCGGCGGCCGCGACCTCGCGCAGCTGACGCAGCGTCAGGTGCAGGCCTATCGCCGATCGGTCGGCTTCGTCTTCCAGGATTTCAAGCTGCTCCCCAACAAGCGCGTCGACGAAAACGTCGCGTTCGTGCCGCGCGTGCTCGGCATGGCCACTGCGCAGCAGCAGCGGCGCACCTTCCAGGTGCTCAAGTGGGTCGGCCTGCAGCACCGCATGACCGCGTTTCCGATGGAGCTCTCCGGCGGCGAGCAGCAGCGCATCGCGATCGCCCGCGCGCTGGTCAACGATCCCGTCATCATCCTGGCCGACGAGCCGACCGGCAACCTCGATCCCGATCTCTCGCTCGAGATCATGAACCTCTTTCGGGAGATCAACGCCCGCGGCACGACCGTGCTGGTGGCGACGCACGATCGCGAGCTCATTCGCCGCGTCGGCCGCCGTACGCTGACGCTGGATCACGGCCGTATCGTGGAGGTCGCCTAGCCATGCGCGCGCTGCAGTACTTTGTCGTCGAAGCCCTGCTCGGCCTCTGGCGCGACCGCCGCATTGCCGCGCTCTCGACGCTCACCATCGCGGCCGGGTTGTTCGTCCTCGGGTTCTTCCTGATGGTGAATGCGAACCTGCAGCGCCTGGTCGGCCGCTGGACGGAAGCGGCGGAACTTGCGGTGTATCTGCGCGACGAGGCGACGCCGGAGCAGGTGGCGACGATCCGCACGACGATCGACGGCAGCGGGCTCGCCGAATCGGTCCAGCAGTCCTCGAAAGACGATGCGCGCCGACAGTTCGCGCGCGATTTCCCGGAGCTCGCCGCCGGCGCGTCCGCGCTCGAGCGCAACCCGTTTCCCGCGTCCTTCGAGGTGCGGCTCAACGAACAGGCGCGCGGCGCCAGCTCGGCGATCGACAACCTCGTCACGACGCTGAACGGGATGGGCGGGGTGGCGGACGTTCGTTACGATCGCCGCTGGCTCGAGCGCTTGAACGCGGCAATCAGCGTCGTGCGCGGCGTCGGCCTCATCATCGGACTGCTGCTCGCGCTCGCCTGCGCCCTCACGGTGGCAAACGTCGTCCGCCTGGCCGCGGCGGCGCGTCGTGACGAAATTGAAATCATGCAGCTCGTCGGCGCGCCATTCGCCTACATCCGCGGACCGTTCGTGATGGAGGGGCTGCTACAGGGTGGGTTGGGCGCGTTGGTTGCCGTCGTCATGCTTTCGGCAGCCTTTGCTGCGCTCCGTGCGCGCTACGGTGCGTTCGTGTCCGACGCCGTCGGCCTGACGAGCGGCGTCTCCTTCGTGCCCGCCCAGTTCCTGGCGCTGCTCGTGTTCGGGGGAATGGCGCTTGGTTGCCTTGGTGGCTTCATCGTCGCCCGTGGCGTCCGCTGAGCTGTAAGGCATTTCCCTACATTGTTTCGTTGACAGCCGCTTTTACTCGCGCATACACTCGATCTACCAACCCCAGTATGCCCCACGCGAGGAGTCGCATGGCACGCGTTGTCAGCCCAGATCGGGTATTGAGCGCACCTGTCACGATGACGGCCGACTTCTATCGCGAGGAGTTCCTCAAGCACCGCGAATGTCTGGCGCGGCAGCGTGAGTACTACTCCGAGCGCGCGATCACCGATGCGGACGGCGCGATCGCGCGAGTCCTCAGCGAGCTGGAGCATCTCTGCGCGAAGGACAACGCGTCGCAGGTGATGAGCCGGCTTCTGAGAACTTTTGACGTCGTCACCGGCCTATCGGCCTGGTCCGATCCGAAGCAGCTTCACTGAGTCCGACCGAAGCTGCAGGTCAGCCATCGCCACTGCTGGTCGAGGTGCGTCGCGACCTCGACGCGCTGGTCGCGGCGGCCATCCGCGCGTGTGACGCGCGGCATCTCACGACGCGCGCGCTGGCGACTCACGCGCCGCTGATTCCATCCGACACCTCCATCACCGTCGTTGCCGCAGGGAAGGCTGTCACGCCGATGCTTGCTGCGTTCGACGAGGCGTTCGGCGCGCGCATCCGCGCTGGCGTCGTGGCGGCGCCCGATACCGGCTGTGGACATCCCGAACCGAACGACGCGAGTGTCGAGGCGGGCCGCCGCGCGCTCACGATTGCTTCCGAAGCCGGTCGTTCCGGCGAGCCGCTCGTCGTGCTGCTCTCGGGTGGCGCGTCGGCGTTGCTCGCGTTGCCCGCGGAAGCCCTGACGCTCGCGGACAAGATCGCCGCGACGCGCGTGCTGCTCCGCAGCGGCTTGCCGATCGCGACGATGAACGCCGTCCGGCGCCATCTGTCCGCGATCAAGGGAGGACGGCTGGCTGCTGCAGCGCGACGGACCATCACGCTGGCGATTTCCGACGTGCATGCACCCGTCGAGGACGATCCGGCCGCGATTGGATCCGGACCCACCGTCGCCGACCCGTCGACGTTTGCAGATGTGGTGCACGCGCTCCGCGCGAGCGGCGTCTTCGACGAGATGCCGCCTGCGGTGCGCGAGCATTTGACACGAGGAGCCGCGGGGGAGCGCGACGAGACGATCAAGCCGGACGACGCGCGCCTTCGTTCGAACGACTACCTGCTCGTCGGCAGCCGCCGCGACGCGATGGACGGCGTCACCGCGGCGGCGCGGGCGCGTGGTTATCACGTCGCGCGCATCGAGCGGCCGACACTCGGCGAAGCTCGCGAGGCGGCGCGTGCGTTCATGACGGACGTGAGGGCGCGTCTTGCGTCAGCGCCGCCGCGCCTGTGCGTCGTTGCGTCCGGTGAAACGACGGTTCGGATCGAAGGCCGTGCGGGCAAAGGGGGACGCAACCAGGAGTTCGCCCTGGCCGCAGCGCTCGAAGATCTGCCGTCGGACGCGTGGGCGCTCGCGAGCGTGGGCACCGACGGCATCGATGGCCCAACGGATGCCGCGGGCGCCGTGGTCGACGCCTCGACGCTCGCACGTGCGCGGGCCCGTGCGTTGGACGCCGCGTCGTCGCTCCGCGCACACGACGCGTATCCGTTCTTCCAGACGGTCGGCGATCTCATCGTCACCGGACCGACCGGCACGAATGTCGGCGACGTGCAGATCTTCCTCTGCAGGCCATAATGGTCGTATGGCGCGCCTGAAACTCCTCCTTACGTTCCTCGTCATCGTGATCGTCGTGCTCGGGCTTGGGTTTGCGTGGGGGGCGGCCGGCCGGTTCGCGGCGCAGCGTGCGGTCGACGAGACCAAGCAGCAGCTCGACATCGCCGAGGCGCGCGGCAAGCTGCTCGAAGCGCGCGTCAGCCTTTACAACGTGAACTTCGGCGATGCGCAGCGGCAACTCGACGAGGCGAAGACGCCGCTGACGAGGGCGCGCGATCGGTTCCAGCAGGACGACAACCGTGATGCGGCCGAAAGCCTCAACGCGGCGCTGGCGCACGTTCAGGAAGCACAACGCCTCGCCGGCCGGTTGGATCCGAACGCGAACAACCAGGCCAACGAGGCGCTCAAAGCCATTCAGGTTGCGACGTCGAAGTAACTCCTTCAGCGCAGAATCGTGACCTTCGCTTCGACCTTCACGCGGCGGTCGGTAAGCGGGTCTGCTGACTGCGAGATCATCAGCGGCTTGCCTTCCTCGAGGATGACCGAGAGGCTCTCGTTCACGCTCGGCGCCGTGGCTTTCTCGGACGCCGCGTCGCCTCGCTCTCCTGGCACTTGGTATTCGATCGTGAGCTCCACCCGCACCCTGTCCCGGGGCAGGATGGAGGGCCGCGCATCCACGTTCAGAATCACGGGACGCGGTCCCATGCCGGGCGTCAGGATGTCGCCGCGGGTCCTGACGCGGCTCGGCGTGCGATCCGTCGTCACCATCGACACGGTTTTGCTGATGGATGGCGCATCGCCGCGCTGATCGGTGATCGTCAATTCGATCCGCACGTTTGCCATCTGTCCTTCGGCTCGGCCCTGCGGGATCGCGGGCTCCTCGGACGGAGTGGGTTTCGGCTGTTGTGCGGCGGGCCGCGGCTGTTCTTTCGGCTTCTGCTGATCGGATTCCTGCGCCGCGACGGGCAGCGCCATGCACAGGATCACGAGGCACGTTCCAACCAATCTCTTCATCATCTACTCCTGCCGCTCGTGCGGCGTCTCGGTCAGGGCGTTGAGTTCCAGCGGCGCCAGACGAAGCGGCGCGATATCCAGATCCGGCGGTGTCGCTGGACCGGGATCGGGAATCGTGTCCATGCGCAACGGCGCCGGCGGGGCGAGCGCGTCGACGACCGCGAAACCTTCGGATCGTGCGTTGCTGAACATCGTGTCGTCGGCAACGAGCGCCGCCGCGTGTGCGTGGCGCTCTCGCGGCGCCGCGAATCGCGCAGGCGATGGGGCGCGCCGCTCTTCACGCCGTGCGACGCTTGGCGCTTTCGGCGGTGTTTGCGGCGCCCGCAGCACGATGTCCGTTGCGGTGCGTGGGACTTCGGTTCGAGTCGCGGGACGCATGAGCACGACGGCGATCACGAGGATCGCAACAGCGGCCGCCGGCGCCAGCACCCACGTCCACGAGAACCGGCGGCGCGGACGTTCGATCGCGTCGAGCACGCGTCCGCGCAAGTCGCCGCGGGGCTCGACGCTCATCAGCTCGCGCACGGCGCGATCGATGGCGGTGTCGAACCGGCCGTCCTCCATCCGTGCTCCGGCATCCTCTTTATTCACGGTCATACCCCGCACTAGCCAGCTTCTGCTTCAGCACCCGGCGCGCTTCGGAGACGCGCCACTTGAGCGTGCCGGTGGGAATCTTCAGCATCGCGGCGATTTCGTCGTACGTGTGGTCGCCCGATCCGGCGAGCAGCAGCGCATCGCGGAGCTTCGGCGGGAGCGACGCGATGAGCTTTTTCACGTGCCGCTGCAGGTCGGCGGAGACGAGCGCGTCTTCTTGCGACGGCGCCTTCGACGGCAGCTGCTCGGTCACGTCCCGCTCCTGTCCCTCGTCGCTCTGCGGCGGCAGCGCGAGCCGCTGGAACCATCGCGACAGCCGCTTCCGCCGATCGATCGCCTTGCGCCATGCGATCGCCAGCAGCCAGGTCCGGAATGCCGCCTCGCCGCGGAAGTGGCCGAGCTTTTGAAACGCCGTCACGAACGTTTCCTGTGCGACCTCGTCCGCCTCGTCTGCCGATCGCAGCGCCGCCAGTGCTGCGCGGAACACTGCCCGCCGGTTGCGGTCCACGAGCGCGCCGAACGCCTCGGTGTCTCCGGCCTGGGCTCGCAGCACCAGTTCCAGGTCGGATGCGATCCGGGTCTCGGCAGCGCTCACACGGTCGTTAGTGGACGGGATGGGCACGTCGGTTGGGTTTTCGACTGAGGACGATTTTGTATTTGGATTCTTGTGTGTTCTTCTGTGTTTTCTGTGGCGTGTGTTTTTCTGTGGCGATCCGCCGGGTCTGACCGCCTCTGCCAAGGCTACGGCGCGTCTCGCCGAAGCGTCCGCGCCAAGGCGGAAGACCCGGCCTGCGACGGATATCTGTGGCCGTGAATAGCGAGCAATTACTCGACGCGATACGTGAGAAAGTCGACCATCCCGCCACCGCGCGGGAGCTGATGCAGCGGCTCAGGATGCCGCGCGAGCAGCGCGCGACGCTGAAGCGGCTGCTCGAAGGCCTAGTCGAGAGCGGCCACCTCATTCAGACGCGCGGCAACCGCTTCGGCCTGCCGGACCGCATGAACCTCGTGGTCGGGCGGATTCAGACCCATCCGCGCGGATTCGGGTTCGTCGTCCCCGATCGCGCCGTCGACGGCCTGTCGGGCGACATCTTCATCGCCGGCAACAACCTCAATCAGGCGATGCACGGCGACCGCGTCGTCGCGCGCATCGAAAGCATGCGCGCGGACCGCGCCGAAGGACGGATCGTCCGCATCCTGGCGCGCGGGTCGTCGACGATTGTCGGCCGCTTCGACGTCGACGAGTCGGGCATGGGGTTCCTCGTGCCGTTCGACCGCCGGCTGATCATGGACCTGCTGATCCCCGGCGACGAGCGCGGCGACGCGCAGCCCGGCGACATGGTCGTCGCCGAGATTACCCGGTTTCCGACGCCGACGCGCAGCCCGCTCGGCCGCGTCGCCACGGTGCTCGGCGACATCGACGAGCCGGGCGTCGACACCGAGATCATCATCCGCAAGTACGGCATCTCCGATCAGCACAGTCCCGATGCCATCGAAGAAGCGAACCGGCTGGGAAACGCCGTCAAGGAGAAGGACCTCAAAGGCCGCACCGACTTCCGCCCGCTGACGACCGTGACGATCGACGGCGAGCACGCGCGCGACTTCGACGACGCGATCACGATCGAGCGCCTGGCGAACGGGCATTACTGGCTCGGCGTCCACATCGCCGATGTCGCGCATTACGTGCCCGAAGGCGGCGCGCTCGACGAAGAAGCCTACGACCGCGCGACCTCGGTGTATTTCCCCGAACGCGCCGTCCACATGTTTCCCGCCGAACTGTCGACCGGCTTGTGCAGCCTCAACCCGAAGGTCGATCGACTGGTGCAGTCGTGCCTCATGGAGATCGACCGCCAGGGCGACGTCCTCCGCTACGAGATCCACGACGGCGTGATCCACAGCGACGAGCGCATGACCTATACGGACGTCAACGCGATCCTCACCGAGCGCGACCCCGTCGTCACGAAGAAGTACAGCCATCTCGTCGCCATGTTCGAGACGATGAACGAGCTGTTTCAGATTCTCAATCAGCGGCGACGGCGCCGCGGGTCCATAGATTTCGACCTGAAGGAGCCGGAGATCGTCCTCGACGACGAAGGCCTCGTCGAGGAGATCATCGCGGCGGAACGCAACGTCGCGCACAAGATCATCGAAGAGTTCATGCTGGTCGCCAACGAAACCGTGGCGCAGCACCTCGACGAGCGCGACGTGCCGACGCTCTATCGCGTCCACGAGGAGCCCGACCCGCTCAAGGTGGAGGAGTTCGAGGAGTTCATCTCGACGCTCGGCTACGGCCTGAGCGCCCCGGCCGACAAAGTTCGGCCGCGGCATTTTCAGAAACTGGTCGAACGCATCCAGGGCAAGCCCGAGGAGAAACCGATCGCGTTCCTGATGCTGCGGACGATGCAGAAGGCGCGCTACGATCCGCAGAACCTCGGACACTTCGGCCTCGCCGCTGAGAGTTACACGCATTTCACGTCGCCGATCCGCCGTTACCCGGATCTGATCGTCCACCGGACGCTGCGTGAATCACGGCGCGGCATGTCGGATGAGCGGGTCGAGGAGTTGAGCGAGGATCTGCCCGAGATCGCCCGGCACACGTCGGAGCGCGAGCGCCGCGCCAACGATGCCGAACGCGAGCTGGTGCAGTGGAAGAAGGTTCGCTTCATGGCGGACAAGGTCGGCGACGAGTTCGAGGGCTACATCACCGGCGTCGCCGCCTTCGGGCTCTACATCGAGCTGATCGAGCACTTCGTCGAAGGCATGGTCCACGTCTCGACGATGGCCGACGACTACTACCGGTTCGTCGAGCGCGCGCACATCATGCGCGGCGAAAACACCGGCCAGGTCTACCGCCTGGGCGACAAGGTGCGCGTGCAGGTGATCAAAGTCGACATGGAACGGCGCCAGGTGGATCTGGGGCTGGTCGAGATCCTGGAGAAGGTGCGCGCCTCCGAACGCAACCGCGGACCGCGCCGCAGCAAGGCGGAGCCGAAGCGGGAGCGGCATCTCAAGGCGGGCAAGCGCGCGCAGCGCCCCGGGCGGCGCGAGCGGGCGCTGAAGAAGCCGAGGAAGTCGCGCGGATGACTACGGCACGCTCAATCGTGATTGGGACGGCCGGTCACATCGATCACGGCAAGAGCACCCTCGTCCGCGCGCTGACCGGCACGGACCCGGATCGGCTGAAAGAAGAAAAGGCGCGCGGCATCACGATCGACCTCGGGTTCGCGCACGCGGTGATTGGCGGCGTGAACGTCGCATTCGTCGACGTGCCCGGGCATGAGCGGTTCGTGAAGAACATGCTGGCGGGCGTCGGCGGCATCGACGCGGTGCTGCTCGTGATTGCCGCCGACGAGTCCGTGAAGCCGCAAACCCGCGAGCACTTCGCGATCTGCCGCCTGCTGCAGATCCCTGACGGCGTGATCGCGCTGACGAAGGCGGATCTCGTCGATGCGGACACGCTGGCGCTCGTCACGCTCGAGGCGCGCGAGCTGGTGGCCGGCTCGCCGCTCGGGTCGGCGGAGATCGTGCCGGTGTCGGCCAAGACCTCGCTGGGCCTCGACGATCTTCGCGCCGCCCTGGCGCGCGTCGCGGCGCGTGTGCCGGAGCGCGAGGCGATGGGCGTGCCACGGCTGCCCGTCGATCGTGTGTTCTCGATGCGCGGGTTCGGCACGGTCGTGACCGGCACGCTGACCTCCGGCGCAATCCACACCGAGCAGGAGCTGGTTGCGCTTCCATCCGAACGCCGCGTGAAGGTCCGCGGCATGCAGGTGCACGGGACCGAGCAGGACGCGGCGTCGGCGGGGCGGCGGGTGGCGGTAAACCTGGCGGGCGTGGAGGTGGCCGACCTGCAGCGCGGCGAAACGCTGACCGTCGACGGCGCGCTCGAGCCGACGCGGCGCTTCGACGCCCTCATCGAGATCCTCCCGGATGCGCCGCCGCTGAAACACGGTGCGCGCGTGCGCGTTCATCACGGGACCATGGAGCGCCTCGGCCGCGTCGCGCTGGCGGCCGGTCTGGACG
>JBKPRU010000313.1:0-13120 GCA_046734675.1 Acidobacteriota bacterium
AGTCGAAACCGCTCAGGTGAATTCGGGCCGAGAAGTTCTCCGATAGGCACGGCAAAGTCATCCGATTCGCAGATTTCTTTCCGACGCCGTGATCGCGGACAGCGAGCGCGCGATCGCTCCCGACCCGCGATACTTCCATAGAAAATCCTCGAAAGCCCGCGCGCGCAGCTGGATTTCTGGTCCGCGGCATACGACCTGCTATTACAATCGCCGCCTTCGCTTCACACAAAATCAGTGGCCCTCGGGGGAGAGGAAGAAATGCGCCGAATTTTTGTCTTCGTGTGCCTGGCGTCAGCCCTGGCGACGCCGGCGTTTGCCGAACGCGTGATCATCAAATGCGGGCAGTCGTGCGAATCCGTCGCGAAAGCCGTGCAGCAGGACGGAGGCCGCCTTCTCCGCCGCTACAAGTATGTGACTGCGGTCGTGGCGGACGTCAGTGATCTTTCACTGCCGACGACGCGGGCACTGGTCGATGCCGGCGCGATCCGGAAAGATCTCTACGTTCACGCGATTCCGATGCCGCGCGACGTCCGTGGCGCCGGTCTCGTGGCGGGCGAGGAAGTCGTCGGCGCGACGACGGTCGACGCGGACTCGGACACGCTGCGGTCGGCCGAAGTCGGACCGGCTGCCTTCACCATCAACAACGTGGAGACCAACGTTCAGCCGCTACTGGCGGCGGGATTCACCGGCACGGGAATGAAGGTCGCGGTCATCGACACTGGCATCCGGCCGGGGTTCCCTCACCTCTCGCTCGACAACTCGGTGATCGGCGGCGAGGACTTCGTCAACGACGGGCTCGGGTACAGCAATCCGAACAACAACGGCCACGGCACCTTCGTCGCGGGCATGATTTCCGCGAACGTGACGTTCACGTTCGCGCCGGATTCGGCGTTCCTCGCGGGGATCAGCGCGCACTGCCCGTCCTGTGTGTTGTCCGGCAATCGTGTGCCGATGATTGGATCCGCCCCGAACGCGAGCATCTATGCGGTGCGTGTGCTCGACACCGACGGCAGCGGCCGCCAGTCGGCGGTTCTCGCCGCGATGGAGCGGGTCATCGATCTCCGCCGCGCGTATGACGGCGGCGCCAGCGAATCGCAGAACCCCGATGGCAGCTTCAACGCCCTCAACATTCGCGTCGCGAACATGAGCCTGGGCGGCGTCACGCTGTTCCCGGGGCGCGACGTCCAGGACGAAATGACCAACGCGTTTCTCGAGAACGACATCGTCCTGGTGGTGAGCGCGGGCAATCAGGGCCCGAGCGGCGACACGATCGGCAGCCCCGGCAGCGGCTTCGGCGCCCTGACGGTCGGCGCCGCGTCGACGGCAGTGCACGAGCGCATCCTGCGCGAGATTCAGCTCGGACCGGGCGGCGGCGTGGCGTTCCGTCCGTTCGGCGGCACGCAGACCGCGTTCTTCAGTTCGCGTGGCCCGAACGCCGACGGCCGTCCCGATCCCGACATCGTCGCGAATGGATTCGCCAGCTTCGGACAGGGACTGGGCGCGAGCGTCAACACGGTCAGCATCGCGAGCGGCACGAGCTTCAGCGCACCGACCGTCGCGGGCATTGCCGCCGTCCTGCGCCAGGCGGTCCCGAATGCAACCGCCCGCCAGGTTCGCAACGCGCTGATTCTCACGGCCGACCGCTCGGCCCTCAATGACGGCAGCAGGCTCGAGGACCGCGGCACGGGCTTCGTGAATGCCGCCGCCGCGCGGGCGCTGCTGGCGACGATGATGACGCCGGACGTTGCCGGTCTCCCCGGATTCAGCAACAGGGACGTCGCCAATAACTACGAACGCATCGGCATCGACGTCCTCGAAGGCAGCGTGCGACGCTCGACCGGGTCGCTCCTGCCCGGCCAGCGCTACGAAATCTTCTATCGCGTCGAGCCGAACACCGCCGCGGTCGTCATCACAGTCGGAGACGTCACGCTCGGCACCACGCAGAACGAGCTGTTCGGAGACGACCTGCTGGTCGCCGTGCATTCCGCGAAGACCAGCGGCATTGGCGAGACCGGTGATTACAAGGTCTTCGATCTGCTGAGGAGCGGCTCCAGTTACACGATCGACCGACCGGAGCCGGGCGTGATGCGGGTGACCCTCAACGGCGACTGGACGAATGCGAGTACGGTGGCGGCCAGCGTCAAGATCTCGTCGATCCTGGCGCCCGACGCGGGCCGGACGGCGAGGTCACGGATCGCGGACGGTCAGACGGTGTCTCTGCCGTTTACGGTGGCGGCGGGCACGAAGCAGTTGTCGGTGGAAGGATCGTGGGAAGCGGACTGGGGCTCGTATCCCGCGAACGATCTGGATGTGTTCCTGGTCAAGCCGGACGGGAAGCTGCTGACGAACGAGGATGGCAGCCTCACGACGGACGGTGCGACGCTGAACAGCCCGGAGCGCATTGATGTCGCGGATCCCACGCCGGGGCGCTGGTTCGCGGTCGTCCAGGGTTTCCAGGTGAACTCCAAGGATGGCGACAAGGTCACGCTGCGCGTGACCGCCGACGGTCGGGTGATCCGCCAATACTGATATATCAATGCCGGGGCGGTGGATTCGCCACCGCCCCGGCATTCGTCCGATCCGTTCGCCCCGGCTATTCAAAAACGCTCGTTTTACGCCCATCTGGCGCCATCTGCGCGTCGCTCCGATTGTTAGTAGTAGAATCCTGCGCTCAGCCTCACACCCGACTCGACCGGCCAACACGTAGCTCGCGGGAGGATCTCAATCTATGAAGTGGAGACTTTGCGTCGCCATGCTGATCGCCGCCACCGCCACGGCGCTCACGCAGACGCAGCAGGCAGCGGTACCCAGAGACGATGCGTACGTCAGCCAGTACAAGCCGTCGTTGAGCGTCGGCGGTGCCAACGAGAAGATCAAAGATGATGCGTTCGCGCGCCGTGAAGCGATGCGCGAGCAGTTCGGCGGAGATCTCACCCCGGAATTCATGCAGACCCTGATGGCGGCCGCCGAGGCGCAGCGGGCGGAGTTCGGCCCCGCGGGACGCGGCGCGATCAAGCCTGCGAGCGGCGGCGCGTGGACCAACATCGGTCCCGATCGGTCGGAGTGGCTGCAGAACGGCGTGCGCGTCAATGAATCCGACACGGGGCGCATGCGCAACTTCCTCGTCAATCCCGCGAACGACGACGTCGTCTACGCACTCACCTCGAGCGGCGGTTTGTGGAAGACGACCAACTTCAGCGCGCCGCGTCCAACCTGGCGCGCGATGACCGACTCGATTCTCAGCACCTCCGGCGGCAGCGCCGTGATGGGGAAGAGTCCCGAGACGATCTACCTGGGAACCGGCGATCCGTTCGATCCGGGCGTGGGTGGCTTCGTCTACAAGTCGCTGAACGGCGGTGAGACGTGGACCTCCGTGGCGCCACTGACCGGCGTCACGACCGTGCGCGATCTGAAGGTCGACACGAGCGGCGCGACCGAGATCGTGCTCGCGGCGACCAACGGCGCGCTGTTCCGTTCCGCGGACGGCGGCGCATCGTTCACGCCGCTGGTCGGCGGGCAGTTCTGGAGCATCCAGCGCACGTCTGCCGGCTGGCTCGCGTCGCGGACCAACAGCGGTGTCGGCACGCTCGTCATCTCCACGAATCAGGGGGCAAGCTGGTCACTGATCCCGAATGGCGGAAACGTCCTGAGTGGTATCGGCCGCACGACGCTCGCGGTCGGCGCGCCGGGCGACAACGTCGTCTACGCGTTCGCGGCGACGACGGGGGACGCTGCGCAGAGGGATCTGTTCCGCTCGACGGACGGCGGACTGAACTGGACGGCGATCGGTCTCGGCCATTACGAGCCGCAACCAAAGGGTGACCCCGTGTGGGTAGGGAAGGTGCCGGTCAACCCGAACGAAGACCAGCCGAACATGGACATCATGGCCGGCCAGGCCTTCTACAACCAGATGCTGCTCGTCGATCCGAACGATGCCTCCCGCAACACCGTGTACGTCGGCGGACAATTGAGCTCCGCGAAGTCGACCGACGGCGGCGGCACGTGGCGGCTGAAGAGCAACTGGCTCGCGCAGTTCAGGCTGCCCTATGTGCACGCCGACTTCCATACGGCCGCATTCGCGCGATTGAACGGTGCGCCGGCGCTCCTCTTCGGCACCGACGGCGGTCTCTTCGTCAGCACTGACGGCGGGAACACGTTCAGCAGCCAGAAGAATGACGGCATTGCGTCATATCTGATCTATGCGCTCGCCGGCAATCCCAAGCACAGCGACGACGTGCTGATCGGGCTGCAGGACAACGGCACACGCCTGCGCGTTGGCACCAGCGGCACCTACAACCAGGTGTTCGGCGGCGATGGCTTCGGCGTCGCGTGGAGCCAGGCGAACGATCTCCTGACGATGGGCAGCTATGTCTATTCGTTCATCTTCCGCACTCCCCTCAATCCGCCGAGCGTCGACCGCAAGTGGCTGGTCGGCTGGACCGGCATCGACGAGTTCTTCGATCCGCCCAACAACTACTTCGTGACCTCGATCGAAACGCCGACGGCTGCGGCGGATCCGAGCGGCCTCACGTACCTGCACCGCACGCGGTTCAAGCTCTATCGCACGACGAACGGCGCGGCGAGCTGGAAGGCTGTCTTCGAGACGCCGACGGTCCCGAATCCCGATCCGAAGGGACCGCCGATCCACACGGTGGCGCTGCGCGCCGGCTGGCATCCCATGGGGATCAGCCCGGTCGATCTCGATCACTTCGGCGTGCTCGGGAACTCGGGCAACCTGTGGTTCACGAATGATGGCGGCACGACGTTCGTCAACAAGGTGCTGACGAATCTCGCGACCGGTTGGCCCGGGTTCAACGCGACGCTGGCCTACGCGAGCAACACGACGATGTATGTCGGCAACGAGGCGCCCATTGGCACCGCGCTGCGTGCCATCAAGTCGACCGACGGCGGCAACACGTGGACGGCGGCCAGCAGCGGTCTTCCGCCGGTGCCGATCTCGCGGATGCTGGTCAGCCCGCGCGATCCGAGCGGCAACACGGTGTATGCCGCGACGTGGATCGGCGTTTACGAGACGACCAACGGCGGCACGTCGTGGCATCTGTTCGGCCAGGGACTGCCGATCGTCACGGTCGCCGATCTGTATATGCCACCGGACGGCAGCTACCTGCGCGTCGCCACGTATGGGCGCGGCGTGTGGGAAACGCGGTTCTAACAAGACGGAAGACGGAAGACGGAAGACGGAACGCGAAGAAGGCGGAAGCCGCAAGGCTTCCGCCTTTTTCATTTATGCCTGCCTTTCGTGATCTCACCGCGGCACGATCTGCAGCCCGTTCACCGGCGCACGCGGGTTCGTCCCTGACACGGGCGTCGCCTTGATCGTGAACGCCGTGCCGGTGATACAGAACACGACGTAGTTGCCGTAGCTGGCCGAGGCCGGCGTGAACGTTCCGGAAAAGTTCGTGCCCGCGCGATCGGTCAGCGTCGCGGTCGCGGGAACGACCCCTGGTCCGCTGATCGCGTACGACGCCGTGCGATCGTAGGTGCGATTGTCCCCGTCGGCGTAGACGTAGACCTCATAGGTGTGAAGCGGCAGCCCGGATACCGTAACCGTCGTCGCCGACGTGCTGGTCGTGTCGAGATAGCCGCCCATCATGCGCCGGTTGCCAGGTTCGTCGGTGATCGGCAGCGCCCACACGTTGTTGCTGCTCCATGTCACCGTCGTGCCTGTCGCACGTGCCGTGGTATCCACCAGCGCGAACGGGATCGTGCGCAGCGCGCCCGGCGCATTGTTCCAATTGGCGGAAGCGACGACGCCGGCCGTCTCGGTGCCGGCCATCGCGAGCGGGCTGTTGCCGACGAAGTTCACGTTGATCGCAACGGGTGGGCCCTCGACCGCGACGGGGACGATCTCCAGCGCATTCACGGGCGCGCGGCGGGTGCCGGCGGCCGGCAGCGTCGGCGCTGCAGCCAGCGTAAACCCTCCCGCGGTGACCCGGAATTTCAGGTAATTGCCGATGCCGTTGGTGGCCATCACGAACGTGCCGGCGAAGTTCGTGCTCGCGACGTCCGTCAAGGTGGCGGTCAGCGGGGCGCCGCCGCTCGGCGTGATCGTGTAGGCAGCGCTGCGATCGTAAGTGCGGTTGTCGCCGTCGACATAGACGTAGACGTCGTAGGTGCGCAGCATGAGCCCGGACACCGTGACCATGGTGGTCGACGTGCTGCTCGTGTCGAGATAGCCCATCATCAGCCGCACGTCGCCGGGTTGATCGACGAGCGGCACGGCCCATGGACCGTTGGCCGTCCACGTCACGGAGGCGGTCGTGACAGCGCCGCGCTCGTCGACCAGCACGAGCGGGGTCGCACGCGAGCCGCCCGGCGCGGCATTCCAGTTCGCGATCGGCACCACGCCGGCTCGCTCGGACGCCGTCATGGCCACGCCGTTGCCGACGAAGTCGATGCCGATCGCGCCGCTCCCGGTGAGTGCGTTCACGTCGAGGGTCACGGGCGCCGCGAAGTGCGCGAGAGTGCCGCTGATGCCACTTACGGTAATCGCGTAGGGCGCCGGTGCTGCGTTCGCCGGCACCACGATCGTCATCGTCGACGTGCCGGCGCCGGCAAGAGAGGCCGGTGTGAACGTGACGGCTGCGCCGAAGGGCGTGCCGCTCGCGGCGAGCGCGATTGGTCCGGCGAAGCCGGCGATCGACCCGACGTTGACGGGGAAGCTCGCGGTGCCGCCGGGTGCAACGACCTGCCGCGGTGGCGCGGCCGCGACGGTGAAGTCCGGCGTGAACAGCCCGTAGACGTTTACCGCGCCGTCGTGATTCGGCAGATAGACGCGGCCGTTCGCGACCACCGGCGGCACGAACTTCATCAGCGTCCCGGCGCGATCGCGCGCCGGATTGCGCTCGCTCGACCACAGCTCTTTGAGGGTCAGCGCGTCGAACGCGCGGAGGACGCCGGCGTGCAGGCCGTGCTTCGCGTTCTCGCTGGTCGGCATCGAGGCCCAGACGATCGCGGTGGCGGCGTTCGACCCGTTCGAGGAGATCGTCAGCGATCCGCCGGGATGTCCGGCGGACACGATCTGTCCGTCGGCAAGCGGCGTCCTGTCGATGGTCGTGCCGGTGAATTCGTATGCCTTGAGCGAATCATCTTCGGCCCAGTTGTAAACGAATTGCTGCGTATCGGTTCGCCAGTAGACGGGGCCGCCCATCACGTGTCCGTTGACCGGAAACTTCTGAAGGGCGTTCTTGTCGTATGCCACCTGGTGACCGAGCTTGTCTTTGTTCAGCAGGTAGAGCACGCCTTCCTTGCCGCCGCCCAGCAGCACGTTGGTACCGGGAAGCAACGTGAACCCCGATCCACTGAGGTCGTCATCGTCGCGATTGAGGTAGTACTCGTTTGCCGGCGTGAAGTAGTCGACGAGCGACAGACCGCCAGGACCCACAGAAAACTTGAGGAGAGAGTCGCCGTAGTTGTGCTGGCCGTCCCACTTGCCGTTACCGGTCGCAAAGTACGCGAACCCATCGGCGTCGATCGTCGGCGCGCGCCCACCCTGCCAGATACCGGCGAGATAGTCGTCGGGCGCGACCGCGAAGACGCCGACGCGCGCCAGCGTCGTCGCGTCGAATCCCATGATCCATCCATGCGACGGGACGAGGTCCTCGTGTGCGGCCCAGGCGACGAGCACCACGTGGTTCGTTAGCGCCAGGCCGGCGCGCTGCGCCTGCATCTTCGGATCGAAGTTGATGACGGAGCCGGTGGGACCGGCCGTCGCATCCGGCGCCGTGCCGGGAGCGGTCGCCTGGATCGCGACGGGACTGCCGCTCTGCTCGGAGCCGGTCGTGATGTCGAGCGCATGCAGCCGCTGCACATAGGCGCCGTTCTCCTTCGTGCGGGCGACGAGATAGATCGTCTTGTGGTCGTCGTCGATCACCGGCGTGCTCTGGATGCCGACGTTGCCGACGATGTTCAGGTTGGGATCGGTGACGATGTCCGTGATCGGCACCGGCGTGATGGCCGGCGGCGACGTGAAGTCGCGCATCCACAATGGCGCCGGCGACGTCGAGTCGGCATCGAACGCGTACACCTTGTCGTTCATCGTCGCGACGTAGAGGACGTTGCGGACGGCCCCGGCGATCGTCACGCCAGAGACGTAGAGCGGCTGTGCGTAGACGGATCCTTCGACCGGATACGAGTACAGTTTGCCGAATTGCGTCGGATTGACGTTCGCGACATTCAGGATGGTCTCGTGGAGGTTGGCGCCGGTCCGTTGCGGATCGTACCGGTTCGTGAGCACATTGACCTGCGCGTGCAGCGCGAGGGTTTCGGCAGCGACGATGAGTAGAGAAGCAACCGGAGTCTTCATGCGGTTCTCCCAGGGGAGCGGGTACCTTGGTTTGTGATTGGAGCGGGTCGCGCCCGCCGTCATCGGCGGGGGCCGCACGAGACCTCTGAGGCAAGCGGTTGTCCCGATCGCTGATGGCTCGAAGCTGCGCGAAACGCTGGAAACTTCGCGAGAGCAGGTGAGACAGGGGCGCGGCCTTCTATCCACCTGGATAGGCGGGCCTAGCCTTTCGGCGTTCTCATTGCGCGGTAAGCTGTGCTCCCATGCGCCGCGCGCGCGAGATCTCGCGGAGGACCAAGGTCATGATTCGACTCGTGGTGATGACGGCGGCGACGTGTGCGCTGCTGATGCCCGTCGGCGCGCACCCGGCGCCGCCGGATGCGGGGGCGGCCCGGGCCTTCCAGCTGCTGCGCAAGCTGTCGTCGACGGCGAGCCTGCTGCACACGACCGCCCACCCAGACGACGAGCACGGCGGCATGCTGGCGATGATGAGCCGCGGCGTGGGTGCGCGCGTCGGCATGCTGACGCTGACGCGCGGCGAGTCAGGCGACAACGCGATCGGCGCCGAACTGTTCGACGCGCTCGGGCTGATTCGCACCGAGGAGCTCGCGATTGCCGATCGCTACTACGGCGTCGATCGCCAGTACTTCACGACGGCGGTCGACTACGGGTTTTCGAAGCGGCTCGATGAAGCGCTGGAGAAGTGGGGCAGGGAGGATGTGCTGCGCGAGGTCGTCCGGGTGATCCGTCAGGATCGTCCGTTTGTGCTCGTGTCGCGCTTCCAGGGGAACGATCGCGACGGACACGGCAATCACCAGGCTGCGGGACTCGTCACGAAAGAGGCGTTTGCCGCGGCCGGCGATCCGGCGCGGTTCCCCGAACAGATCGCCGAAGGCCTCGGTCCGTGGCAGCCGCTGAAGTTGTACATGGGCGGCGTGCGCGCCAATGAAGACTGGACGCTGAAGATCGATACCGGCGCCTACGATCCGGTGCTCGGCGATTCGTACGCGAACGTCGCGCGCCTCGGTCTCAGCTTCCAGCGATCGCAGAACGGCGGCCGCTACGTGCCGCAAGCGGGTGCCGCCGTCCTCTACTACAAGCGCCTGGAGTCGCGCGTCGACGCGCCCGCGAAGGAGACGAGCTTCTTCGACGGCATCGACATCAGCCTGCCTGGTGTGTTTCGCGTGTTCCGCACGTCGCCGCCCGCCGGCGTGGAAGCAGCACTCGTGGCAATCGAGCAGCACGTCCGCACCGCCGCCGCCGATTTCTCGATGACCAACCCGTCAGCCGCGGTGCCCGCGCTGACGCGCGCGCTCGCGGCCACGCGTGACGTGCTGCCGTGCGTGAGCGGTGATCCCGACGTCGCATTCGTGCTGCGTGTGAAGGAACGTCAGATCCAGGACGCCATCGTCGCGGCGCTTGGGATCGCCTTCACCGCACGTGCGCAGCCGGCCGGGTCGAAGCCGCCCGCCAGTCCCTTCGCGCCGCCGATCGTGATGCCGCCGGTCGTGCCCGGACAGACGTTCGAGGTCCGCGCCGAGCTGACGAACCGCAGCCCGATCGCGGTGACAGACGTTCACATGACGCTCGACGCGCCGGGTGAATGGCAGATCCATGGCGACGCTTCGTCCAGCGCGTCCGAAAACATCCCGGTCATCACGGCGCTGACGGTCACCGTGCCGCGCGATGCCGGGTTGACACGCCCGGCATTCACGCGGCGATCGATCCAGGAGGCGCGCTACACGATCGCGCGTGATATGAAGCGCGACGGCGATGTCGATGACGCGTTGACGGCCGTCGCCTCGTTCGCGATCGAAGGCATGCGCATCGAGCTCCGGCAGCCCGTCACCCGACTCGAGGCGAATCTTCCGTATGGGTATGACACGCGCGCCCTGGCGGTCGTGCCGGCCGTCGGCGTCCGGCTGTCACCGGCACGAATTGTCGTGCCGCGGGCTCGATCCGGCGCGACGCTGACGGTGGCGACCGAGATCGTCGGCAACGCGGATGAGACGAGTGGAACCGTGGCGCTCGAGGTGCCTTCCGGATGGCGCGTCGACCCGACGTCATATCGATTTCGGTTGGCGCGCGCGGGCGAGCGCACGGCGTTTCCATTCACGATCACGGTGCCAGACGTCGCCGATCGCGAATACCGCATCACGGCGGTCGCCGCCGCCGGTGGACGCGAGTTCCGCGAAGGATACGACGTGCTGCAGCATCGCGATCTCGAGACGCGCTACCTGTATCGCGACGCGTCCGCCACGGTGCGCGGCGTCGAGGTCGCGATCGCGCCGGGCCTGACCGTCGGCTACGTGATGGGGATCGGCGACGAGGTGCCTGCCGGCCTCACGCAGCTTGGCGTGAAGGTTCAGCTGCTGGGTGCATCGGATCTCGCGACCGCCGATCTGTCCCGCTTCAACGCGATCATCACCGGCACGCGCGCGTATGCGGTCCGCGACGATCTCGTCACCCACAACCGGCGCCTGCTCGACTACGTGAAGGGCGGCGGCAACCTGATCGTGCTCTACAACACCCAGGAGTTCGTGCCGGCGCAGCAGGCGCCCTACCCGGCGTCGCTGCCGGCAGATGCGGAGGAAGTGTCGGAAGAAGACTCGCCGGTCGAGATCCTCGCGCCCGCCGATCCGGTGTTCACCACGCCGAACCGCATCACCCTCGCCGACTTCGACGGCTGGGTGGAGCAGCGCGGATCGAAGTTCTGGTCGACGTGGGACGCGGCGTATACGCCGCTCATCGCCACGCACGATCGGGGACAGGCGCCGCAGCGCGGCGGGTGGCTGCACGCGCGGTACGGAAAAGGGCACTACACGTACTTCGCGTACGCGCTGCATCGGCAGCTGCCGTACGCGGTGCCGGGGGCGTATCGACTGCTCGCGAACCTGCTGTCGCTGCGCTGAGCGCGACTGCGGCTAACGGGTGGCGTCGGGAGAAGGAAAGGGCTGAATGCGATAACGGCCGTCGCCCAGGAAGAACCGGGCGAGACGGCCGTGATCGCCTTCAGCCTCTGCGGCGCGCGTGGGGCGCACCGGTCGCGGTGGGGCCGACCGTCTGACGGACGGTCCGGCGATCCGGGAGGTCGAGACGTGGACGAACGAGCCGGGGAGGGACGAGTGCACGGTCGGAGTGAAGAGAACCGGCGACAGCGGGATGGAGACCGGAACGCTCTCGAGCCGAGCGGTCGGCATCAAGGGCATCACGAGCAGGGTGGTCGTCATCACGGCTGCCGCTGCCAGAGTCGCCAGCTCGCACTTCTGGCCACGGGGCAGGCCGCCGAACGTCGGACGCGGCAGGTCCGGGTGGACCTCCGGGCCCGGCGTCTCCGCCGTCCAGCCGTTTCCAGGTGCGTGCATGCCGGCTGGTTCTCCAAAACCGGCGCCACCTCGGGTGGTCCGGTGACCTCGGCCTAAATCTTTCGAACGCGGCCGTTTAGCGCCACGCGCCGGGAAACCGGCATCCGACTCAACCGTAGCGATTCGCTGCAACCTCGGCACTTCTTACATGGCAAAGTTACGCGGTCACCGGTCCGAAGGACCTACATCGGGCGGTTTAGGGCGCCGGGTCTAACGACGGCCTACGTGGCGCGGCCAAGAGGACGCCAGGTAGGCCGGGTCTTCAGACCCGCCGGACAGTTTCGCGGAAACATTCAGGGCTGCGTGACGCGCACCCAATCGACCAGCATCACGGCGCGGCCATCGTCGATCAGGTCGACGGTCGACGGCGGCACGCCGTAGTACGGCTTCGTGACGTGGTTCACAGCGTGCGGATACACGCCGCCGATGGCCTGGTTCACAATCAGGTGTTTGGGGTTGTGGTACGCCCACCGGCCGTGGCTCTCGACCATCGCACGGCTGACGCGCCATGCCTCGCGATCGTCCACCGTGAAGACGAGCGCGTCGGTCGTCCAGCGCACCGCGTAGACGTGCCAGCCGGTGACGTCTGCCGGTGCGGTGAACGCCGAGCGCTGCACCAATCCCTTGTCGGCTGAATATTTCGGCCCGTGCAGGGCGAAGTTGACCCACGCCGGGTCGCCGACGTTTTCCATGATGTCGATCTCACCGGTCTCGGGCCAGTCGCCGTTGCCGAGCGCCCAGAACGCGGGCCACAGGCCCGCGCCGGCGGTCAGCTTGATGCGCGCCGCCGCGGTCCCGTAGGTGAAATCGAACTTCGATCGCGTGTCGAGGCGGCCGGACACGAAGTCGTACGACTTGCCATCCTCGGCCCGGAACGCGGGCGCGCGGCGCGCGCGGATGGCGAGCACGCCGCCCTGCGCGCCGTCGGCGCTGTCGAGGACCGCAAGCGTGTCGCGCGAATCCACGTACGCCTGCTGCTCGTCGTTGACGGTCGCGAAGCCGCCCGTGCCGGTCACGATCACGTTCCACTTCGATCGGTCCAGCGCGCGGCCGGAGAAGTCGTCGAAGAAGATGGTGGCGGGTTGCGCCTGCGGGAGAATGGTCGCAGCCCAAAGCACAATCAACCAACCAGCTAACACGGTACGCATCGTCAGCATTACTCAATGCGCGTGGCGCCCCACCCCCACGCGCTTTACGCGCTTCGCGCGACGCCCTTACGGGCTTGCCGCCGCTTCGCGGCGGCCTCGTGAGCAGTGCACGCGAAGACGAACGAAGTCAGTGTGACAGCCGCAGGCCGTTCTCCGACAACCGATCACCGATTGGAGTATAACTTTCAGCCATGAACAATCGCCGAACGTTTCTGAAGACCGTCGCGGCCGCCGTCGCCGCCGGATATGCAGGCCGCCTCGACGCTGCCCAGACCCCGACGCCTCCCTCGTCCTCATCGTCT
>JBKPRU010000314.1:0-7319 GCA_046734675.1 Acidobacteriota bacterium
GCGCGTAGATGTCGCTTCGCGGCGTCACTTCGCCGCCCGAGAGCTGCTCGGGCGCCATGTAGGCGGGCGTCCCCGCGCGCAGGGTTTCTCCGGACGCGCCCGCGAGGCCGAAGTCCGTGATGCGGATCCGGCCGCTGCCGTCCAGCATGATGTTCGCGGGTTTCAGATCGCGATGCACGACGCCGCGATCGTGGGCGGCCGCGAGCCCGGCGCAGACCTGGCGTGCGAGCTCGATCGCGCGATCCTGCGGGAAGCGTCCGATGCGGCGGAGCAGCAGCGCGAGATCCTCGCCGTCGACGTACTCCATCGAGAGGAACGTGTGCCCCTCGAACTCCCCGACGTCGTGGACGCGGCAGACGTTGGGATGCGAGACCTGCCGCGCCATCCGCACTTCGGCGTGGAGCTGCGTGAGGCGCGAGGGATCCTGGTCGACGTCCTCGGGAAGGAACTTCAGCGCGACCGCCTGTTCGAGGCGGAGGTCGTCGGCGCGATAGACCTCGCCCATGCCGCCGCGTCCCAGCCGTCCGATGATGCGGTAGCGTCCGTCGATGACCGCGCCCGGTTCGAAGCGGCCGTGATCGATCGCGTCGGTGCTGGTCAGCCACTTCGTGGCCGCCGCGCTCAAGTGGCGGCTCGAGGCAGAGCTGCGCGACGTCGCAGTACTCGGCGCGCGGACCGGCGCGGGATGTCCGGCTTCCGCGAGGCGCGTCAGATCGGCGTCAGCGTCGGAGAGTCGCGTGACGTCCTGATGCCATGGCAGCGGCGTGTCGCAGGATGGGCAGGTTGCCGCGGTGTCGTCGACCGCCAGGCCGCAGGAGGGGCACCGAGGCACCGCAGGATTCTAGCAGCCAGGCGCGTGGGGCGGGCCCCACCCGCATTGAGAGAAGAGCCCGAGCGTGAAGGGCGTGTGACGCGAGCGACAGGTGTAGGTCGGGTCTTCAGACCCGGCGGGCCGAGAGGCGTTCACGTCGTGGCACCATCGCCCTGTCCGTTGCACCCGCCGCGTCTCGCCTGTGGCGGCCTGACATCAGTAGCACCGACAAGCATCACTCTCTGATATACTTACGCGCCAGCGTCTGCATGGTCTCAGTAGACACCGTCCAGATTCCCAACCGGTCGCTGTTTCGGCAACCTGAGGTCTGCGAAATCGCGCAGGTGCAGCCGTATGTGCTGCGCTCCTGGGAAGCGGAGTTCCCGGATCTCGGCGTCGCCAAGACGGCGGGTGGGCCTCGCGTCTATCGCCGCGCCGATCTCGAGCGCGTGCTGCGGATCAAGCATCTGCTCTTCGTCGAGGGCCTGACGCTCGCCGGGGCACGGCGGCGCCTCGCGGACGAGGACCCGGCGTCGAACGGCGAGGAGACGCCGCTCGACGATTTGCTGACGAGCGACGCGCGCGAGCGGATCCGCAGCGTCCGCCAGTCGCTGCGCGAGCTGGCGGCGATGCTCGGGAAGGCGCCGGGGGCAACGCTCGAGAGCACCGACTTCGAACTGGTCGCCGCGCCCGCCCGCGCGAAGCGCGCGCCGGCCGTGAAGGTCAAGCCGGCGGCTGCGGCGGCGGCGAAGGCGAAGAAGAGCAAGAAGAAGTAGGCGGCGTCAGAGCTGCCACCGGCGCGTCGCCCGACACGCCGTGACTCGAACGGGATGTAGCGCAGCCTGGTAGCGCACCTGACTGGGGGTCAGGGGGTCGTGGGTTCGAATCCCGCCATCCCGACCAATCCAACAGCAACTAATGGCGCGGCGGGCAGCCGTGCCGTTTGGGTCATCGCGGAAGCTCGCGTCGCAGCCTACATGACGCGCGGCTGATCTCTACCCACCGAGAGCCCACTGATCTCTGCGTCGCCGGCGCATGAGCACGCCGAGGCCTCCGCACACCAGCAACATCGTCGAGGGCTCCGGTGTGAACGCCGATGGATTTGTGCCTTCGACGAACAGAAACGGCGTCTGTGTGCGCGGGAAGGTGATGTTCGCGTAAACGCTTCCAGGGTCGAGCCCGCTCGATTGGAAGAAGCGGGGATTGCCGACCGCGAGGTGCTGGGTCGGCAGCGAGCTGCCGAAGGACGGGAACTGCGTCCCAAACAGTCCGGACCCGAAAACAATTGCGTACCACCCGCGCGTGAGGTGGATCGAAAGCGCTTGCGAGACGTTCTCGGCGCGGTTGCCGAGCGGCGGTCCCGGTGCCGAAAGGCGCGCCGCGCCAAGCACATCAGGCGTCGACAGGTTTGCCGAATCGGGAAAGTCCGACGCGCTCGACAATCGGACCACTGCGCCAAAGATGTCGAGGATTGGCGTCGTGAAATTGCCGCCGACCCGCGTCGTGTCCGTCTCCTGCGTGACGAAGAACCGTGCGCCGACGAACTGACGGTCGAAGACCGACTGGCCGCCGGGACTCGCAGGCTGCTGAATGGCGCTTTGAAAGATGATGGGATCGCCCGCCGCAGTTCCCGATCCCAGCGCACACCCGACGGCAAACGCGAGACAGATACTTCGCAACGCGTTGCCCATATCTGACCTCCAGCTTTCTCGTTCGCCGGCGAAATCTCAGGGCTGCAAGTGACGGGCCCGAACGCACCATCAATCGCGACGCTGGTGATCCTCATTGCGGCGGGCAAGGATCGCGTCGCGATCGCGCGAGGTGAGACTCCAGCCGGAAAGCGATGCGCAACGCGGTCCAGTCACTCATCTCAGCCGCACGTCACCTTTGAAGACGACGAGGGCGAGCACGATGTCGAGTACCGCGATGTACGGCGTGAGGAACAAGCCCGCGAAGGACGACAGATACGGCAGCCCAAACCATCCAATGGCCCACAGGCACAAAAAGATCGCGGCGGTCTTCAGGCCGATCTCACTGGTGCCGACTCCCACGGCGAGAATCGCCCAGAAGACCACGTGAGCCATCAGCGTGGCGATGTCGCCGGAATTAATCACGCCAGCGATTCTACGCGCGCGTCGGGCACGTTCGACATGTCGCTTTTCCTTGCGACGTGAACGGGAAAGTGAAGTACGGGTTTTCTTCTTTTTGCCCGCCTGTTGCCCTATCCATCTCCCGAACCGCGCGTTCGAGCGATGTCGTCCGGGTCTCCTGATTGCACTCGACGCGCAGCCGGAGGTGCTGATGCGGCAACAACTGCTGGTCACGATCCTGCTGCTGCTTGCGCCGGCGTCGCTACGCGCGGATACGATCACGATCGCGAACACGGGCCCCGGACCTTCGTCGGCGGCTGGCATTGAGCTGGGCGGACTACAGTGGGTGGCCGTCGAATTTGACGTCGCGCACCCGGCCGTCATCACGACCGTGCAGGCGTGGATGAGCGCCGCCCGCAGCGGCTCGCTCGATCTGGTGTTGTATGGAGATGGCGGGGAGGTCCCCGGCGACCTCCTCTTTCGCAGTACCGCCCGCGTCGAGGGTGGAACCGCGGACTGGCGCGGCCTATCGACGTTGGCGTGGGCGGTAAATCGTGGCACCTATTGGATTGCTTTCGAAGTGCCGGGACCGGACCCGGTACTCGCCGCACTGCCGGTTCCGAGCGAGCATCCGCTTCGCAATGGGGCGCTCGTCGACCGGGAGTCGGATCGGGGCTACCAGGAAGCCGACGACATTGCCCGCATCGGTGTCCGCATCTTCGGCGAAGCCGCGCCGCCGGCGGTTCCGGAACCCGCGTCAATCCTGCTGCTGATGACCGGTGTGACCGGGCTCCTTGCGCGCCGACGGTCGCTTCCGTGACGACAACCGTCGGTGAAGGTGCGGCTCCTCGAGCGTGAAATTCCAGCTCTTCATCGCCGCGAACAGCAGGAGCCGCCGGTCTCGAGCCACCGGCGCTCCTTCGCAATCAACGTCGTGAAGTAGGCGAGTTGCACCTCGGTCAGACCGGCTGCACGTGACTCGCGTTCGAACGCGAGCATCTGTTCCAGGCTGCCGCCCCCGCGTGTCTGAGCGTTGACAAGTACTTGTAGCGGACCACAAAGTTCTTCCGATCGATCCGTCGCGGCAGACGGCAGGAATGTAATCCGATGACGATTTTGGTGTCCTAGCGGGGCAAGCACGCGCCAATTTCGCGTGAAAGGTTTCCGCGCGTTCTGGTACGGCAGTTGCCAAAGCGCCGCGTGACGTGCGCCCCTCGGCGCGCATCCCACAACAGCCACATGATCATCAAAGCGGCGCGCGCGTTCGTCTGCGATCACCGGTTCGCCGTCAGGCGACATGGGCGGGACTTCGCGTTCGTGTGCCGGCGCTGCCGACTGCGCAGGCACGAGCTGCCGGTCGTGCGGTGGCGCAACGCCGGCAAGCTGATCCCGTTCGCGGGCGCTGCGCCGGCACAGGCGCCCGACCGCCGCGCCGGCTAATCGTCGCCGGAACGCCCGTCGCGGTCCTCGCGACGCACATTCAAACTGATTCGCCGCGATCGCGGTCCTAAGCTCGCATGACGGACTGCGAAAGCACGAGTCTCATCGTGCAGCTGCTGCGTGCGGAACCAGCAGCGGTAAGCGGCCGCGGCGGTCGCGTTCCACGCGCGATCGGCGTCTCTCTCCTCGTCCACGTCTTTTGCGATCGTCATCCTCGGTCTCGCCTTCGCTCATCCCGGTCGTGACGCTGGACGTTCGATGACGACGTGGACCAGTCCCGAGCAAATCGTCTGGCTGAGAAAGGGACCGGAGGCGAGGCCTATCAGGCTGGCGGCGGTGTCGTCGGACCGCGCCTCATCAAGGAGGCGAGACCGTCGTACACGTCGGACGCGACGCGCGCGAAAATCCAGGGAGTCGTTGGCCTCGAGGCGATCGTCATGCCAGATGGATCTGTCGGGCGGGTCCGTATCGTGCGCTCGCTGGATACCACCTTTGGTCTCGACGAAGAGGCGGTCGCCGCGGTGAGACGATGGCGATTCGTGCCCGGAACACTGGCGGGCCGCGCCGTTCCAGTGCTTGTCAACATCGAGCTGTCGTTCACGTTGCGCTGAGCGCGACCCGAACGACTCATCGACTCGCAACGCGCGGCTCGCGTTCACTCCATCGTGAACGCGACGAACATCAACCGGCCTTCACGCTGAATCTGCAGTGTCACGGGGGTCCCTGACGGGAGCGCGCGGATCGTGTCTCTCAGCCCCTGAAGCGTCGTCACGCCCTGATTGTTCACGGTACGGATGACGTCGCGCGGCTGCAGCGCCGCGTCCGACGTTGCGCCAGCCGACTGTGCGACGACAATCACGCCGAACGGATTGCGCAGTCCGGTCGCGCTCGCCGCAATGCGGCGATCGATCTCGACGCCGATGATCCCGAGCTCCGGCACGAGGCTTTTCTCGGGATCCGCCAGCGCCGCCGCCGAATCGAACTCGCTGCGCACTTCGACGGGCGCAACGCTGACGTTCCGCTGCGCGTCGCCCCGCAGCACGACGAGCTCCACGTTTCCCGGAGAGTCCCGCAGCCGGAAGTTGTAGTTGACCGTCGGCAGGTTCTCGGCCGGCTGTCCATCGACGAACAGCAGGACGTCGCCGGGCTGGAGGCCGGCCGTCTCCGCGGGACCACCGGGCCACACATCCGACACGATGACGCCGTGATCCCTCTTGAGGCCGAGGCCAGCGGCCATCGTCGGCGTGATCGTCTGGATGCTCATCCCGACTTCCTGGCGGCGCAGATGGCCATACTGCTTCAGCTGTTTGAACGCGGTCCGCGCCGTCGCACTTGGAATCGCGAACCCAAGGCCCTCGTTGCCCCCCGACTGCGACAGGATGAACGTATTGACGCCGACGACCTCGCCGCGAATGTTCACGAGCGGCCCGCCCGAGTTGCCAGGATTGATCGGCGCGTCGGTCTGGATGTAAATCAGCGGCGAATCCGGATCGATCTGGCGCGCGACTGCCGACACGAGCCCATGCGTCAGGCTGTTGCGGAGTCCAATCGGGCTGCCGAACGCGAACACCGTTTCACCCTGCCGCACCTGTGAGTACGTCGCCAACGGTAGCGCCGGCAGCTTCACGCCCTCGACCTTGAGCAGCGCGAGATCCAGCTCGCTCGCGAGGCCGGCAACGCGCGCTGGCACGATCGAGGTCTTCGCCGACAGCGCGGTCGCGAGCGTTCCGTCGGGATTGTCCGGCGGCAGCACGACCTGCACCCGGACCGCGCCCGCGACGACGTGCGCGTTGGTGATGACGTAGCCCTCAGGATCGATCACGAACCCGGACCCGACGGACCGCTGGCGGCCGAACACGACGCGCGCATCGTCTCCCCTGGCCTCCTGCTCACGCGCGCCGTAGCTCGTCACCAGGATCTGCACGACGCTCGGCCAGACTTTGAGCGTGAGCGCGTTGATGGACTCGTTCATCCGCGTCAGCGAATCCGGCGTCGGGGCTGGGACCGGCTTCTGCGCCGCGGCGGGACTTGCGTACGCAACCAGCGACAGCGCCAGCCACAAGAGGCAAGTCACACGGCGCGGATTGAAATGCGGGTTGAGACGACGCGACGGTCGCGACAATTCCTGCTGCACAGACGGCTCCGTTCGACGGACGACAGGCTGAGCAACTATCGCGCCGCGGCGCAACGGTCAATCACGCACGGACGCTTGGAAATGCGCCCGTACCCGAGAGCGGACGTGGAAGGACTTACGAAATGCCGTAGCCGCTCCGGAAGAGCGGAGCGCAACTGTCTTGACCGCCGAACGAAAATCACTGCGGTGGTGTCTAATCAGACCGACGAACCGAATGCGGGTCCAAAGCTCCGCCTTACACCTGCAGACTTCGGGATGACCCTAGATGCGGTCGTGTCTACGGCGATGTTCGCGGCAGTGTTGTGGTCGGTCCGTTTCCTTGTGCCGAGGGCGATCGCCGCACACGATCGCCTCGCCTTCGTCTGCGCGTTGCTCACGGCTGCGCTGGCGCTCGTAGCGTGGGGCCTGCTCGCGGCTGGCGTGCGCTCGTAAGGACAGCAGAGGGCGCGTGAGCAGAGGAGGGCAGTGAGCGTGCAGCTCGGAGCCTCAATGCATCACACCGTCGCACTCGTCGGCGCAGTGGCGGTTGTCCTCTTGATCGGGTGCATGGCCGCCTCCTTCACGATCCTCGCCTTCGCGATTCGTCGAGACTTTCGAACGCGCTTCGAACGCGTCCGCGACGCGCTCGAGCGCCAGGCGACCACGGTCATGCGCGACGTGTTCGGGCGCGACACCCCGTCGTAATCGTGCCGCGCGGCAGCGGACGCGCACCGGGCGACTGTCCTCGAGCAAGTCGCGAACGCGCGGACGTCTAACAAAAGTAACCATCGCTATCCGCTGCCGCGATGGACGGCACACACGCAAGAGTCAGCGCTAGCACGATCTGTCTCGCAGTCACGGTTCC
>JBKPRU010000315.1:0-16582 GCA_046734675.1 Acidobacteriota bacterium
GGGTATCGGCGGCGGCCATGGTCCGCTCAACCACTTCTGGCGGTTATACTCGTGAGATGGGCCCGTTTCTGGTGACCCCGGCGCCGCTCGATGCCGCGGGCCTGTCGCGTGCGCTTGCCGCACACGGCGACGGGGCGGTCACTACGTTCCTCGGGCTCGTCCGCGATCACAATGCCGGGCGCCGCGTTCTCTGGCTCGACTACGAAGCGTACGACCCGCTCGCGGTGAAAGCCTTCGAGCAGATCGCGTCGGAAGCCGAGGCGCGATGGCCGGAGGCGAGACTCGCGATTCACCATCGGGTGGGCCGCGTCGAGATTGGCGAGGCGAGCGTCGCGATTGCGGCCGCGTCGCCGCATCGGGCCGAGGCGTTCTCAGCGTGCCGCTACGCGATCGAGCGGCTGAAACAGATCGCGCCGATCTGGAAGCACGAGCACTTCGAAGGCGGTGACGTGTGGATCGAAGGCGCAACCGCCGATCCGCACGACGAGCAGGCACGAATCGCGGCCATGGAGCGCGCGTGCACGTGACGGTCCGTCTGTTCGCGCGCCTCCGGGAGATTGCCGGCGCGTCGGAGCTCTCGCGCCAGCTGCCCGACGACGCGACCGCACAGGACGCGTGGAATGCGCTCGCGACGGAATTTCCGGGCCTCTCGGAGTACGCGCGGAGCGTGTCGTGCGCGGTGAACGAGACCTATTCACGCTTTACGACGCGCTTGCAGGACGGCGACGAAGTCGCGTTCCTGCCGCCCGTCTCCGGCGGCTAATCGGCAGGGTCTTAGCGCGCCACGGGCGCGCCCGCCGGAGCGGCGAGTGGGGAACGGGGTCCCCGCGAGCGACGGCGTAAGGGGGTTCGGGGGGCGAAGCCCCCCGGATTGAGAAATGCTGGATAAGTTAGCGGCAATCGAAACGAAATACGACCAGGTGGCGGCCGAGATGGCGGACCCTGCCGTCCAGGCCGACACGGCGAAGTTCCGCGCGCACTCCAAGGCGATCGCGGACATGCAGCCGCTCGTCGACAAGTTCCGCGAGTACAAGGACGTCGTCGCGCAGATCACCGCCACCGAGGAGCTGCTGAAGGATCCCGACATGCGTGAGCTCGCGCAGGACGAGATGCTACAGCTCGAGCAGCGCCGCGACGCGCTCGACGCGGAGATGAAGGTGCTGCTGGTGCCGAAGGATCCCAATGACGCGAAGAACGTCATCGTGGAAATCCGCGCCGGGACCGGCGGCGACGAAGCGGCGCTCTTTGCCGCGGATCTCTTCCGTATGTACTCGCGCTACGCGGAGCGCCAGGGCTGGAAGGTCGACGTGATGTCGCAGAGCGACACCGGCGTCGGCGGGATCAAGGAACTCATCGCGATGGTCGAGGGCAAGAACGTGTACAGCCGCCTGAAGTACGAAAGCGGCGTGCACCGCGTGCAGCGGGTGCCGGCGACGGAAGCGAGCGGCCGGATCCATACGTCGACCGCGACGGTCGCCGTGCTGCCGGAGGCGGAAGACGTCGACATCCAGATCGACGCGAAGGATTTGCGCATCGACACCTTCTGCTCGAGCGGCCCGGGTGGGCAGAGCGTCAACACCACCTACTCCGCCGTCCGCATCACGCACATCCCGACCGGCCTCGTCGTCTCGCAGCAGGACGAGAAGTCGCAGATCAAGAACCGCGCGAAGGCGATGAAGGTGCTGCGCTCGCGTCTCTACGAGATGGAGCTGCAGAAGCAGCAGGACGCGATCGCCAAGGACCGCCGATCGCAGGTCGGCAGCGGCGATCGCTCGGAGAAGATCCGCACCTACAATTTCAAAGAGAACCGCGTCACCGACCACCGCATCGGCTTCACGATGCACCAGCTCGACGCCGCGCTCGACGGCGACCTCGGCGAGCTCATCGAGGCCGCCGTCACGCACTTCACCTCCGAGAAGCTCAAGGAAGCGACCGCCAGCGAAGCCTCCGCGTAATGCCCACGGTCGCCGAGACGGTTGCGGCCGCGCGCGAGCGGCTCGTCGCCGGCGGTATTCCGTCCGACGAAGCGCCGGGCGATGCCGAGGTTCTCGCGCGCCACGTCCTTGGTTGGGACCTCACCCGATACGTTCTCTCCCGCACCGAGGAGACGCCGGCGGCATTCTCCTCCCGCTACGACGCTCTGATTGCGCGTCGACTCCGACGCGAACCGGTGTCGCAGATCATCGGCGTCCGCGAGTTCTGGGGCCTCGAGTTCGAGGTCACCCGCGACGTGCTGACGCCGCGGCCGGAGACGGAGTTGATCGTTGAGGAAGCCATCGCCGCATTTCCCGACCGTCGCCGAGCCGTCCCCATCGTCGACGTCGGCACCGGCAGCGGCTGTCTGGCCATCGCGCTCGCGACAGCATTCCCTTGTGCCGAAATCATCGCCACCGATATCTCGGAGGCGGCGCTTGCGGTCGCCGAACGCAATGCCAGGCGGCACGGCGTCAACAACCGAATTGCGTTCGTTCATTGCGACCTGCTTCCCTCGATGCAGCCGGTCGATCTGATCGTCTCGAATCCGCCGTATATTCCGCCGAGCGATGCCACGTCACTCGCGCCTGAGGTCCGTGACTTCGAACCCGCCATCGCGTTGTTTGCCGATGAGGGCGGGCTCCATTTCTATCGGCGGCTCTTCCAGGACGCTGCGCGCAATGAGCTGCGGCCTGACGGACGACTGATTGTCGAACTGGGCTACGATCAGCGCGCCCGCGTGACCGACCTGGCGACACGATACGGATGGCGAGTCCTGAAGGTGCGCGACGACCTCCAAGGCATCCCACGCGTCATGGTGCTCGCGCGCTGACGAGGAGCAATGGCTGACGACTGCCTCTTCTGCAAGATTGTCAAGGGCGAGATCCCGGCGTCGATCGTCTACCGCGACGATCGCGTCGTCGCGTTCAACGACATCAACCCGCAGGCGCCGCTGCACGCGCTCGTCGTGCCTACGCGTCACATTGCGACGCTCAATGCGCTATCGGCGGATGACGACGCGCTCGTCGGCGAGCTGGTGCGCCGCGCGGCGGCGATCGCCCAGGACAAGGGGTTCGACGCGAACGGCTATCGCACCGTGTTCAACACCAACGCCGCGGCGGGCCAGACGGTGTTCCATATCCACCTGCACCTGCTCGCCGGCCGCAAGTTCACCTGGCCGCCAGGCTAACCGGGCGCGCTACACACAAAGAAAGGGGACAGCCCCCTTTTTTCGCAAATAAAGGGGACAACCGTCTCGTTTTCGCACGGCTGTCCCCTTTTTTGTCAAATAAAGGGGGCTGTCCCCTTTTTTGGTGGCACCTTGGGGGCGAGCAGATACTGGCCGCGACGCGCTTCACGCGACAGAAAGAAGTCGACGGCGCGATAGCCGCGCGCGAAGCACGACTCGAAGATGGCCCGCGTCGCCAGACGCCACTCGAGGGCAAGGGCCGGATCCTCCACCTGCATCTCCGTGAACCCTGTCGGGATCTCGACGAGCAGACGCGGCGCATCGAGCGTTAAATCGGCGACGCCCGGTCCCAGCCACGGCTCCCCGTCGCGTGACGGATTGACGATCGGTGCACGCGCGACCGCCCCGTCGCGCATGACCACCGCGGGCTGGGTGATGCGGCGCGCGACGTGCGGGAGGGTCAGCCGCCACTCCGCGATGAACCGATCCGTCGGCGTGCCGTGATGCAGCGGGCTCGTCGAGTTGCCGTAGACGTTTCGTTCGTACTCCTCGACCACCACGCCGAGCTTCGCGAAATTCAGGTGTGCGTTCATCGCCTGCAGCGGATCGAACGTCCATTCGATCAACTCGATTCCCATCGCGAGCGCGCGTTCACGCTGGGCGAGCTTCAGCCGCAGGCCGATGCCGTGCTCGCGCACGCCGGGCAAGACGCCGAGCATGTGCGACCACTGCGTGAGGCGGCCGTCGCGGACGCCGGGAATGGAATAGACGAACCCGACCATCGCGCCGCGCTCGTCGAACGCGCCGAGCAGGATGCCACCGCGCTTCGCTGAGACCATCAGCACCGGCGGCGGCACGACATCCTCGGCATCCGTGTAGCCCCAGATGGCTCTCTCGAGCACCGCCACCTCGCGGCACTCGTCCATCGTGGTCAGCTCGCGAACGTCGACGGGCATCGAGCGATGCGATCAGGGCAGAGGACGTGCCTCGCCACGGCTCGCGGTCTGATCGACGCGAGCGGAGGCGGGGCCTGCGATGGCGACCGACGCGCGTTCGGGGTGCAGCACGTCCGCCGCGGCCGCGCGCACCTGGTCCATCGTGACGGCCTGCAGGATGGACGGCAGCCGGCGATCGAAGTCGAGACCGAGGCCGAAGAACTCGACGGTCTGCAGAAATGTCGCGATGCTCTCGTTCGTCTCGAGCATCCGCGGCATCGAGCCGATCAGATACTGGCGGGTCTCCTCGAGCTCACGCTCGGTCGGCCCCTCTTTCCCGAGCGCGCCTACTTCCGTGTCGATCGCGGCCACTGCCCGCTCGACGTTCCTTGGATCCACGCCCGCGCGAATGACGAGCGGTCCCGGCCCGAGGCTCGGATCGAACGAGCTGAACGCGTAGTAGGCCATCCCCTGCCGCTCGCGGATGTTCTCGGCAAGGCGTCCGCCGAGCCCGAACTGCCCGAGGATGTTGTTCATCACCCAGTAGCCGTAGAACCGCGGGTCGAGCCGGTTGATCGTGGTGAACCCGTATGCGATGTCGGTCTGCGACTTGCCGGGAATCTCCACATCCACCTGACGGCGGGATGGCGCGGTCACGACCGGAGGAATCGGCCGATCGGACGGGGTCGGCGCCTTCCATCCGTCGAGGGCGCGCGCGACCCGCTCGACGACCTGAGGCGCGGCGACGTCCCCGACCACGACGATGATGAGCGATGCAGGCGCGAAGCGGTCCGCATGAAACGCCACCAGGTCATCTCGCCGCGCCCGCTCGATGGACGCGATCGTCCCCTTCGCTGGCCGGCCGTAGGGATGTCCGATGCCGTAAAGCATCGCCTGCAGCGTCTCGGCAGCGCGGACCGCCGGATTGTCCTGGTCCTGACGAATCAGCGAGATCACTTCGGCCCGACGCTTGTCGAGTTGATCCTGGGGGAAGACCGGATTGCGCACGACGTCGGCCACGAGCGACAGCACGTCGCTGAAGTCTTCCGACAGGCACGTGCACGACGCGGTCATCAGGTGACGATTGGTCGACACGCGCAGGCTGACGCCGCGGTCGTCGAGCGCTTCCGCAATATCGTCCGCAGAGCGCGTCGCCGTGCCGCGATCGATTACTCGCCCGAGGAGCCACGAGAGGCCGGTGAGATCGTCCGGTTCGTAGAGGCTCCCGGCGCGGAACGAAGCACCGAAGGTCACGGCGGGAGAAAACGCCGTCTCCTGCACGATGACGGTGGCGCCATTCGGAAGCGTCTCGCGGACCGGGGACAGTCCGCGCACGACCGCGGTGCTCATGCGCGCCGCTCCACCGGCTGGAACCAGCCGGTCGTCCGCTTGTCGCGCGCGAGACGGCGGCGCGCCACCTGGTTCACCTGCTCCGTCGTCACCCGATCGACGGCGGTCCGCAGGTTGTGCACGTAGCCGTCGCCGACGATGATGTCGAAGTAGCCGAGCTGGTGCGCGATGTTGGTGACGCCGTCGGTTTCGAAAACGAGACGCGCTTTCAACTGCCGCCGGGCCCGCACGACTTCCTCGTCGGTCAAGCCGTCCTCACGGACCCGCTCGATGGCTTCGAGCGCCGCCGCTTCGATCGACGGGAGCGGTGCGCCTTCCATCGCGGTCAGCGAGATGTTGTAGAGGAACGGCTCCGCCGTCGCGACCAGCGAGCCGCTCACAGCGGACGCGAGGCCGCGCTCGACGAGCGCCGTGTAGAGCCGCGCCTTCCGCTGCGGCGGTGCGCCGCGGAAGCTGGACCAGATGTTGGTACCCTTGGCGCCCGTGAGCGCAGCGTCGAGCACGAGCATCGGGAAGAAGTCCGGATCGCTCGCCGCCGGCGCGTGCCACGCGAACTTCAGGTACGCGGTCGTGCCTTCGCGTTCGATAAGGACCCTGCGCTCGCCAATCTGATTCGGCTCCGCCGCGCGCCGGCGGACGTGTGGCACCCCCGCCTGTATCCGCCCGAAGTGCGCTTCGGCGCGCCTGAGCACATCATCGGTATCGACGTCCCCGACCACGACCAGCGTGGCGTTGTTGGGGACGTAGTGCCGGCGGTAGTAGCCATACAAATCGTCGCGGGTCATCGACCGAAGATCCTCGATCCACCCGATGGTCGGATGACGGTAGGGATGCGCGCGAAAGGCGGTCGCGGTAACTTCCGTGTCTAGCAGTTGATCGGGATCGTTCTCGCCGCCCTGAAGCTCCGAGATGATGACGGTACGTTCCGACTCGCACTCCTCGGGATCGTACAAGCCCTCCGACATGCGCTCGGCTTCGATGAAGAGGAGTGTGTCGAGCGCATCCTTCCCCGCGGTCTCGAGATACGTCGTCTGATCGATCCACGTGTAGCCGTTCCAGCTGCCGCCGAAGCGCTCGACGATGCCCTTCATCTCGTCGCGTGGAATGTGGGTCGTGCCTTTGAAGTTCATGTGCTCGACCCAGTGCGACACGCCGGTGTGCCCCGGGCGTTCGTCGCCGGAGCCCACGCGATACCAGCACCATACCGAGACGAGTGGCGCCGTGTGCACTTCCTGAACGAGGATCTTGAGTCCGTTATCGAGGCGCGCTTCACGCACCACCGGCTGACGAACGACGGGCGCAGGCACGGCCATATCCGTCCATTATACAGGCCGGATCGGACCCCTCCGGGGCCCTCAAATGTGCAAAATTCGGCCGAAAATCACTCCAATTGCCGAGTTTTTCGACTGGACCGCGGTTTGCACCGATCCATCTCAGACGACGATCGAACTCAACTGTGTTATGGAGGACTCAGATATGTTGAAGCGGACGGTTCTCGGCGCATTGTGCGTCGCGGCCATGCTGGTAACGGGCACGGCTCAGGCGCAGGAAAACGCGACACTCGTCCTCAAGTCTGGTGAACGCGTAACGGGTCAGCTGGTCGACCTCGGCGGCGTCGGCTTCACGGTGCGCGTCAACGGCCAGGAGCGCCAGATCGCCCAGAACGACGTGGCAGTGATCGACTTTACCGGCGGCACGATGAGCGACGCGGACTGGGCCAAGTTCAACGGCACGTCGCAGGTCGTGTTGAAGAGCGGCCAGACTATCGACGGGCAACTCTACGATATCGGCGGCACGGCGCCGCTGAAGCTCACCGTCAAGACGAGCGGCGGCGATCGCGAACTCTCGTCGTCTGAAGTTGCGCGAATCGTGATGGCGAAGCCGGAGAACGCGGTGGCGACGACCGGCGCGGCGCAGGCCCCGGCCGGCGGAAACACGATCACCGTGTCGGGTCAGCAGGCCTGGACGCCGACGGGCATCACGGTGCGGAAAGGACAGACGCTCACGTTCAACACGACGGGTGAGGTGCAGCTGAGCGCCGATGGCAACGACAAGGCGTCGGCGGCCGGCTCGACCTCAGGTCGCTACGCGCAGCGCTCCGCGATGCCGCGTGCGCTGGCGGGCGCGCTGATCGGCAGGATCGGTAACGGTCAGCCCTTCGGGATTGGCAACCAGACGTCGATTGTCGCGCCGGCGAGCGGCCAGTTGTTCCTTGGTGTGAACGACGACTCCTTCAACGACAATCAGGGCTCGTTCCAGGTGACGGTCAAGTAGCAGCAGAGGCTGCCCAGCCACTGTCACGGCCCCCGACAGGGAAGACCGGCCGCCCGCACGGGCGCGCCGGTCTTTTTCTGTACAATACCAAGATCACCAATGGCCGACTGGAAAGACACGCTCAACCTGCCCCGCACCGACTTCCCGATGAAGGCGAACCTGCCGACCACCGAGCCGATTGCGCTCGAGCGGTGGGCGAAGACGGACCTGTACGGGAAGATTCGCAACGCGCGGCAGGGCGCGCCGAAGTTCGTGCTGCATGACGGACCGCCGTACGCCAACGGCCAGATCCACCTCGGGACCGCGCTCAACAAGATCCTCAAGGACTTCGTCGTCAAATCGAAGACGATGGCGGGCCTCGATTCGCCCTACGTGCCGGGCTACGACTGCCACGGCCTGCCGATCGAGTTGAAGGTGGACCGTGAGCTCGGGCCGAAGAAGCGGGATATGAGCGTCGCGGACTTCCGCCGCGCCTGCCGCGCGTATGCGGAACGCTTCATCGACGTGATGACGCAGGAATTCCAGCGGCTCGGCGTGTTCGGCGACTGGGAGCATCCCTACCTGACGATGGCGTTCAGGTATCAGGCGTCGATCGCGCGCGCGCTCGGCCGCTTCGTCGACAAGGATCTCGTCTACAAGGGCAAGAAGCCGGTCCACTGGTGCATCCACTGCCGCACCGCGCTCGCGGAAGCGGAGGTCGAATACGAGGATCACTCGTCGCCGTCGATTTACGTCGAGTTTCCGCTCGATCCGGAAAGCGCGCAGGAGCTTGCCGCCCGCGTGCCGGCGCTGGCCGGGCGCGACGTTTCCGTCCTCATCTGGACGACGACACCATGGACGATCCCGTCGAACCTGGCGATCGCCTTCCACCCCGAATACGACTACGCCGCGTACCAGGTCGGGAGCCGCGCGGTGATCGTCGCCGAGGCGCTCGCACCGAAGGTGGCGGAAGTGGCGGGCGTGCGCTTCGACGAGCCGGTCGCCCGGATGAAAGGCGCCGAACTCGAGCGCCTGCGTTTCCGTCATCCCCTCTACGCGCGGGTCTCGCTCGCGGTGCTCGGGGAGTACGTGACGCTCGACGCGGGCACGGGCGCGGTGCACACGGCGCCAGGACACGGCGCGGACGACTTCAACACCGGGCAGCGCTACGGACTGGACATCTACGCCCCCGTCGGTCCGAGCGGACGGTTCCTCGATACGGTGGAGATGTTCGCGGGTGAGCGTGTGTTCGATGCGAACCCGAAGATTGAAGAAGCGCTGCACGAGCGCGGCCGCCTGTGGCATCGCGAGACGTTCGAGCACCAGTATCCGCACTGCTGGCGCTGCCACAACCCCGTCATCTTCCTCGCGACGTCGCAGTGGTTCATCCGCATGGACGGCGAGCCGGTGATCGCGCCCCCCAAGGACCCGGGCGCGACGAAGACGCTGCGTCAGGCGGGCCTCGACGCCATCGATCGCGACGTCACGTGGATCCCGGCGTGGGGACACGACCGCATCTACAACATGGTCGCGAACCGGCCGGACTGGTGCATCTCGCGCCAGCGCGTGTGGGGCGTGCCGATCCCGGCGCTCGACTGCGCGAAGTGCGGCGAGGCGATTCTGACGGCGGAGATCGTCGAACGTGCGGCGAGCGTGTTCGACGAGTACGGCGCGGACGCGTGGTACGAGCGGCCGATCGAGGAGTTCGTTCCGCCGTCGCTGGCGTGCCCATCGTGCGGCGGACGTGAGTTCGAGCGCGAGCGCGACATCCTCGACGTGTGGTTCGACTCGGGCTCGAGCCACGAAGCGGTGCTGCCGTTCCGCGACGATCTCGGCTGGCCGGCGGAGATCTACCTGGAAGGCAGCGATCAGCACCGCGGCTGGTTCCAGAGCTCGCTGCTCGTCGGGCTCGGTACTCGCGGGCGCCCGCCGTTTCGCGAAGTGCTGACGCACGGGTTCCTGATCGACGTCGACGGCCGCAAGATGTCGAAGTCGCTCGGCAACACCATCGCGCCGCAGGAAGTGATCAAGGAAAGCGGCGCCGAGATCCTGCGGCTGTGGGTGTCGATGAGCGATTTCCGCGAGGAGCTGCGCGTCGGCAAGCAGATCCTCCAGCGCGTTGTCGAAGCCTATCGGAAGATCCGCAACACGCTGCGGTATCTGGCGTCGAACTTGTACGATTTCGATCCGGCCGTCGACACCGTGCCGCTCGGCGCGATGCAGGAGGTCGATCGGTTCGCGCTCAGCCGCTACGGCGCGGCGGCGGCCGCGGTGCTGCGCGCCTACGAGCGCTACGACTACCCGTCAATCTTCCAGACGCTGAACCAGTTCCTGACGGTCGATCTCAGCGCGTTCCACGCGGACGTCTCGAAGGATCACCTCTACACGTTGGCAGCGGCCGATCCGCGGCGCCGCTCCGCGCAGACCGCGATGCACATCATGGCGGACGGGCTCGCGCGGCTGCTGGCGCCGATCCTGCCCGTGACCGCCGACGAACTGTGGCGGCATCTGCGCGGCGCGCGCGAAGAATCCGTGCACCTCGCGCTGTTCCCGCTCGACACGGACGCGCTCGTCGACGAGGCGCTGGTCGCGCGCTGGGAGCAGCTGCTGATCGTCCGCGACGAAGTGAACCGTGCCCTCGAGAACGCGCGGAACGGCAAGGTGATCGGCTCGTCGCTCGGCGCGCACGTCACGCTGACGGCGGGCGGCGCGACCGGCGAGCTGCTCCGGCAGTACGAGGCGGATCTGCCGATGCTATTCATCGCCTCGCAGGTGTCGCTCGTGCCGGGAGCCGCCGACGGCGTGGCAGTGTCGGTGTCGCGCGCGGAAGGACTGAAGTGCGAGCGATGCTGGCGCGTCGTGCCGGACGTCTCGCGGGATCCGGAAACCCACGGCCTTTGCAGCCGCTGCGTGGACGCGCTCGCGATGGACGCGCCCCGCGCTGCGCGGTGATCGTCAGGTGATGGAAGAGACTCACGGATCGTCCGCTTCGCCGCCCCCTGAGGACACGTCTCCAGCGACGCCGGTGCCGGCGCCCGAGCGCGAGGCGGCCGAGGCCACGCTGCCGTCGGACGTCGCGGCCACGCCGGCTGACACGCACGAGCACGCGCCGCGCGCCCCGCTCGTCCGCCCGCTCGAGTTGTTCCTCATCGGCGGAGTGGTGGTCGTCGATCAGGTGTCGAAGCTGCTGGTGCGCGCGCTGCTGCCGCTCCACGAGAGCCGCCACATCATTCCGAACGTGCTCGACTTCACGCACGTCCAGAACACCGGCGCGGCATTCGGGCTGCTGAACGCCGCCGACTTCCCGTACAAGTCGGCGGTGATGATCGTCATCGCCGCGCTCGCACTGGTCGCCATCTCGCTGTATGCACGACAGCTCGGGACCCACGAGCAGCTGTCGCGCTACGGACTCGCACTCATCCTCGGCGGCGCCTTCGGCAACCTGATCGATCGCGCGCTCTCCGGCTACGTCGTCGACTTCGTGGATGTCTACTGGGGGGACGCGCACTTCTGGGCGTTCAACGTGGCCGATGCGGCAATCACGATGGGCGCGGTCCTCGTGCTGCTCGAGATGCTCGGGGTGGGAAGACCACACACCTCTCACGCGGCGTGAGGCATGAGCGCTGAGCGCCGCGAGGTCGAAGTGCCCGCGGAGCAGGACGGGACGCGGCTGGACAGCTTTCTCACGACGGCGCTGCCCGATCGATCGCGCTCGCAGATCCAGAAGCTGATAAAGGATGGCCTCGTCTCCGGACCGCTGAAAGACGTGCGTCCGAGCAGCGCCGTGCGCGCCGGGCAGAAGTACACGATCGACGTGCCCGCGCCGGTCGCGGTCAGCGCGGTTGCCGAGGATCTGCCGCTCGCGATCCTCTACGAAGACGCGGACGTCGTCGTGCTCGACAAGCCGGCCGGCATGGTCGTGCATCCGGCGGCTGGTCACGACAGCGGCACGCTGGTAAACGCGCTCCTGCACCACGTCGACGATCTGAGCGGCATCGGCGGCGAGCTGCGCCCGGGGATCGTCCATCGGCTCGATCGCGGCACCTCGGGCGTGATGATCGTCGCCAAGAACGACGCCGCGCACCAGGAGCTCGCACGCCAGTTCCACGATCGCGAGGTCGAGAAGGAATACATCGCGCTCGTCTGGGGCCTCGTGCAGCAGGGCCGGCGCATCGATGCGCCGATCGGGCGCGACCCGTCGGATCGGCAGAAGATGTCCACGCGGGCGCGGCGCGCGCGCAACGCGGTCACGCGCGTCACCAAGGCGGAGCACCTGAAAGGCGTGTCGCTGCTCCATGTCGCGATCGCGACCGGGCGGACGCATCAGATCCGTGTGCACCTGAGCGCGATCGGACATCCGATCGTCGGCGACCCGACCTACGGCGGCGTGCACCGGCGCGTCGCGAACGATCTTCGCGCCATCCAGCGGCTCGAGCGCCCGTTCCTCCACGCCCTGCGTCTTGCCTTTACGCACCCGACCGAAGGGCGCAAGATGGAGTTCACATCGCCGCTGCCGGACGATCTTCAATCCGTAATCGACGACATTCGCCAGCGCCAGGAGCCGCATGAGTAGCGCCGAAGTGTTGAGCCGTGAGACCGTGTTCAAGGGCAAGGTGTTCGACGTCGAGCGCGCCAAGGTGAAGCTGCCGCATGGCCGCGAGTCGACCCAAGAGATCGTGCGCCACTCGAAGTCCGCCGTCCTCGTGCCCGTGCCCGAGCCGGGGCACGTGATCCTCATCCGCCAGTATCGGTTCGCCCTGAACGCGTGGCTGTGGGAGCTGCCGGCCGGCAGCGTCGACGAGGGGGAATCGCCGGAGCAGGCCGCCGTCCGCGAATGTCACGAGGAAATCGGCAAGGTGCCGGCGACCGTCGTGCGGCTCGCGGCTCTCTACCCGACGCCCGGCTACTGCGACGAAGAGATGATCTTCTTCCGGCTCTCCAGCCTCGACGACACGCACGAGAAAGCGGCGGTCGACGAGGACGAGGACATCGAGGCGCGTACCTTCGAGCTGCGCGAAGCGCGCGAGATGATCCGGCGCGGCGAGATCGTCGACATGAAGACGATCGTCGGGCTCGGGCTTATTTGAGAAGGGCCCGGACCGTCGCCGCCTGAATCTCCACGGTGTCGGCGACATCCTCGGCGTAGCCGCCGGCGAGCACCAGCACGATCGGCACACCGGCAGCCCTCGCGGCGGCCACCACCGCGTCGTCGCGCGCCGCGAGGCCATCCTTCGTCAGCGACAAACCGCCAAGCATGTCCCTCTCATACGGGTCCGCCCCGGCGACGTAGACGAGCAAATCCGGCCGGCTCTCCATCACCTGCGGCAAGGCTGCCCGGAGCTGCGACAGATAGCGCACATCGTCGGCGCCGTCTTCGAGGCCGATGTCGAGGCTGCTCGCGGGCTTGTCTGCCGGATAGTTGTGCTGTTGATGGATTGAAAACGTGAACACCGTCGGATCGTCGGCAAAGATCGCCGCCGTCCCGTTGCCGTGGTGCACGTCGCAGTCAATGACCGCGGCACGCGCGATCCGGCGACCATGCTGCAGCACGCGGATTGCGACCGCGATGTCGTTGAGCGGGCAGAATCCCTCGCCGTGTCTTGCGTACGCGTGATGCAGGCCGCCGCCGATGTGCGCGGCCCGCCCGTCTTCGAGCGCCGCGCGCGCTGCGTCACACGTGCCGCCCACCATCAGCCGGAACGCATCCGCGAGCTCCGGCGTCCACGGCAGTTCGAGCGTGACGATGTCGCCAAGCGTGAGGCGGTTGGAGCGGAGCTTGTCGAGGTACTCAGGGCTGTGGACGAGCGCGAGGTCGTCCCACGACGCGGGCGATGGATCCACGAGATCCACCGCCCCGGCAAGACGCTCGGCGATCAGCCGGTACTTTGCCGTCGGCCAGACGTGCCCCGGCAGCGAGAGTTCATAGCGCGGCGAGTAAACAGCACGCACGCGCTCAGACGGCGGGCTGTACTTCCGTCGTCATCGGCTTGGGCAGAGTCGTCTGCTCAGACGACGGGAGCAGCGCGATTGCGACCGCTTCGGAGATCTCGGAGACGTAGTGGATCGTCAGCTCGCGCCGGAGCTCCTCGGTCAGGTCCTCGCGCACGTTCTTTTCGTTCTGCCGCGGCATGATCACTTCGGTGATGCCGTGTCGCCGCGCCGCGAGCACCTTCTCCTTGATGCCGCCGACCGGCAGCACGCGGCCCGATAGTGAGATCTCCCCCGTCATCGCGATGTCGCCGCGCACGGGCCGATGCGTCAGCTGCGAGGCCAGTGCGCACACCATCGTGACGCCGGCCGACGGCCCGTCCTTCGGCACCGCGCCGGAGGGCACGTGCAGGTGGATCTCGGAATCCTTGTAGAAAGCGGGATCGACGCCGTAATGCTGCGCGTGGGCGCGGAACCACGAGAGCGCCGTGCGTGCCGATTCCTTCATGACGTCGCCGAGATGGCCCGTCAGGGTCAGCGATCCGCCGCCCTGCATGCGCGACGCTTCGACGAACAGCACTTCGCCACCAGCCGGCGTCCACGCGAGCCCGACTGCGACACCCGGATCCTTGGTGCGGTTTTCGATCTCCTCGTCGAGGAACGTCGGCGCCCCGAGCATCTCGACGACGACGTCGGGCGTGATCTCGACCTTCGACTCGTCGCCTTCGGCGCGACGGCGCGCCACCTTGCGGCAGAGCGCGCCGATCTCGCGTTCGAGATTGCGCACGCCCGCCTCGCGCGTGTAGCCGCGAATCACCTGATGGATCGCCGCTTCGGTAAACACCATCTGCTCGGACGTGAGCCCGTGGTTCTTCACCTGCTTGTCGATGAGATGCTCGAAGGCAATCTTCATCTTCTCTTCCTCGGTGTAGCCGGCGAGCTCCAGCACTTCCATGCGGTCGCGTAACGCGGGCGGCACCGGATCGATCACGTTCGCAGTCGTCAGGAAGAGGACCTCGGACAGATCGAACGGCACGTCGAGGTAGTGATCGCGGAACGAGTTGTTCTGCTCGGGGTCGAGGACCTCGAGCAGCGCCGACGCCGGGTCGCCGCGGAAGTCGGACCCGAGCTTGTCGATCTCGTCGAGGATGAAGACCGGGTTCTTCGATTCGGCGCGGCGCAGCCCCTGGATGATCTGCCCGGGCAGCGCGCCGATGTAGGTGCGGCGATGACCGCGGATTTCCGCCTCGTCGCGCATGCCGCCGAGCGAGACGCGCACGAACTTGCGGCCGAGCGAGCTCGCGATCGAGCGGGCGAGCGACGTCTTGCCGACCCCCGGAGGTCCGAGGAAGCAGAGGATCGGCCCCTTCACGTCCGGGTTCAGCTTGCGGACTGCGAGGTACTCGAGCACACGGTCCTTGACCTTCTCGAGGCCGGAGTGGTCCGCGTCGAGCACCGACTTGGTGTGCTTCAGATCGATCGCATCGTCGGTGCGCTTGGACCACGGCAGCGCGATGATCCAGTCGACATACGTGCGCGAGACCGTGTACTCGGCGGCCGCGACCGGCATCTTCGACAGGCGATCGAGCTCGCGAAGCGCTTCCTTCTTCACCGTCTCGGGCATGCCGGCGGCTTCGAGCTTGGTGCGCAGCTCCTCGATTTCCTTCGCCTGCTCGTCTCCCTCGCCGAGCTCCTTCTGGATCGCCTTCAGCTGCTCGCGCAGGAAATACTCGCGCTGGTTCTTGCCGACCTCCGACTGCACCTGCGACTGGATGCGCGACCCGAGCTCGAGGACTTCGAGCTCCTTGATCAGGATGCGGTTCAACGCGTCCATGCGCGCGCGCACGTCGAGTGTCGAGAGGATCTCCTGCTTGACCGGCGTCCCGATGGTCGTGAGGCTCGAGGCGATGAAGTCGGCGAGCTTGCCGGGATCGGTGATGTTGGCGGCGAGCGCCTGGAGATCGTCGGACAGCAGCGGCGAGAGCGATACCACCTGTTGAAAGTTGCTCTTGATGTTCCGCTGGAGCGCGTCGATCTCGAGGTGATCCTCGTCGCGGAGCTGATCCTCGGCAACGGTGACCCCGGCGCGCAGGTAGGGGCGCGTCTGCACGATGTGATCGAGCTTCACGCGCGCCAGCCCCTGGACGATCAGGCGCAGGCTGCCGTCGGGCAGCTTGAACAACTTGTGGATGTGCGTCACGGTGCCGACGGGATACAGGTCGTCCTGCAGCGGCTCCTCGGTCGACGCTTCCTTCTGGGTGAACACGCCAATCAGCTTCCCGGACGTGTTGGCTTCGTCGACGAGGCGCACCGAGGCCTCGCGCGCGACGGCGAGCGGCATGAAGGAATTGGGAAATAGCACCGTGTCGCGCAGCGGCAGGACCGGCAGCTCCGCCGGTACCTGGACCGGACGCTCAATCTCGGACGACGTCTCGGAGCCTTCGGCTGCGGGACGCTGGTCGTCCTGATCGGATTGATCGCTCATCCGGCGATCCTCCTCATTGTGAAATAGCAACCGCGGCGGGCTCGCAGGACCGCCGCTGGCCTGCGAGTGTAAACGATCGGGTCGTCGGCCGCGCGGGCGACGGGGACGCGCCCCGCCGTCCCACGGCCAGACCCGGAATCCTCTATCAGCCTTGCATGTCGAGGAACAGAGACGCGGCGCCCCGGCGCTGCGCCATCAGGCGCTCACGCTGCTGGACGACCTCGCGCGCTTCCTCGCAGTCCTTGCAGCGCACCGCGAACGGCAGCGCGCGAAGGCGGCGCTCGGAGATCTCGTCGCCGCACTCGAAGCAGTAGCCGAACGTCCCTTCCTCGAGCCGGCGTAGCGCCTCGTCGATCTTGTTGAGGGTCTCCGCCTTCATCTGGATGAGCGCGAATTCGATCTCATCCTGGATGTCGAGCTCGGAGCTCTCGGCGGCGTCGAGCACGCCTTGCGACGCGTCACCCGACC
>JBKPRU010000316.1:0-7630 GCA_046734675.1 Acidobacteriota bacterium
GGCAGGGAAAGATCGATCCGAACTTCTTCCGCGGTTATAGAAGGGTGGCTGAGGGAGGCAACGTCGCTCTTTATCGAAGAATCGAAGGACGTCGAAGAATCGAAGGAGACAAGTAAGCTCCTTCGACCCTTCGTAAAGATCCTTCGAGACTGCGATTAGAAGCGGAACCCGAAATTGAAGTTGGTCGTCCAGCCGCCGAGATCGAGCCGATCCCCGAGGAAGCCCTGTTCGAGCAGGCCCTTGGCTTCGGCCTTCTGCCAGCGCGCTTCGCCGCCGACCGTCCAGTTCGAGATCGGCGCGCGGATCCCGAACAGCACCGTCGGCCCGACTGCGACCCCATCGTCGATGAAACGGGACGGGAAGATCGAGCCGTCGACGGCGTCGACGAACTCGCCGACCTCGCTGTACTTCCAGCGGATCGCCGCGATGCCGGCGCCGACGTACGGTTCGACGACCGAGCCGCGCGGCAGCGGCAGGAAGCGCGCGGTGAACGTGACGGGAACCGTCCGCAGCTTGAGATCCTGCTCGATCTCGCTGCCGTTCGAGTGCGTCAGGTTGGCGTAGATGCTGGGCACGGTGCGCTGCGTGTAGCCCACGCCGACGCCGGCCTCGAACATGCCGATGCCGAAGAGATACTCGCCGCCGAAATGGAAGCCGTTGAAGTCGCCGATTTCAAACAGCAGCGGCTGACATGCCCCGGGTCCCGGAGGGCACTGCAAATCGTTCAGCAGCACATCGTCGTCCACGCGGGAGTCGAGTCCCTTCAGCGCGAAATATCCCAGGTCGAACTGGACGGTCGAATTTCCCACGCTCGAGCTCGAGCTGACCTGATGGATCTGCGCCTGCGCGGCAACCGGCGCGAGCACGAGCATCAATGTAAACAGCAATCCTTTTCGCATGACTCCTCCGCGACTTGCCGGCGGGTCTAAAGACCCGCCCTACACCGGTCGGGCGGCACTGGCCTGCCCGCCGTCCGTCAGCGTGTGACGCAGGCTGCCAACGCACGATGAGTGCCACCCCGACAGGAACGGACAACCTGCGGGAAATGCAGGTGCGCGGGACGTGCAGCAGCGTCGCCATACGTGCGCGCAGTGTCCCGGCGACAGGTCACTTCGTCCGGTTTCGTGAACGAATCACGTCGCCCATCGCTTCATGGATGCGGCCGTTGGTCGCGAGGATCGAGCCTTTGCGCGAACTGAAGGCGCCGCCCGACCCATCGGTCGTCACGCCGCCGGCCTCCTGCACGATCAGCGCGCCGGCCGACATGTCCCAGGGTTTGAGGTGCAGCTCCCAGAAGCCATCGAAGCGTCCGGCGCCGACGTAGGCGAGATCGAGCTGCGCGGAACCAAGGCGGCGCACCGCGCGCGCGCGCTTCAGGAAATCGCCGAAGAGCGCGAGCAGCTCGTCGGGATCGGTGTGCACCGTGTAGGGAAAGCCGGTCACGAGCAGCGAGTCGATCAGCGTGTCGGCCGACGAGACCGAAAGCGGCGCCCCGTTCAGCCATGCGCCCTGCCCGCGCTCGGCGGTGAACAGCTCGCGGCGGCTCGGGTCGTAGATCGCGGCGACGACCGGCTGGCCGTCGATCTCGAGCGACGCGGCGCTGCAGTAGATTGGCAGCCCGTGCGCGTAGTTGGTGGTGCCGTCGACGGGATCGAACACCCAGCAGTGGCGCGCCTGGCGCTCCCCTTCGATCGAGTATTCCTCGGCGAGGATGGTGTGATCGGGGAACCGCTCGCCGATGAGCGCGCGGAACATCTGCTCGACCTCGCGGTCGATCTGCGTGACGAGATCGATCGCGCCTTTCTTCTCGACGTGCAGGTTGTCGACGCCGGCGAGCTGCATGGCGCCGGCTCTGGTCACTGCTTCGATCGCGGTGGCCAGAAGCACCGGAGGGAGCGCGTCAGCCACTGCTTGCCAGTTTCTTCATCATCCGCACTTCCATGCCGCCGTCCGGGACGCGCTGCAGACGGACGTCATCCATGAAGCTGCGCATGAAGAAGATCCCGCGGCCGCTCGACTTGAGGATGTTCTCGGGATCGAGCGGATTCCCGACCGTCTCGGGATCGAAGCCCTCCCCTTGATCGGTGACGCTGACGACGAGCTCGGTGGGTGATTCGGAGGGGGTGAACGAGAATTCGACGGTGACGAGTTTGTGCGGGTGCTCGCGGTTGCCGTGCTTGATCGCGTTGATGACGGACTCGCGGACGGCCACGCCGATCCAGTGAATGCTGTCTTCGTCGAGGTCTGCCATCTGCCCCATTCGATCGCTGAGCACCTGGACCAGGTCCAGCATGTCGAAGAGGCTCGGGATCTGCAGCCGGACGAGGCCGCCGCGCGTCATCATGCCTGAGGTAAGATAATACAGTATAGTCCCTCGGTGCCGCCGTTGATCGGTTCCGCCCTCGTGCCCCGCCTCACGCGCATCCGTGCCCGGCTGCGCGTTCCCGGTGACAAGTCGATCTCGCATCGCTATGCGATGCTGGCCTCGCTTGCGGACGGCGTGTCGCATCTCGATGGCTATCTCGCTGGTGAAGATTGTCTCGCCACGCTCGCGTGCCTCGAGGGCTGGGGCGTGCCGGTGACGAAATCCGCGAGCCCGCGTGGCGTCTCTGTCCGGATCGAAGGGCGTGGCCTGGGCGGCTGGCGCGCGCCCTCGGCACCGCTCGATTGCGCGAATTCCGGCACGTCGATGCGCCTCCTCTCCGGCCTTGCCGCCGCGCATCCGTTTCGCAGCATCCTCACCGGCGATGCCTCCCTCTCGCGCCGCCCGATGCGCCGCGTCATGGAACCGCTCACGCGCATGGGTGCGGCCATCACGGCCACCGACGGCAAGCCGCCGCTGACGATTGACGGCGCCAGGCTGCACGCGATCGTGCACGCGCCCGACGTGCCGAGCGCACAGGTGAAGAGCGCCGTGCTGCTCGCCGGCCTGCACGCCGAGGGGACCACGATCGTGCGCGAGCCGGCGCCGACACGAGATCATACGGAGCGTGCGCTGGAGGCGTTCGGCGCGCGCGTCGGGCGCGACGGACTGACAATTTCCGTCGCCGGTAGACAACGCCTGCAAGCGATTGACGCGGTGATCCCCGGTGACATCTCCTCGTCTGTTTTCTGGCTCGTGCTCGCCGCCGGCACACCGGATTCGGATCTCACGATCGAGGGCGTGGGCCTGAATCCCACCCGCGCGGCGGTCATCGACGTGCTGCGCCGCGCCGGCGCGCGGATCGACACGCACGTCGAGCAGGATCGCGCCGGCGAGCCGATCGGGACGATTCGCGTGCAGAACGACCACGCCCGCAGCTTCGAGGTCTCGCCTGCGGAAGTGCCGCTGATGATCGACGAGCTGCCCGCGCTCGCGGCGCTGGCGGCGATGCAGCCGGGCGTCACCATGAGCGTGCGCGGCGCGTCGGAGCTGCGCGTCAAGGAAAGCGATCGAATCGCGATGCTCGCGCGCGGCTTCCGCGCGATGGGCGTCGAGGTCGAGGAATACGAGGACGGTTTTGCGATTGCCGGCGGCCCGCCGTCCGGCGGCACTGCCGATGCCGTCGGCGATCACCGCCTCGCGATGGCGTTCGCCATTGCCGGCACGGCCGCCCGCGCGCCGGTATCGATTGCCGGCGCCGAGTCCGTCGCGGTCTCCTACCCCGGGTTCTTTGCCGAGCTCGAGCGCCTGGCCTGACGGTGACGATCGATAAAATTTATCTGGTGGGCTTCATGGCGGCGGGCAAGACGACGGTTGCGCACGCGCTCGCGGCACGCCTCGGCTGGCGCGCCGAAGACATCGACGAATTGATCGAAGCGCGCGAGCGCATGACGGTCGCGGATATCTTCACGAAATTCGGCGAGCCGCACTTCCGCGCGATCGAGCGCGAGATGCTGCGGCTCGTCCTGCCGCTCCGCCATTCGGTCGTCGCGACCGGCGGCGGCACCTTCATCGATCCCGACAACCGCCAGGCCATCAACCTGGACGGCGTGTCGGTGTGGATCGACGTCCCGCTCGACGTGCTGATCACCCGCATCCCCGCCGACGGACGCCGGCCGCTGGCCGCGGACCGCACGCAGATGGAACGGCTGTATGCCACGCGGCGCCTCGGCTACAGCCAGGCGCAGATTCACATCGATGCCGGGATGGCGCCGGCCGACGAGATCGCGGAGCGTCTCCTCGATCGCCTGAACCTGTCGTGAAGGCGCCGTGCGGTATCTGATCCTCTCCGATATTCACGCCAACCTCGACGCGCTCGAGGCGGTGCTCGCCCACGCCCAGGGCGCATGGGACCGGCTGGTCGTGCTCGGCGATCTCGTCGGCTACGGCGCGGAGCCCAACGAGGTGACCGATCGCATTCGCGAGTTGAAGCCGGTCGTGGTGATCCGCGGGAATCACGATAAGGCGGCCACCGGTCTCGACGATGGCAGCCAGTTCAATCACGTCGCGCGCCTGGCCGCGGAGTGGACCGGCGAGCAGCTCACAGCCGACAACCGCGACTACCTGCGGCAGCTGCCCACTGGTCCGATCCAAGTCGACGCGCTCGTCGAAATCTGCCACGGCTCGCCGCTCGACGAGGACCATTACATCTTCGACGCCCACGACGCGCGCGAGGCGCTCATGAGCGCCACGCGGCCGCTCTGCCTGTTCGGACACACGCACATGCCGGTGATGTTCCGCGCCGTGGCGGACGGCTTTCAAGGCTCGGTACCGGATCCGGATGTCGAGACGGCGCTGCCGCTGGACCGCGACGCGCGATACCTGGTGAACGTGGGGTCGGTGGGACAGCCGCGCGACGGGGACGCGCGCGCGGCGTATGGGCTGGTCGACGATGATGCGCGCGAGGTGCGGATGCGCCGCGTGCCCTACCCGGTCGAGGCCGCGCAGCGGAAGATCCTGGCGGCCGGCCTCCCCGCGAGCCTCGCCAACCGGCTCGCGCTCGGACGGTAACCTGGTCCGCTTACTTCGTTCGCTCGCGCTGCGCGCGCTCTTCCCGCCGTCGCATTTCCGCCGCGAACGCGTCCTGCGCGGCGCGGCCGCCCAGGATCCACCCGATCACGATGCCCACCAGCAGCACGGCAGGAATGAAGATGAAGTGCGCCGCGGACATCTCGCCGAAGTTCATGGCGTCGGCCCTCCCGTCGGACCGATGCGGCGGCTGACCGACTGCATTTCCCGCTCGACGCCGGCAAGGCGACGCCAAATCGAGAACACGTATCCGAACAGCAGCAGCCACACGACCGCGTAGGCGGTCGCGAGCAGCGGCGCCGCCGGCAACGTGTCCTGCGGCTTCGGCAGCTGGTCGGCCGGCACGTAGCCTTCCTGCGCCGCCGTCGGGGCCTGCGGCGCCTGGGCGGCCGAGAGCGGACCACCAGTAAACATCAGGACGAGCAGCAGAGCGAACATCACTCGAGACTTCACGATTACTCCTCCGCCGCCAGATAAAGCGCCTCGAGCTCCGCGCGGCGCTTCTCCAGGCGAGTCCGCAGGTGCAGGGTCAACGTGAACAGCAGCAGGAACGCAATCACGCAATACCAGAACGGTCCGCGCATGCCGGGCTGCAGCGTCGGCACGACGCTCGTCTTCGGGTGCAGCGTGCGCCAGACATTGACGGACCAGTAGACGAAGGGCACGTTCGCCATCCCGAAGAGCGCGACCCCGGCGGCCAGCCGATCGGAGCCGGGACCGCCGTAGCGGCGCAGCAGCAGATAGGCCTGGAAGATCAGCCAGAGGACGAGCGTCGATGTCAGCCGCGCGTCCCATTCCCACCACACGCCCCACGCCTTCCGTCCCCAGATCGGCCCGGTGACGAGCACGATGATGCCGAGGATCGACGTAATCTCCGCCGCGGCAATCGCAACGCGATCGGCGCCCGGCCGCCGCTTGAACAGGTAGATGCCGCTCGCGATCCCGCACGTGAACGCGGCCGCGAACATCGTCATCGCGACCGGCGCGTGGAAGTAGAAGATCTTCTGGATCAGCCCCATGGTCGTTTCGTACGGGGCGCCGAGGATCATGAACGGCGCGTACGCGAACATCGCGGCCGTCAGAATAGTGAGCGGAACAAATAGTCTCTGCATACGCCACACGCCGGGTCTAAAGACCGGCCTACACCATGCCTTGAAGCGTCGGCCGTCAGCCATCAGCCAGCAGCCATCAGCCATCAGCCGTCAGCGTTCAGCCCTGAGCCCTGACCCTGAGCCCTGAGCCCTGAGCCCTACTCCGTCATCACCGGTTCGAACGTCCACAACGCGAGCGTGACGAACACCACATCGAAGAAGACGAGCATCGACAGCCACAGCCGCGCCATCGGCAAGTCCGCCTCCGCCTGCAGCAGCGCAGCGGTGCCGCGGACGCCGGCAATGATGACGGGGATTGTAATCGGATACAGCAGCACCGGGAGCAGGACGTCGCGGCTGCGCGCCCGGACCAGCATCGCCGCGAACAGCGTGCCGACGGCGGCAAAGCCCAGCGTCCCGGTGGCAAGGAGGCCGACCGCCATCAGCGCGTGATCGAACAGCGGCGCCTGGAACATCAGGCTGACGAGCGGCACGATCACGACCTCGACCGACGCGAGCAGCAGCACGACTCCCAGCAGCTTGCCCAGATACAGCGCCGGCCGCGGAATGGGCGCGATCATCAGCGCGCGCAAGGTCTCGCTCTGACGTTCGCGCTCGAACGCGCGACCCAGCGCGAGCGTGCCCGAGAACGCGATCGCGATCCACAGAATCCCCGCCGTCACGTCCTCGAGCGCGCGCCCCTCGCGCACGAACCCGAACGCGAAGACGAGCACGCAGGAGACGGCAAAGAAGAGCGTCGTGAACAGGATCTCCTTGCTGCGCGCCTCGATCAGCAGGTCCTTGCGGGTCACGAGCCAGACGGTGCGAAAGAACGTCATCGCGCCGTCGCCTCCGCCGCGCGCGCGATCGAGGCGCGGTAGCGGTCGCGCAGCGATCCGGATCCCGGCGGAAGCTCCGTCAGTACCCCGTTATGCAGCATCACGGCCCGGTCGATGATGCCTTCGATCGTCTCCAAGTCGTGAGTCGTGATGAGGACGATGCAGCCGGATTGACGCAGCGTGGCCAGGCGCCGCCGCAATGCGTGCGTCGCCGCGTCGTCGAGCCCGGTGAACGGCTCGTCGAGCAGCACCAGTCGTGGCGCGTGCAGCAGCGCGCGCTCGAGCGCGAGGCGCTGGCGCATGCCTCGCGAAAATCCCGACACCGGATCGTCGCGCCGATGGCTCAGCCCTGCGTGCTCCAGCGCCTCGCTGATGCGCCGCTCGACGTCATCGACTCCGTAGATGCTGCCGAAGAAGCGCAGGTTCTCGGCGGGCGAGAGCTCGGGATAGATGTAGAGGTCGTGGCCGAGCAGGCCGAAACGCGCGCGCAGCGCGGCCCCCGCCTTCGCCGCGTCGTGCTCGCCGTAGCGGACCGCCCCGCTCGTCGGCGCGAGCAAGGTGGCGACGATCGAGAGCAGCGTGGATTTGCCGGCGCCGTTCGGTCCGAGCAGCGCGATCATCTCGCCGGCGGCCGCGTGAAGCGAAACGCGGTGCAACGCGCGGCGGCGGCCGAAAGTGCGGGTGACGTCGGTAAGGGTGAGGCTCGTGAAATCCAGCATCAGCGGCTCACGGCCTCGGCCGCACCGGCC
>JBKPRU010000317.1:0-4699 GCA_046734675.1 Acidobacteriota bacterium
CCCGATCTCGGGGACCGCGCCAAGGCCGCCGCGGCCGCCGCCACCGCGTCCCCCGCTGGTGCCGGTCGCGCCGCCGCGCGACGAGGAGTCCGGCGCGGACGGCTCCGTCGCCGGCAGCTCCGGCGACTCGGCGTCGTACGACGAGATCCGCTGCTGCGCCGCCGACGCCATCGGCGTCACGTTCATCCCGACGCCCGGGATGGACGGCTCCGGCGCGCCGAATCCGCCGCGTCCGGCAGTCGCAGCGCCCGCGCTGACGCTGAGCACCGGATCCTGATTGAAGTAGACCGGAACCTGCGTGCCCTGAAATCCATACGCGATCGGACTGCGCTTGTCCGCGAACACACCGCGAAGAACGGAGCCGCGCACGAAGAGCTGCGGCGGGGTTTCGACCGTGAGGCCGGTCGTGATGTTGTAGCCGGGCAGGATCGTCGACGTCGATCCTTCGGTGATGAGCGTGCCCCCCTGCTGCACGAACTTCACGAGCTCCATCAACCCTTCGAGGCCCATGCCGCCGCGGATGTCGTCCGCCTGATCGTTCGCGCCGAGACTCGGAAAGTCCGCCGACTTCTTGTAGGGCAGCGGCGTGTCGCCCGTCTTCGGGATCCCGTTCACCTGCGACTGCGCGGTGCCGCCGACGTGGGGGAAGACGATCACGTCGTACTTCGCCCGCAAATTTCCTTCACGCAGCTTCACGTCGCCGAAGTACGTATACGGCACGCCATACGTGTCGAACGCTGCGCGCACCCACCCTTCGTCCTGCGTGCGCGCCCAGCTGTGGACGTAACCGATGCGCGGGATGTCGAGATCGTGCGTGCGTACGGACGGCGCAGACGCCACCGCCCACGCCGATAGGCCGAGGTCCTTGATCATCGGCTCGAGCGCGCTGCGCTCAGCGTTCGGCACGATGAACGCGCCCGCGCGGAATCGTCGGCCGGCCGCGTCGAAGTCTTCTTCCGCCGCCTGCATCCTGACGTTCGCGTTCTTGAACCGGAACGTCATCAGCGTGTTGTCTGTCGTGTGCTCGACGATCAGCACCGGGCCGTTCCCGTCGATGCCGCCGGGCGCTTTCGCATCTCCCGTCAGGAGCGCCATCGGCTGATCGAGCGCGGTCTTCTCGGTCAGCGGCTTGATGACCAGGTTGCGCATGTACTGGAAGGTCCACCCGGTGTCGTCGTACGGACGCGGGTTCGCGGGCGCGTAGTTCTGGACCGAAAAATACATGTCGGCGATCGTGCGATACGGCTGATCGCCGCGGATTACGTAATCGCCGGCCTTGACGTCGGCAGCGCCCGCCTTGAAAGCGGCGTTCGCCTTGTGGACCTCGAGGCCCTGCGCGCGGAGATCGTTGACCGCCTGTGCGGCGTCCGCCCTGCGGTACTGCGACGCGGGGATCACCCAGCCATAGGTCGGACCGTTCTTTCCTTTCTCGACGGCGCGCTTGTTCTTGATCCAGTAGTTCTCGAGATAGAGCTCGCGGTTCTTTGCAATGTGACTGAGGGAGAGGAGTGCGGCCGATTCCTGAATATTGACGTTGTTGCGCGGCCCCCACTTGATTGACGGCAGCGGCGGGTTCGGGCGGAACCATTCGCGGCTCGTCGTCGTCGAGGCCGGCGTGACCGTGTATGGATCCGGCCCGTAGCTCTGGACCTCGTAGAAGCGTCCGATGGCATTGTGGCCGTGCGCGATGAAGAACATGTAGTTCGGCACCCAGCCGTCGTAGAACCCGTAGGTCCAGACGCCCGGCACGCCGCGCTTGGTCATCTCCAGCACGTCGTTCTGGGCAAGCATCCACCACTCGTTGATCGTGATCGGATCGATCGCTTCGTTGTACGGCCCGGTCCCGGTCGACGAGTAGAGGTAGGTCTGTGCCTCATGAAGGTCGTGCAGCACGGTCGGCTTCCAATCGAGGCTCGCCTTCTCGATGTTCCGCGTCAGCGCGAGGAACTGCCCCATGCCGTCGCGGTTGTTGTCGTGCTGCACGTACTTACCCCAGTACATCAGCGACAGCCGCGGCGCCCCTTCTGGCTGCTTCTTGTTGAAGTAGTACGTCTCGACCTGCTTCTCGCGTCCGTCGACTTCGACCACGGGGGTGATGAGCGTGATGACGTTGTTGCGGATGTTCTGGACGAAGGGCGTCTCTTCGACCGCGAGCCGATAGGCGAGCTCCATCAGCATCTCGGGACCGCCGTTCTCCGGCGAGTGCATCCCGCTCGTGAACCAGTAGATCGGCTTGGCGGTCTTGATCAGGTGCTGCGCCTGTTCATCGCTCGTCTTCCGCGGATCGGTGAGCGCGGCGATCATCGCCTTGTATTTGTCGATCGACTTGATCGTCGCTTCGTCGGCAACCGCGAGCAGCACCATGGCACGCCCCTCTTCGGTCTTGCCGATCGTCCAGAGCGAGATGCGATCCGACGCCTTGTCAATCGCCTGGAAATAGCGATGAATGTCGGCGGCGCGCGTCAGCTCGCCGGGCGTGCCCGGCATGTGTCCCAGGAACTTGAGCGGCGTCGGCACCGTGTCCGACGCGGGAAGATGATCGACCAGCTCGGTCGTGATGCGCGGGTCCTGGAGGTACTCCTTGATCTTCGCGGTGTACTCGGCATCGAGCTTCTGCTTCGGCGCCGCCTGGCGCGCCTGCGCCTCGGGCCGTCCACCGGCGAGGGCAAGCACGAGCGCAACCGCGGCGAACGCGGCAAATCGTGAGCGGTACATACATCCTCCTGGACCGACCGAAACGCGGCTTTATATCATGCGCGATAGCTCGGCAGCGCGCGCGGGCGTGCAGTTTGCTATCGATCGTGGCATGTTGGCATCTCTTCGCGTCCCGCTCGGCTGGACGGACCTGCTCAAGCGTACTGGCAACGAGGCGCTCGATGACAATATCTTCGACCTCGCCGCGCAGCAGGCCTACTACTTCTTCTTCGCGCTGTTCCCGGCGCTGCTGTTCCTGCTGGCGGTAGCCAGCTTCTTCCCGCTGCAGACACTCATAGACGACGTGGTGCAAATGCTCCAGCGGGTCGCGCCGAAAGAGGTCATCACGATCGTGACCGAGCAGATGAAGAAGCTCGGCGAGCAGAACAGTGGCGGACTGCTGACCTTTGGCTTCCTCGTCACGATCTGGAGCAGCTCGGGCGCGATGGTGTCGATCATCACGACCCTGAACGCCGCCTACGACATCACCGAGTCGCGGCCCTGGTGGAAGACTCGTATCGTCGCCGTCGGCCTCACGATTGGGATCTCGATCTTCATCCTCGCGTCGATGTTCCTCGTCATCGCGGGGCCGTCGATCGCCGAACACCTCGCGAACACGATGCACTTGGGCGCTGCATTCAAGTGGACGTGGTGGGTCGTGCAGTGGCCGATCGTGTTCGTCCTGGTCGCAAGCGCCATTGGTCTGGTCTACTACTTCGCGCCGGACGCGGAGCAGGACTGGGTGTGGATCACGCCGGGCTCGGTGCTCGCCACGATCCTGTGGATCGTCGTCTCGCTCGGGTTGAAGATCTATTACCAGCTTGCGCCGCAAGCCACCGCCAGCTACGGCGCCATCGGCGGCGTGATGGTGCTGATGCTCTGGTTCTACTGCTCGGGGCTCGCGCTGCTCATGGGCGCCGAGTTGAACGCGGAGATCGAACACGCGTCGCCGTATGGCAAGGATCCTGGCGAACGCGTCCCCGGCGAGCGGAAGGTAATCGGCACGCGCGCGCAGCGGCTCTACGAGGAGAAGCGCGCGAAGGGTGAGATCCCCGTCAAGCCGATCGCGGAAGACGTCAACTGCGACATCGATCGGCCGGCCTCGGTTGAGCGTCCGCAGCCAAAGGCAAGTGAGCTGCTGATCGGCACGATCGCGCTGCTGCCCACCGCCGCGCTCGTTGCAAAAAAGATCCGCGACGAGTTGAAGACGCGCGAGGACGAGAAGGTCCGCGACGAGTTGAAGAAGAGCGCTTAGCGCCCGCGCTCTTCCGTGTCCATCCGTGTCTATCTGCGGTGGATCAGCGGCACAAGACCTGCGGCGGCGGCTGCCACGATCCGGGGCGCAGCTTGCCGCCAAATCCCCAGAACACCGGTTCCGCTTTCACGCAGTTGGTCGGCACGGGCAGATTCACCTTCACCGCACCGCCATCCATCGTCGGCACGGTGACGTTGCGAATGATCCCGTTCGTCTGAAATCCGAACGTGTTCACGCCAAAGCCGCCGAGCGTGTTCACGCCAAAGCCCGTCGTCGGGACGCCGAAACCAACGGTCGGCACGCCGAAGCCGGGGATGATCGTGGCTACCGGCATCATCACGGGCGCCTGCTGCGGCGGTGGCTGATCGTGATGATCGATGACGATAACGCGCGGTTCGGGATCCGATACCGGCGCCGGCGCGACCGGCTGCGGCGGCTCGGGCGCGGACGTCGCGGGCGTGCGGCCGCTGCGAATCATCGCGAGCATCACCGTATCGGTGACCCCGGCCTGCTTCAGTTCCTTCATCGTCTCGGCGTCGAGTGTGAAAACGCCGTGATCGACTTCAATCAGCGCGAGCAGCACCTGCTCGCTGACGCCAGCCTTCGTCAGCTCGATGATGTCGCGGACGGAAACGGCCTCGGCGCGGCCCGCGGTCAGCGGGACGGCGAGAAGAAACGCGAGAGCAATGCGGCGGATCATAGCGAGGCTCCCTGACAGGTATTTATAGTGCAAACAGGGCGCCTTTGGTT
>JBKPRU010000318.1:0-9049 GCA_046734675.1 Acidobacteriota bacterium
ACCCCGTCTTCTGCCCGCGCCAGGGATCCACCCGGTAATGGACGGCCCCCTCCCGCACCTCGATCGTCGGCGGCACGTCGCCATAAAATGCTTCGACGCGCTGGTCGAGCCCTTCGAGCAGCCGGACGCGCGGGTCGTTGCGCGCGAGGATCCCCGCCGGGCGCATCAGGTCGACGAGCGCCGCGGAGATCTCCGGGAGCCGCCGATCGATCCCTTGTGAGAGCGCCTGCACCACCAGATAGTCGCCGTAGCGATCGACGATCAGCGAGGGCAGGCGATCGGCTTCGCCGTGGACGAGGCGATACGCGGTCGCGTCTAGCGTCAGCGAGTCGCGATAGGCGATCGCCGCGGCGAGGCGATCCTTCCACATCGCATCGGAGGGCGCGTCGGCGCCGTGCGCGATCACACGAAGCACGATTTCCGATTGATCGCTGAAGAGCGCGTAGCCGAGCGTCCGCGCGCGCGTGCCCACCACGGACACGATGTCGCCGGGCGCCGCCTCGACGTCCATCACGTCGCTGCGATAGATCCACGGGTGGCCCGCGCGCAGGCGATCTTCTCCTTTGCGCGAAATGGTCGCGGTGGGCATCTACCGTATAATTCCATAACCATGCGCATCGCGATCGGAGCGGATCATGCCGGGTTCGCTCTGAAGCAGCACTTGCTGGCCACGCTCGCGCGCCTCGGTCACGACGTCAACGATCGCGGCACGCAGTCGGAGGCGCCGGTCGACTATCCGCCGATCTGCGCCGAGGTCGCGCGGCTGGTCGTGAGCGGCCAGGCCGATCGCGGCATCGTCGTCGGCGGCAGCGGTCAGGGGGAACAGATCGCCGCCAACAAGATCGACGGCATTCGCGCCGCGCTCTGCAACGATCTCTATCTCGCGCGCATGGCGCGCGAGCACAACGACGCCAACGTGCTCGCCATCGGCGGCCGCGTGGTCGCCTTCGCGCTCGCCGACGAGATCGTCGAGGTGTGGCTCGCCACCGCGTTCGCGGGCGGGCGTCACCAGCGCCGCATCGACCAGATTGCCGAAATCGAGCGGCAGGCGGTCAGCAGCAGGCGCTAGAAGGAATCAGATATGGCCATCAGCACCGACACACCATCCCGGTGGCGATCGCTCACGGCGACCGACCCGGAGATCGACGCCGCCATCCGTAACGAGCAGCACCGCCAGAACAGCGGACTCGAGCTGATTGCATCCGAGAACTTCGTCAGCCAGGCAGTGCTGCAGGCGGCCGGCTCGGTGATGACGAACAAGTACGCCGAAGGCTATCCGGGCAAGCGCTACTACGGCGGCTGCGAATTCGTCGACGTCGCCGAGTCGCTGGCGATCGCGCGTGCGAAGGAGCTTTTCGGCGCGGACCACGCGAACGTGCAGCCGCACTCGGGCGCGCAGGCGAACATGGCCGTCTACATGACCCTGCTCAAGCCGGGCGACACCGTGCTCGGCATGAACCTCGCGCACGGCGGCCACCTCACCCACGGCCATCCGCTGAATTTCTCGGGGAAGCTCTACACGATCGTCCCCTACGGGGTGCGGCAGGACGACGAGCGGATCGACTACGAGGAGCTGGAGCGACTCGCGAACGAGCACAAGCCGAAGATGATCATGGTGGGCGCGAGCGCCTACCCGCGCATCATCGACTTCGCGCGAATCGCGACGGTCGGGCAAGCGATCGGCGCGCCAGTGGTCGTCGACATGGCGCACATCGCCGGCCTGGTCGCGGCGAAGCTCCATCCTACGCCGGTGCCGCACGCGCAGTTCGTCACGACCACCACGCACAAGACGCTGCGCGGCCCGCGCGGCGGCATGGTGCTCTGCCGCGCTGAGTTCGCGAAGGATCTCGATCGCACCGTGTTCCCCGGGATCCAGGGCGGGCCGCTCATGCACGTGATCGCGGCAAAGGCGGTCTGCTTCAAAGAAGCCATGGAACCGGCCTTCGTCGACTACCAGAAACAGATCGTCGCCAACGCGCAGCGTCTGGCCGCAAGTCTGTCGAGCGCCGGGTTCCGTCTCGTCAGCGGCGGCACCGACAATCATCTGATGCTCGTCGACGTCTTCTCGCGCGGGATCACCGGCAAGGTCGCGGAAGCGGCGCTCGGCAAGGCCGGCATCACGGTGAACAAGAACGCGATTCCGTTCGACAAGAACCCGCCGATGGTGGCGAGCGGCATTCGCGTCGGCACCCCCGCGATCACCAGCCGCGGGATGCGCGAACCGGAGATGGATCGCATTGCAGAACTGATTGCGCGCGTGCTCGCGTCCCCCGACGACGACGCGGTGCTCGGCCGGGTGAAGGTGGAGGTCGAGGCCCTGTGCCGGAAGTTCCCGCTGTATCCCGAGGCATAGGCGCGGAGCCGGACGAACGCGACCTGCCGGCCCGCGTCGAGGCGATCTTCGCGCCGGCGGGTCCGCTCTCACGGGCGCTCGACGGCTTCGAAGCGCGTCCCGCGCAGCGTCAGATGGCCGCGGCGGTTGCCGATGCGTTCGTCGAGCACGGCGTGCTGCTCGCCGAGGCCGGCACCGGCACCGGCAAGACGCTCGCGTATCTCATTCCGGCGATCCTCAGCGGCCATCGCGTGCTCGTGTCCACCGGCACCAAGAACCTGCAGGAGCAGATCTACTTCAAGGACCTCCCGGTCCTGCGCGACACGCTCGGCCAGAAGTTCACCGCGACCTACATGAAGGGTCGGGGCAATTACCTGTGCCTGCATCGCTTCGAAGGGGTCCGCGAGAGTCCCGCGATCCGCGCGCGCGAGGAAGCGGTCGCCATCGAGGCGATCGACGAATGGTCGCGCGAGACCGAGACCGGCGATCGCGCGGAGATGGATGACCTGCCCGACGACCTGCCGCTCTGGTCCGAGATCGCCGCGACCGCGGAGAACTGCCTCGGCGCCGAGTGCCCGCGCTACGACGAGTGCTTCGTCACGCGCATGCGGCAGCGTGCCGCCGAATCCGACCTGGTGATCGTCAACCATCACCTGCTCTGCGCGGACGCGGCCGTGCGTCAGAGCACGTTCGGTGAAGTCATCCCGTCGTGCGAGTACGCGATCGTCGACGAAGCGCACCAGCTCGAGGACGTCGCGACGCAGTACTTCGGCTTGTCGGTGAGCAACTACCGCCTCGACGATTTCGCCCGCGATACGGAGCGAGCGATTGCCGCGAAGCAGATCCCCGATCGCGACCGCGCCGACGATTTGCAAAGCGACGTCGACCACGTCCGCGATCACGCGCGCGTCTTCTTCGCCACGCTCCAGATGCTGCGGTTCGACGCCGGCGCCGGCGCCGAAAACAGAGTCAGGATGACGCCGGCGCTCCTCGAGCGCGCGATCGACGACCGCGACGGCCTGGTCCGCGCCCTCGAAGCGGTCGAGGCAACGATCGCGCTCACGAAAGACCTGCCGGAGGACGTGCTCGCGCTCGGGCGGCGCGCCGCCGATCTGCGGAAGGACCTCGAGTTCCTGACCCGCGCCGACGACCCGGGGTTCGTCTTCTATCTCGAGATGCGCGGCCGCGGCGTGTTCCTGCGCGGCGCACCGATCGACGTGTCGGCCATCATCCGCGACCTGCTGTTCGGACGCATGAAGGCGACCGTCCTCACGTCGGCGACGCTGGCCGTCGATGGCGCGTTCGCGTACGTCAAGAGCCGGCTTGGGATCGGCGCGGCCCACGAGATCCGCCTCGCATCCGAATTCGACTACCGCACCCAGGCGATCCTCTATCTGCCGAAGCGGATGCCCGATCCGCGGTCGCCGCAGTTCATCGCCGCCGCCGGCCGCGAAGTCGTCGAGATCCTCAAACGCACGCGCGGCCGCGCGTTCGTCTTGTTCACCAGCTACAACAATCTTCGGCAGGTGCAACAGGTCGCGTCCATGCAGCTCGAGTACCCGATCCTTGTGCAGGGCACCGCGCCGCGCTCCTCCCTGCTTCGCGAGTTCAAGGCAACGCCGCACGCCGTACTCTTCGCGACCTCCAGCTTCTGGCAAGGCGTCGACGTCGTCGGCGAGGCCTTGAGCTGCGTGATCATCGACAAGCTGCCGTTCGCGTCGCCGGGCGATCCGATTACGTCGGCACGCATCGACGCGATCAACGCGCGCGGCGGATCCGCCTTCGGCGAGTATCAGATCCCGCTCGCGATTCTCGCGCTGCAGCAAGGGCTCGGCCGGCTGATTCGCCATCGTCAGGATCGCGGCGTGCTCGCCGTCCTCGATCCGCGGCTGCGGACGATGGGATACGGACGGCGGTTCCTGGCGTCGCTGCCGCCCGCGCCCGTGACGCACGACATCGAGGCGGTCGAGCGATTCTTCGACGAAGACCTCGAGGCGCATGCCTGAGGCCTTCCTTCGGCCGATCCTCAAATGGGCAGGCGGCAAGCGGCAGTTGCTGCCCGAGCTGCGGCCGTACTATCCGAAACGCTTCGATCGGTATTTCGAACCGTTCGTGGGCAGCGGCGCCGTGTTCATGGACCTCCACAACGCCGGGCTGCTGGACGGGCGCGCGGTGCGGCTGTCGGATATCAATGCCGACATCATCGGCTGCTACCGCATGGTCCGCGACGCGGTTGACGAGGTGATCGACGCGCTGCGGGGGCTGGACGCGAGATACCGCGCGGAGGGATCGGCGTCCTTCTATGCGGTGCGCGACGCGGAGTTCAACCCGGCACGGCGTCAGGTGCGCGCGACCGCGGATCCCTCCTCCGCATACACGCCCTCGCTCGCCGCGATGCTGATTTTTCTCAACCGCACCGGCTACAACGGTCTGTTCCGTTTGAACGCGAGCGGCGACTTCAACGTCCCCGCCGGTCGCCACCTCCGCCCCCGCATCTGCGACGAGGCAAACCTGCGGCGATTGAGCGCGGCGTTCAATCGTCCCGGCGTCTCCCTCGACGTGCGCGCGTTCGACGACGCGCTTGGCGATGCCGGCGCTTCCGACTTCGTGTATCTCGACCCGCCGTATGCGCCGCTCAGCACGACCGCGCGGTTCACGTCGTACACGGCCGGCGGCTTCGGCACGTCCGAGCAGGCGCGCCTGCAGGAAGCGGTCATCGATCTGGCGTCGCGCGGTGCGTTCGTGCTCCTCAGCAACTCGTCGGCGCCGGAAATTCGCCGGCTCTACGCGTCCGACAACGCCCGTCGCGCCGGCCTGCACGCGAAGACCGTGCCCGCGCGCCGCGCGATCAACTCGCGCGCGTCGAGCCGCGGGCCGGTGCAGGAGTACGTGATCACGAACATCGATCGGTGATCCGTGTCGGTTGCCGGTTGTGGGTTGTCGGTTGTCGGCCTGTCCGCGTGACAGAACTTAGGCTTCAGCGAAAGCCGGACGGATGAGCCCGGCGCAGGCGTCATCCTGCTCTTCGATCGGTCCCCGAGAGCACGCCGTCCTCCGACATCTTTTCTCAATGCGCGCGGGGCCCCACCCCCGCGCGCGGCGGCTCGACTCGCTCACGCTCGCTCGCCGCGGCCGCAGGCGCTCAACCGTCCCCCGTTGTGCAGTGTTACACTAAGCAAGCACTGCTAACTCAGGAGGACTCCATGAGGGGAGCCACCATGCGCCGGATCCTCGCAACGTGTGCCCTGGCAATCGGCCTGGCGCTCGTCGCAACGCCGGCGTCGGCCCAGACCGGTCAGGTGAAGGGAAAGGTCGTCGACGCGAAAGGCCAGCCAATCGAGGGGGCCAAGGTCACGATCGCCAACGCGGACACCGCCGGCCGCAAGCTCGAGACGAAGACCAACAAGAAGGGTGAGTACATCCAGATTGGCCTCCAGCCCGGCCAGTACACGATCAGCGTCGAGAAGGGCGAGTTGAAAGACAGCAAGGACACACGCATCAGCCTCGACATGACCGAGCTGAACTTCACGCTCGCGCCAGGGACGGGGACGGTGTCGAAGGAGGACGCGGCGAAGGCCGCGGCCAAGAACGCGGCGATCCAGAAGGCGTTCGGCGAAGGCGTTCAGCTGAGTAACGACGGCAAGAACGAAGAGGCAATCGCCAAGTTCCAGGAAGTGATTGCGACCGTCCCCAAGTGCGCCGAGTGCTACGCGAACATCGCCACCATCCAGGCGCGCATGAAGGAGTACGACAAGGCGGAGGCGTCCTTCAAGCAGGCCATTGAAGTGAAGCCGGACTTCGTCGAGGCGTACAACGGTCTCGCGACGGTCTACAACACGCAGAAGAAGTTCGACCTCGCGGCCGAGACGAGCAAGAAGGCGGCGGAACTGGGCGGCGGCGCCGCGGGCGCCGGCGGCGGCAGCGCGTCGGTCGCGTTCAACCAGGGCGTCATTCTCTGGAACGCCGGCAAGATCTCCGACGCGAAGGCGCAGTTCGAACAGGCCGTCAAGATGGACCCGAACATGGCCGAAGCGCACTACTGGCTGGGCATGGCGAACGTGAACGAGGGGAAGACGGCCGATGCCAAGCCGCACTTCGAGACGTACCTGAAGCTCGCACCGACGGGCCAGTACGCCGAAACGGCCAAGAGCATCCTCTCGACCATCAAGTAGCGCCTCGAATGCGCGTGTGAGTCGAATCGCGAGCAACGTTGCCGCGGTCCGCGAGCGAATCGCGGCGGCGGCTGAAAGAGCCGGGCGTCCTGGCGACAGCGTCCGGCTCGTTGCCGTCTCCAAGACCTTTCCTGTCGATGATGTCCGCGCCGCCTGTGAGGCGGGGCAGCGGGATTTCGGGGAGAACAAGGTCCAGGAGGCCCTGCAGAAGATCGGCGCAACGGCCGAATTACCGATTAGGTGGCACCTCATCGGCCACCTGCAATCGAACAAGGCCCGAAAGGCCGGCCCGGCGTTCGCCGCCATTCATTCGATCGATTCGATTGACCTGCTGCGGCGCGTCGACGCCGCGGCGCTCGACGCTGGGGTGGCGCCCGAAGTCCTGATCCAAGTGGACCTCGCGGGCGAGGCCACCAAGCACGGCGCACCGGCAGACGAAGCGCTGGCGATCGCCGAGAGCGCCCGCGAGTGCCGCGCCGCCCGGCTCGTTGGCCTGATGCTGTTGCCGCCCTGGTCGGAAGACCCGGAGGCGACGCGCCCGTACTTCCGGCGCCTCCGCGAGCTGCGCGATCGGCTCGTCGCGCAGGGCATCGCCCCATCCGCTCTTCGCGAGCTGTCGATGGGCATGAGCCACGATTACGAAGTCGCGATAGAAGAGGGTGCCACGATCGTTCGCGTCGGCACCGCCATATTCGGCCAACGAACAGTGAGGACCTGATGTTCGAACGCACGCAGCCCACGCGCCCCGCCACCGACGATCCCGTCGCGCCGCAGCCGCCCGAACGCGTGATGCGCGTCGGTCCGCTCGACCTGCGGCAGCACCGCTTCCGCACCGTCATGCGCGGCTACGACAAGACCGAGGTCGTGGCGCTCCTCACCGAGGCGGCCGACGACTACGAGCAGGCGCTCCGCGAGATCGATCGCATGCGCAGCGACCTGCAGCGCATGGAGGCGCTGCTCGCCGAGCACCGCGAGCGGGAGGGGAATCTGCGCAACACGCTGCTCACCGCGCAGCGGCTGGCCGATGAAGTGAAGGAAGCGGCACAGAGCGAGGCGAAGCTGATCGTGCGCGAGGCGCAGGGGCGCGCCGACCTGCTGCTGCAGAAGGCGCAGCTGCGGCTCGAGGAAGTCGACCGCGACATCAACGAGCTGAAGCTGCGGCGTCGCGACACCGAGGGCTCGCTCGAAGCGTCGATCCAGGCCCTCTACCGCGCGCTCGAGTTCATCCGCGACCAGGATCAGCAGCGCGCTGACGAGAAGGTCCTGCTTCATCGTCCACGGCAGGCCGAGGCGCCGCGCGCGGACGTGCGCGTCGATGAGCAGCGGAAAGCCGGCAGCTGAAGCCCTCGTCTCGATTCGGGTCATCCCCCGCTCGCCCCGCACCCGCGTCGACGGGATGCGGGGCGATGCGTTTCTCATCCGTCTCAAGGCGCCGCCCGTCGAAGGGGCGGCCAACGACGCCCTCATCTCCTTTCTTGCCGACGCGCTCGATGTTCCCCGCCGTCACCTTCGCATCGTCTCGGGCGAGAAGTCGCGCGACAAGCGCGTCGGCGTCACCGGCCTCGACGCGGCGCAGATCGCCGCGAAGTTGATCCGCTGATGCTCGTCCTGCGGCACATCCGTCAGCTGATGACGTGCGCCGGTTCTTCGCACCGCGGCTCGTCGCAGGGTGACGTGCCCACGATCGTCAACGGCGCGATCGCGGCCGACGGCGAGCGCATCGTCTTCGCCGGACGCGACGCCGACCTGTCACCGGCGATCGCGCACGCGGCGGACGTGGAGGTCATCGATGCGCGCGCGTACTCCGTCGTGCCCGGGTTCGTCGACGCACACACGCACGCGATGTTCGCGGGCGATCGCCGCGACGAGCTTCGGCGTCGCCTCGCCGGCGCGACGTATGCACAGATCGCGGCCGCAGGCGGCGGCATCGTCGCCACCGTCGCGGCAACGCGTGCGGCGTCGGAGGCCGAGCTCGTGGAATCGACGCGGCGCCGGCTCGACGAGATGCTGGCGTGCGGCACGACCACAGCGGAGATGAAGAGCGGCTACGGGCTCGAGGTCGAGAGCGAACTGAAAATGCTGCGCGCGATGCGGACGCTTGACGGTTCGCACCCGATGGACATCGTTCCGACGTTTCTCGGCGCGCACGAAGTTCCAGTCGAGTACCGCGGTTGCCGCGACGAGTACGTGCGCCTGGTTGTCGACGAAATGCTGCCGCGGGTCGCCGACGAGCGCGTCGCTGACTGGTGTGACGTGTTCTGCGAGGAGGGCGTCTTCACGCCCGACGAATCGCGCCGCATCCTGGAGGCGGGGCTCCGCCGCGGCCTGCAGGCGCGCATCCACGCGGACGAACTCGGACCGAGCGGCGGATCGCTCATCGCCGCCGCGGTGGGCGCCCGGTCCGCTGATCATTTGATCTTCGTGCCGGATGCCGGGATCCAGGCGATGGCCGACGCGGGCGTCATCGCCACGCTCCTGCCGAACGCGGCGTTCTATCTCAAGCTCGGACGATTCGCCCCGGCTCGGGCGCTGATCGATGCGGGCG
>JBKPRU010000319.1:0-24986 GCA_046734675.1 Acidobacteriota bacterium
GACCCTTCCGCGCGGGCGGCTTCGCGGACGCGGCGCCGAGGTGTTCGAGGACATCAATGCCGCGCTCGCCGCGTACATGCGTGCCGCGCTGCTGGCCTGTCTCCTCGTGGGCGTGCTGTGCACGATCGGATTCGTGTTGATAGGCGTGCCGTATGCACTTCTCTTTGGTGTGATAGCCGGCCTGCTCGAGTTCATCCCGTTGGTCGGTCCGCTCGCCGTTGCGGCGGGAGCGACGCTGGTCGTCAGCTTTCATTCGATCAACCAGGCGGTGTGGGTACTCGCGTTTCTCAGCGCACTACGGGTTGCACAGGACTACGTGATCTTTCCGCGACTCGTACGTCGAGGCATCCACATGCATCCGCTGGGGGTGATTCTGGCGATTCTCTGCGGCGCCGAGCTGGCGGGGATGGCTGGTGTCTTTCTGGCCATCCCGGCGGTCGCCGTGTTGTCGGTACTCCATCGACATTTGCTGGAGCACCGCGGGAGTGGCGGTCTGGTATCCGAGCTGTTAACGCCGGCGCAATCCGCCCCAGAGCTCGCGCGCAGGACGTCGGATTCCGCGGCGACGCCGAGTGCTCATCCTGCAGCCGATACGTCGGCACTGCAGCCGCGTCCAACGGCGGTCACACAGTGAGCCTGGGGAGCCGCAGTCGCACGCCGGCACTCGTGCCTGTCTTCGGCACGCCCTCAAGGCCTGGTGGGACGACGACGCACTGCGTCTCGGCGCCGCACTGGCCTAATACACCTTGTTTGCGATCGCGCCAGTGCTGCTTGTCGCAACCGGAATTGCGGGTCTCGTCTTCAACTCCGATGCGGTGCGCGCAGAAATCGTCAACCAGCTCGATCACCTAGTCGACGCGAGGGTGCGCGCGCCGTACAGAGCCTTCTCGATGGAGCGAGTCAGCGACGGAGCGGCATCGTCGCCACCGCGATCGGCAGCGTCACATTCGTCATCGCCGCCTCGAGCTCCAGGCCGCGCTGAACACGGTGTGGCGTGTGAAGTCGAATCCGGGTGCGCACCTGAAGGCCTTCCTGATCGATCGTCTGCGCTCCTTCCGCTTGGTGGTCGCGATCGGCTTTCTGCTGATGGTCTCGCTCCCGGTGACGGCGGCGCTTGCGTCATTCAGCGCGTGGCTCTCGCCCCATGCCTCACGTCCCGCTGCTGTGGAGCGGAGTGCAATTGCTCGTATCGCTCATCGGGACGACAGCGCTGTTCGCGCTCCTCTACCGAATCCTGCCCGATGTGCATCTCCGGTTGACGTGATGTGACGATCGGTGCATTTCGTCACCGCGGTGCTGTTCACACTCGGTCAACAGCTGAGGACGGCCACACGCTGAAAAAGGAGCGCGCCCGTGTGCGTAATGGTGCAGCGGATCTACTCCGGCAACTCACGACAGACGTGCCGCCGGTCGCGAAGAACAGACCGACTGGCGGGGCAGCATTCGGAAGAAGCGGAGGGCGCAGTGGCGGCATCGTCGACGCGCTCTCTAGGGGCCACGCGGTGCGCCTGGCCGAAATCGCCTTCCAAACGTACTCCTTCACGGTTCGCATATCGTTCTCGATGAATTTCGGCGCGGTAGCGCATCGAGGCGCTGCGGTCGCGCCCGGCTCGAAAAAGCGGTGGCACTCGGCAGGAAAGCAGCGGTTCTAAGAACCGGTGCCTCTCGACAGCTCGCTCGTGCTATATCCAGGAGGCGACGGGTGTCTTCAACGCGCGAGTGGCCGGAGAAGTCGACGCCAGCTCGTGCGAGCAAAGCGGTGTGTGCCAATCAGCTGCGGCCATCGCTGTCGCCGAAAAGAACCGCCGCCTTCGGATCAGCGCTCCCGCTGCGTCAAGCGTGGCGGTTCGGCACCAATCTTCAGGGCTGGCAGGGAGAATTTCAGGGACAATCGAGGGGACGATCGGCCGGCGCGTAAGTCGCGACCTGGTTTATACTTAAGTTTTTCGCCCCGGTGAGGTGGCCGAGAGGCTGAAGGCGGCGGTTTGCTAAACCGTTGTAGGGTCTTTAAAGCCCTACCCAGGGTTCGAATCCCTGCCTCACCGCCATTCGACTCGCCTTCGTCTTGCTTATGCGAGCCGAAGGCTCGCTCATGGCAAACCAGTGTCAGGGAGAATGCCCTGAGCGCGCCAGCGAAGCCGGCAGGTCGAAGGGCCGAATCTCCTCAAAAATAGCCGTGGACGCTGAAGAAGTTGTAGCGAGCCGCGTTTGTGGCGTTCGAAAGACCCCATCCTCGCTGCCGTCATCGGGCAGCCCGCGATTTCAGAACTCACCGGTTCAACGCGGCCATCGGCTCGATTCTCGACGCGCGGTAGGCCGGCAAGTATGCGGCGACCGCCGCGACGGCCAGCAGCATCGCGGCCCCTGACACAAAAGAGATCGGATCGGTGGCGCCGACGTTGAACAAGAGCGCCCCCAGGCTGCGCGCGGCGATGAATGCGAGCGGGACGCCGATCGCCGCGCCGACGACGACGAGCATCATTGCTTCGCGCAGCACCATCCGCAGCACCGTACTCCGGTCGGCGCCGAGCGCCATCCGCAGTCCGAGTTCGGCGACGCGACGGCTGACGCCGTACGAAATCGTCCCGTAGAGACCGAGGCTCGCAAGCAGCAGCGCGAGCGCGCCGAACATCGCGGTGAGGCGCGCGACCATCCGATCCTGGGTGACGGTGCGCGCGAGGCGATCGGCCAGCGGCACGACTTCGACAATCGGCAACCGCGGCTCGATCCTCGTGAGGGTCTCGCGCACGGTCGGCGCGAGCGCCGCCGGCGATCCGGATGTCCTCACCTCGATATCGCTCAGCACATCGTCAGGCGCCGCGTCGGTCAGTTGATACGCCATGTTGGGCGGCGCACCCTTCACATCCACGTACTTCGCGTCTTCGACGACGCCGACGATCACCTGCGAGTCTTTCCCGATGGTGTCGCCGTAGTCCCAGCGCCGGCCGATCGCGCTCTGTCCCTTGAAGAAGCGTCGCGCCATCGTGGTGTTCACGATGGTGTTGTGCGCGCCGGGCGCGCGATCTTCGGCGCGGAAGGATCGGCCTTCGAGAATCTTCAGGCCCATCGTGTCGAAGTATCGATCCGTGACCACCTCCTCGTTCGTTCGCAGCCGTTCATCGCGCCCCGGCGTGTAGCCCTCGACGGTCAGGCTGCTGATGCGCTGCGAGCCCCACAGCGGTCCGTTGGCCGACATGCTCGTCGATGCCACGCCGGGCACCGCCTGGAGCGACTCGACGATCCGTCGATAGAGCGCCTGGCGCTCATCAGCCGCATAGCCGGCGCCACGGACGTCGACGCGCACCGTGAGGACCTGGCCGAGATCGAAGCCGACATCGGTGTGCGTGAGCACGCGCAGGCTGCGCGTCAACAGCCCCGCGACGACGAGTAACAGCAGGCAGAACGCCATCTGCACGGCGACGAGCACCTTGCCGATCAGCATGCCGCGGCGTCCGCCCTCGCCGACCGCCCCGCGCCCGTCCTGCTTCATCGCTTCGGCCAGCGGCACACGCGTGCCTCTGATTGCCGGCAGCACGCCGCAGCCGATGCCGGTGAGCGCCGAAATCACCAGCGAGAATCCGAGGACCCGCCAGTCCAAACCGGTATTCAGGTCGAGCGGCGCCGTCGAGGAGCCAACGTTCACCATGAGTGCGAGAAGCCCCTCGCGCGCCCATATCGCGAACGTGAAGCCGACGAAACCGGCGGCAGCGGCCAGCAGAACGCTCTCGGCGAGCATTTGCCGGATCAGGCGCACGCGGCCGGCGCCAATCGACTGCCGGATCGCCATTTCGCGCGCGCGACCGGAGGCGCGTGACAGCAGCAGGCCCGCGACGTTGCCACAGGCGATCGCCAGCAGCACGCCGACCATCGTCAGCAGCACGAAGAGCGGCTGGGACACGGTGTCTCGCAGCGACGACAGACCGGTGGACGCGTCGCTGAGCAGCACGTGCTGCCGCCGGATCCCCGCCCGGTCGTCGGCGGTCGCGTCTTTCGGCAGCACCGCGTCGTTGTCACGCTGGACGACGGTGGTCATCGTCGCCTCTGCGCCGGCCCGTCCGCCGGGTACGCGAGCGAACACGTTCAGCCACGCCATCTCCGGCTGCGGCGGCCAGGGCTTGCGGGGATCGGCGGCGTTGCTGTTGCTCGCGTTCTGCGAGTAGCGGACCACCGGCTGCATCATGTAGGGAATCCACGCGTCCGGCGCGCGCAGCGACAGCGTCGTGCCGAAGAAGCCCGGTCGCGTCACGCCGATCACGGTGAAGCTGGTGCCGTTGATCGCAATCGGGCGGCCGACGGCGTCGGGCGCGGCGCCAAAATGGCGGCGCCAGTAGCTGTCGCTGATCACCGCGAGCGGGTGTGCGCCGACTGTGCGGTTGTCGGAAGAATCGAGGAGTCGTCCGAGCTGCGGCCGCTGACGGAGTCCTTTGAAGTACTCGCCGGAGACCAGCTGGACGTTGCCGCGCGAGCCGATCGACTCGCCCTGCGGCTGCAGCTGCATGCCGGCGACACTGGTCGCCGCGAACAGCTCGCCGGCGCCGCGCGCAGCGAGCTCGTCGCGCGCGTGCTCGAAGGTCGGCGCCGAGAAGAGCTGTCCATATTCGCGGCCCGGCGCCTCCGTTCGCGCCTGAAAGAGCTGCTGCGGGTCCGGGACCGGCAGCGTGCGCAGCACGATTGCGTTGACCAGCGAGAACACTGCGGTCGCGCCGCCAATGCCCAGGCCGAGCGAGAGTACGGCCACCGAGGCGAAGCCGGGACTACGCCACAGGAGCCGCGCGCCGTAGCGCAGATCGTTGAAGAACTCTTTGACGATGGTCATGGTGTCGCCTTCACGTGTGTGCTGCATCCTCGAGCGCCACGTCCACCATCAGCTCGCCGGCGAGCGTCTCCAATTCCGAGCGGAGGAACTCAAATGTCACGCTCGACGGGGCGCGCAGGTGCGCACGCGCACGGAACAGCGTCTCACCTGACATCGGCGCGCTGGTGACGTTGGTTTCGAGCTCTTCGATGTTGACGTGATGCCGCGCGAGCACGCGCGAGATGTCGCGGATGATGCCGGGATGATCGTTCCCGACCAGATCGAGGCGGAGGCTGCGGCTCGTCGCCGCCTCGCTGGCGGCACTGCGCTCGACGACGACCTTCAACCCTTCGCGCTCGAGCGCGGTCAGGCCGGCGGTGAGCGCGTCCGCACGAGCCGCATCGACGCTGACGCGCAGCAGGCCCGCGAACTTCCCGGCCAGCCGCGCCATGCGGCTCTCTTCCCAGTTCGCCCCTGCCGCGAGAATCGATTCCGACACCCGCTCGACGATGCCCGGCTTGTCCTCGCCAATGACGGTCAGCACCAGCGACGTCCGCATGCAGCCTGCTCCTCTACGAGAAGAGAGAACTCTAACCGAAACGCGCGCGATTGGTGACGCGGATACAAACCAAACACCCGGGGTCGCCGTCCAAGCTTGAACCATGAAAGACGTGCGCGACGCGCTCCGATCGCTGGCCGCGACACCGGTCGTCACCGCAATCGCGATTGCGTCGCTGGCGCTCGGGATTGGCGCGAACACGGCACTCTTCTCGATCCTCAACGGACTGCTCCTCAAACAGCTGCCGGTGCGGGAGCCGCAGCGGCTCGCGCTCGTCGGCCAAACGGAGTGGACCAATCCGATCTGGGAACAGATACGCGATCGTCAGGCCGAGTTTGCCGAGCGCGCATGCGCCTGGTCGGCGCAAGAGTTCAACCTGGCTGCCTCAGGACGAGCAGAACCGGTGGACGGCGCATACGTCAGCGGCGATTTGTTCCGAACGCTCGGCGTCGACACCACGGTCGGCCGGCCACTCACGGCTGCAGACGATGTGCGAGGCGGTGGCGCGGATGGGTGGGCGGCGGTCATCAGCGAGCGCCTGTGGCGGAGCCGGTTCGGCGGATCATCCGACATCCTGGGACGGCAACTCATCGTCAACGCGGTGCCGTTCACGATTGTCGGCGTGAGCCCCCGCGGCTTCTTCGGTCCCGAAGTCGGCCGCGCGATCGACGTGTTCGTCCCGCTCGCGTCCGAGGCCGCCATCCGCGGGCCCGAGTCGGCGCTCGACGGACGCTCCAGCTGGTGGTTGCAGGTGATGGTCCGGCTCAAACCCGAGGAGACGCTGGCGTCCGCGACGGCCGCGCTCAATCGCGCCCGTCCCGCGATTCGCGATGCCACGATGCCGCCCAATTACACCGCGGAGTACCGCGCGCAGTACCTGAACGACGACAGCGACTTTCGATTGATCGCCGGCGCGACCGGGCTGTCACCGTTGCGCGATCGCTTCCAGCAGCCGCTGACGATCATCATGATCGTGGTTGCGGCGGTGCTGCTGATTGCGTGCGCCAACATCGCGAACCTGATGCTCGCGCGCGGCGCGGCGCGGCGGCACGAGATGAGCGTGCGGCTTGCGCTTGGCGCCTCACGCGCCCGTCTCGGCGTCCAGCTGTTGACTGAAAGCCTCGTCCTGGCGATCGCGGGCGGCGTCAGCGGGCTGGCGCTGGCGAAATTCCTCGCCACGCTCCTCGTGCGTCAACTCGCATCCGCCGTCACCACGATTGCCTTGGACACCTCCATCGATTGGCGTGTTCTGGGATTCACCGGCGCGGTGGCGCTTGGCGCGACGCTGCTATTCGGTCTCGCGCCGGCGCTGCACATCGGCAGCGTCGAACCGAACGAGGCGCTGAAGGAACACAGTCGCACCATCACCGGCGATCGGCGCGTCGGATTTCGCCATGTCCTCGTCGTGGCTCAAGTCGCTTTGTCGTTCGTCCTGATCGCCGGCGCAGGATTGTTCATTCGCACCTTCACCAGCCTGATCACCACACCTCTCGGCTTCGATCCGGCACGGCTGCTGATCGTCAACGTCGATGCGAGCCGAAGCAAGGAGGCGCTCGCGGACAAGGCGGCATTCGCTCGACGTGTAACCGACGCCGCTTCAGAGGTGCCTGGCGTATCACGGGCGTCGCTGTCGTACCTCACGCCGCTCAGCGGACGGAACTGGACGCATCGCGTGCAAGTCTCGGACGGGCCGACGCTGGCGCGTGCCGAGCAGACGACATGGGTCAACGCGGTTGCCCCGGGATGGTTCGATACGTATCGGATGCGGCTCGTCGCAGGGCGCGATGTCGCGATGACCGACGCGCCGGGCAGCGACGCCGTCGTTGTCGTCAACGAAACGTTCGTCCGACGATTCGTCGGTCCACGCAGTCCGCTCGGGCTGCGCGTGCACAGCCTCGGCCTCGGCAAATTGAAGGAATGCGTCATCGTCGGCGTCGTGAACGATGCGATCTATCGCACGGTCCGCAGCGGCGTGGTGCCGACGATGTATCTGCCGATGGCGCAGGCCGATCCCTTCGGGTTCGGGTTTTCCGTCACGGCCAGATTGGGCGGGGACCGTACGTCCGCGGAGCGCGCGCTCGCGGATGCGCTCACCCGCGTGGATCCCAACATCGCGTTCTCGTTCCGCGACTACGGCGATCAACTGCGCGCGACCGTGGTGCAGGAGCGGCTCGTCGCGATCCTGTCCGGATTCTTCGGCGTGCTCGCGCTGCTGCTCGGTGCGCTGGGTCTTTACGGCGTCACGTCGTACTCGGTCAGTCGCCGACGCCCCGAGATTGCGGTTCGCATCGCGCTTGGTGCGACGAGCGCCACCGTTGTGCAACGCGTGCTGCAGCAGGTTGCCCTGCTGATGATCGCCGGCGGCGCCGTCGGTTTGGGCCTGAGCCTGTGGGCCGCGAGGTTCGTGAGTGCGCTGCTGTTCGGCGTAAGCGCACGCGATCCCTCGACGTTGGTCGTCGCGGCCGCCGTGCTCGTGACCGTGGGCCTCGCTGCCGCGTGGGTGCCCGCGCGAAAGGCATCACGACTGAATCCCGTCACGATCCTCAGGGGCTGAACGGCGCGCCTCAGCGGATCGGACCGATGTGTCGTCGGTCACGCGTCCGGAACGTCACCCGCACGCGACATCCACGTCGTCAGCATCGTGTAGGCGACGGTGAGCACGACCGGGCCGATGAAGAGCCCGATGATCCCGAACGCAATCAGCCCACCCAGCACACCCGCAAAGATCAGAATCAACGGCAGGTTGACCCCTCGTTTGATCAGCAGCGGTCGGACGACGTTGTCGAGCGTCATCGCCACGATCGCGATCACCAGCAGGATGGTCCCGGACATCGTGCTGCCGGACCAGAACAGCCAGATGACGGCGGGGAGGACCACTGGCAGCGGTCCGAGTTGTGCCAGGCACAGGAACAGCATCACCGCGGTGAGCAATGCGGCCGCGGGAACTCCCGCCAGAAACAGGCCGGTGCCGGCAATCGCCGCTTGAACGAGCGCCGTTCCGGCGACGCCAAGCACGACGCCGCGAATGGTGCGCGCGGCGAGCAGCGCCGTGTCGTATCCCTGCCGTCCCGCCATCCGCATCGCGAAGCGGAGGAGACCGTCTCTGACACCTTCACCGTTCACGAGCACGACCGCCGAGATGACGGCCGTCAGCAGAAACTGCAGCAGCATGGTCCCGACGCTCCCCGCCTTGGTGACGAACCATTGAAGCGCTGCCTGCGCGTACGGCGTGAGGGCTGCAGCGCGCTGCGCCGGATCGAGCGCGCGGAACCGCGTCCATTCCGCCGCCATCCGCTCGCCCCTGAAGGGAATTCGTTCGAGCCAGATCGGCGCGGGTGGTAAGGCGACCGACTCGAAGGACTTGAGATCCGACGTGATGCCCTGGGTGTTACGGACGATCGTGATCAGGGCGAGCGTTACCGGGACGAACACGACCAGCAGAATCAACACCGTCATGATCGTCACCGCAACCCGCCGTCTGCCACCGAGGAAGGTTTCCAGGCGGAGCAGGAGCGGCCACGTGGCAACGGACACGACCGTGGCCCACAGTATCGAGGTCAGGAATGGACTCAGGACCCAGAACGTCGACACCACCAGCAGCGCCAGAAACAGCACTGACAGTGTGGTGTGCGTCAGGTCCCGGGCACCGCGCGGGCGGTCCACCATCAGCAAAGCGCTCACCTCGTCGCGGCAACGGCCACACGCCTGAGGGATTTCACAGCATCCTACGCTCGCGCTTCCCGAAGGCGGCACTGGCAGCTTTGACGGGGGCTGGGGATTTCACGCACAGTCGTGCGCTTTTGCCGCGCGCCGGCCCGGCGTCCAACTTGCAGAACTCGTCGGGTCGATGCCTCGTCTGCACAAGCACCATAAACTCATCTTTGCGATCCTGATCGTCTGCGGCATCGTCGCCGCCCTGCTCGCCATCGCGCAGGACCAGATCACGCTCAAAATCGAGAGCGCCTACAGCGCGGAGGACGCGCAGTTTCCCGCCTACATGGCCGTGCTGCTCGGCACCGATGCGATGGGAGGCAACCAGTATCAAGTCCTCACCAACGGCGATCAGATTTTCCCTGCGATGCTCCGTGCGATCGCCAACGCGAAGCGGCGGATCAGTTTCGAGACCTACATCTTCGAAAAGGGCACCGTCGGCGATCAGTTCACGCAGGCCCTCGAAGCCGCGGCGCGCCGCGGGCTCCAGGTGGACCTCGTCATGGACGCCATGGGATCCAACAAGGTGCCGGAGGAGACGCTGCAGCGCCTGCGCGACGCCGGCGTCCAGATCGGCACGTTCGGCCGTCCGAAGTGGTACACGCTCGAGGAGCTGAACTACCGCACCCACCGCAAGATCCTCGTCGTCGACGGCGCGATCGGCTTCACCGGCGGCGTCGGTGTCGCCGATCACTGGCTCGGGCACGCGCAGGATCGCGAGCACTGGCGCGACACGATGGTCCGTATCGAAGGACCGCTGGCCCGGGTGATGGAAGGGGCGTTCTACGAAAACTACATCGAGACTCACGGCCCCGTGAAGCCGATCCTCGAACCGCCCCCTGCAATCGATCCACCGACGCCGCGCGACAGCGCGTTCGTCCTCCGCGGTTCGCCGAGCGGCGGCAGCAACGATCTGAAGCGGATGTATCTGCTGGCGATCGCGGCGGCCGTCCGCACGCTCGACATCTGCTCGCCCTACTTCATCATCGACGAGTCGAGCGAGTGGGCGCTCACGCAGGCGGTCAAGCGCGGCGTGCGCGTGCGCATCCTCGTCGAGGGAGACATCACGGACGCGCTGCCCGTGAAGTACTCGAGCCGTGCCGCCTATGAAGGCCTGATGCGGCAGGGGATCGAGATTTACGAATACCAGCCGACGATGATGCACACGAAGGCGATGATCGTCGATCGGGTCTGGACCACGTTCGGGTCAGCGAACTTCGACAACCGGTCGCTCGAGCTGAATGACGAGATGAACGTCGCCGTCACCGACCGCGATCTCGCCGCCCGGCTGCTCGAAGATTTCGAGCACGACTTGAAAGTCGCCAAGAAGCTCGACGTCGAATCGTGGCGGCGCCGCTCGATGCTCGAGAAGGTACGCGAGCAGTTCTGGAGCTATTTCGGAGAGATCTTCTGAGGTTGTCGGGTGTCGGTTGTGAGTTGTCGGATGGCCGAGGACGGCAACCGACATAGAATCATCTGTTCATGGTCCGCGTGAGATTTGCGCCGTCGCCGACCGGCTACCTCCACGTCGGCGGCGCCCGCACGGCGCTCTTCAACTGGCTGTTCGCGCGCCGCCATGGCGGCACGTTCGTGCTCCGCATCGAAGACACCGACGCCGAGCGATCGTCGTGGGACATGGTCGCCGGCATCGTCGACGGCCTTCGGTGGCTGGGGCTCGATTGGGACGAAGGGCCCGATGTCGGGGGGCCGCACGGGCCGTACTTCCAGTCGCAACGCCTCGATCACTACCGTGAGAAGGCGCATGCGCTCGTCCGGGACGGCCACGCGTACTACTGTTACTGCTCGCCCGAGGACCTGCAGCGGAAGCGCGCCGATGCGGACGGGCGGGGCGAGGCGTGGACCTACGATCGCGCATGCCTGCGACTTCCCCGTGAAGACGCGGCGCGCCTCGATGCGCAAGGCGCCGCGCGCGCGATCCGGTTCAAGGTGCCCGCCGGCGAGACCCGCTTCGACGATCTCGTCCACGGCGCAATCGCGTTCGACAACGCCAACATCGAAGATTTTGTCATCCTGCGATCGGACGGCCAGCCGACGTATCACCTGTCGGTCGTCGTCGACGACATCGACATGGAGATGACGCACGTCGTCCGCGGCGACGACCACATCTCGAACACGCCGAAGCAGGTGCTCCTCTACCAGGCGTTCGGCAGCACGCCACCGCGGTTCGCGCACGTGCCGCTCATCCTCGGCCCGGACAAGAAACGCCTGAGCAAGCGTCATGGCGCGACGTCGGTGATGGAGTATCACCGGCTCGGCTACTTGCGCGAGGCGATGGTGAATTTCCTCGCGCTGCTTGGATGGTCGCCGGGCGGCGACCGTGAGCTCTTCACGAAAGACGAATTGATCGCGGCGTTCACGCTGGAAGGCATCAGCGGCGGGAACGCAGTGTTCAACCCGGACAAGTTGGACTGGTTCAACCAGCAGCACATCGGACGGCTCGCGTCAGCGGATCTCCTCGGGCGGATCGCCGATCGCCTGCGCGAGCGCGGTCTGTGGCGCGACAGCCTGGAGACGGGAGAGTCGGCGTGGATCGCGCGCGTGCTGGAGTTGCTGAAGCCGCGCGCCAAGAAGCTGGATCAACTCGTCGATGAGCTCGCGCCGTTTCTGGTCGACATGCCGGAACTCGACCCGGCCGCCGCGCAGAAGCATCTGTCGGATGCGACCGTGCGCGCGGCGCTCGACGACCTCGCAGGGCGCGTGGATATGCTCGAGCCGTTCGACGCGCCGACGATCGAGCACACACTGCGGGCGATGGCCGAGGAGCTCGGGATGAAGGCGGCACCGCTGATTCACGCGACGCGCGTCGCCATGACCGGCCGCACCGTCAGCGCCGGCCTCTTCGAACTTCTTGCGCTGTTGGGCAAGCCGCGCGTCATCTCGCGACTGCAGCGTGCCGCTCGTTACACACCGCAGGTATAAGCCTCCACACGCCGCGCGCGTCCGCTTCCACCCCGGCCGCGGGCGCTGTGATCCAGGGAAGCGGAATCGAATTGCCGTTTCCGGCGAATTCTCTTCTCTTTCGTCGGTCGTGACGCTTCGCGCGACGCGGCCAGCACCCCAACAACGGAAATGAAAGTCCCTCATTTCCCCGTCGCATTCCGTGTGTAAGTTCCTATCCATCAAGCAGATACGGGCGCTAGCGTGGCACTGCCGTTGCAGTGGCTGGGCTCGCCTGAAACGTCGGTCTCGACCCCGTACCTCACGGGAGGAGGACAACCAGTGGCGAAAGAAGATCGCGGATTCGCATCGATGGACAGAGCGAAGCAGCGGGAGATAGCGAGTAAGGGCGGCAAGGCCGCGCACCAGAAGGGCACCGCACACGAGTGGACCAGCGAGGAAGCGCGTGACGCTGGCCGCAAAGGCGGGATCGCGAGCCATCGCCGTCGTCGTGAGCAGATGGGCTCCACGGCCTCGCCGGGCCAGGAGATGGGCGATCGCGCGAACGCAGCCGCCGAATCCAGCATGTCGAGCGAGAACGAATAGCTTGCCGAGGGGTCCCTTGCAGGCCCCTCGACCTTTCCTCTCACATCCGACGCCGTCCGGCGTCCCGCCTCTGCAGTGACGTAGACTGAAGGGCCACGTATGAGCCCTGAAGAATACGCTCGCGCGCGGCGCGTGTTGATGCGCCGCGATCCCGTGCTCGCCCCTGTCATCAAGAAGTACCGGGAACGATCGCTCATCGAGGGTCCGCCCGCGGATCCGTTTCCGGCGCTCGTGCGCACAATCGTCGGCCAGCAGTTGTCGGTGAAAGCGGCCGCGACGATTCATGGACGGCTCGTCGCGCTGATGCCGGATGGCATCGTGACGCCCGCCGCGGTCGCCGCCCTCACCGACGATCAACTGCGTCAGGCGGGAATGAGCCGCCAGAAGACCGCGTACCTGCGCGACCTCGCCGCGAAGGCGGAGAGCGGCGAGTTGCCGCTCGATGCGCTGCCGGACATGACCGACGCTCAGGTGATCGAGGCGATCACGAAGGTCAAAGGTCTCGGGCGCTGGTCGGCGGAGATGTTCCTGATGTTCCGCCTGCGGCGCCCGGACGTTCTGCCGGTCGACGATCTCGGCATCGTCAACGCCATTCACCGCCTGTACAAGCTGCGCAAGAAGCCGACGCCCGATCGCATCCTGAAGATCGGCGAAGCGTGGCGTCCGTATCGGACCGTTGCCTGTTACTACCTGTGGAGAAGCCTGGAGAATACGCCGCAATGACCACCACGGATACACACGGATGGCCACGGATGCGAGTGTTTCGCGGATGGCCACGGATGCGAGTGCTCCTGGTCCTCCTCCTCGCCATCGGATTCACGTCGCTCGACGCACAGCAGAAGGACGAGAAGCAGAAGGACGAGAAGAAGTGGGACGTCACGGCGCCGCTGGGGCCGACCGAGACGCTCGCGTTCGACACGTCCGAAGGGACGTGGATGAACATCGACGTCAGCCCTGACGGCCGTCAGCTCGTGTTCGATCTGCTCGGCGACATCTACACGATGCCGGTCGCGGGCAGCGGCAGCGCGCCGGCAACGCGCCTCACGAGCGGCCTCGCCTTCGACATGCAGCCGCGCTTCAGTCCCGACGGCAAGCGCATCGCGTTCACCAGCGATCGCGACGGCCTCTGGAACATCTGGACGATGGGGACGGATGGGAAGGATGCGAAGCAGGTCTCGAAAGAGAAGCGTTGGTTCATTAACAGCCCGACATGGTCGCCCGACGGCACCTACATCTTCGCGCGCCGCCACTTCGTCGCGTCACGCTCGCTCGGCGCGGGGGAAATCTGGATGTTCCACGCGAGCGGCTCGGAGGGCCTGCAGGTCACCGAGAAGAACGGGTTCCAGAAGGACGCCGGCGAGCCGGCCATCTCTCCCGACGGCCGCTACCTTTATTACAGCAAGGACATCACGCCGGGGCAGACCTTCGAATACAACAAGGATCCGAACGGCACCATCTACGCGATCATCCGCCGCGATCTGAACACCGGCCGCGAGCGGCCCTTTGTCAACGTGCAGGGGGGCTCGGTGACGCCGCGTCCGTCGCCCGACGGCAAGTGGCTCGCCTACATCCGTCGCGTGCGTCTCGGCAGTCAGTTGTTCATTCGCGATCTCGAGACCGGGCAGGATCGATCGCTCTTCGATCGTCTCGACAAGGATCTGCAGGAAGCGTGGGCAATCCATGGGTTGTATCCGCACTACGCCTGGATGCCCGACAGCCGCAGCGTGGTCATCTGGGGCCAGGGGAAATTCTGGCGCGTCGACGTCGCGTCGGGCGAGAGCACGGCGGTCCCGTTCACCGCGCACGTCGAGCAGACGATCAACGAGGCGGTCCGCTTCCCGCAGAAGGTCTACACGCCCGAGTTCCCGGTGAAGATGCTGCGCGACGTGACGACCTCGCCCGACGGCAAGCAGGTCGCCTACAGCGCGCTCGGGCACCTCTACGTGAAGGCGCTGCCGACCGGCGAGCCGAGGCGCCTGACGAACGTCACGGATCGATTCGAGTTCGATCCGGCGTGGTCAGCCGACGGCCAGTCGCTCGTCTACACGACGTGGTCCGATGCGGACTACGGCCGCGTGCGTGTCATCAAGGCAGACGGGAGCGGCGCACGTGACGTCTTCGCGACGCCCGGTCACTACACCGAGGCGAGCTTCTCACCCGACGGACGAATGATCGTGTTTCGCGCCGCGTCGGGCGACACGGATCGCGGAAAGTTGTACGGCAGCGAGCCGGGGATTTACGTCGTGCCGACTGACGGCTCGTCGCCGCCGCGCCTCGTCCGCGAGGGGGGCTCCGACCCGATGTTCGACCACACGGGGAAGCGGATCTTCGTGAACGATTCGCTCAAGGGCAAGTACGTGCTGCTCAGCGTCGGCATCGACGACCCCACGTCGCCGCTTGCGGGCAGCGACGAAGTCGTCCACTTCCAGTCGGAGAACGCGATGCAGATCGTGCCGTCGCCGGATGGCAAGTGGGTCGCGTTCTCGGAGCGGTGGCACGCGTTCGTCGCGCCGTTCCCGCGGACCGGTCGGCCGATCGATCTCGGGCCGACGATCAACGGCTACCCGGTCGCCAGGATTTCACGCGACGCCGGCTTCTACCTGCACTGGTCCGGCGACAGCCGGAAGGTGTTCTGGTCGCTCGGACCTGACCTGTTCTCGCGCGATCTGTCGCGCACGTTCACGTTCCTCGCCGACGGCCTCGAGAAGGCGGACGAGCCCGAGGCGAAGGGCACGCCAGTCGGCTTCACCGCGAAGAGCGATGTGCCGGACGGCTCCGTTGCGCTGGTCGGCGCCCGCATCATCACGGCCGCCGGCACCCAGGTGATCGAGAACGGCACGATCGTCGTCGAGAACAACCGCATCACCGCGGTGGGACCCTCGTCCTCGGTACAGGCCCCGGCCGGCGCGCGGCGGATCGACGTCGCGGGGAAGACGATCATGCCGGGCATCATCGACGTGCACGGACATGTCGGCGGCGAGGGAGACGGGATCCTGGCGCAGACCTACTGGCCGTTTGCCGCGAACCTCGCCTACGGCGTGACCACCGCCCACGACCCGTCGAACGACAGCGCGACGGTGTTCACCAATGCTGAATTGATTCGCGCCGGCGAAAAGCTTGGCCCGCGGCTCTACTCAACCGGCACGATCCTCTACGGCGCCGAGACGCCCTTCAAGGCGGTGGTGGAGAACTACGAGGATGCGCTCTCGCACCTGCGCCGGCAGAAGTCGATGGGCGCGTTCTCGGTCAAGAGCTACAACCAGCAGCGGCGCGACGCGCGGCAGATGATCATCAAGGCGGCACGCGAGCTTCAGATGGAGGTCGTGCCAGAGGGCGGTTCGCTCCTCTACTTCAACGAGTCGATGGTGCTCGACGGTCACACGACCGTCGAACATTCGCTGCCGGTCCCGAATCTTTACAAGGACGTCGTCACGCTGTTCGCAAAGAGCAAGACGGGCTACACGCCAACGCTGATCGTCGGCTACGGCGGGCTGTCGGGCGAGTACTACTGGTACCAGCACACGAACGTGTGGGAGAACTCGCGCCTGCTGACGTTCACGCCGCGCGAGATCATCGACGCGCGCGCGCGCCGCCGCACGATGGCGCCCGAAGACGACTTCAATCACGTGCTGATTGCGAAAGGCGCGAAGCAGATTCTCGACGCGGGAGGGTTGGTGCAGCTCGGCGCGCACGGCCAGCTCCAGGGGCTCGGCGCGCATTGGGAGCTGTGGATGCTTCAGCAGGGCGGCATGAGCAACCTCGAGGCGATCCGGTCGGCGACGATCCTCGGCGCCCGCGCGCTCGGCCTCGACGCCGAGATCGGCTCGCTCAAGAAAGGGAAGCTGGCCGACCTCATCGTCATGGATCGGAACCCGCTGGAGAACATCCGCAACTCGGAGTCGGTGGCGATGGTCATGCTGAACGGGCGGCTCTACGATGCGAAGACGCTGAACGAGATCGGCAACCACCCGCGCGAGCGTCTGAAGTTCTGGTGGGAGCGGTAGTGCCACGACGCCGGTCCAACGACCCGGCTTTACCCGGACCGCCACGAACCCTTTAGCACGTAGCCGGGTCTTTAGGCGCGCCGACGGGCGGGAATCGCGAGATTCCCGCCTTTTTTCGTGTGATTGACGTCCTTGACAAATTGTAATAGCATCTTCACTCATTGCAATGACACTCGCCCAAAAGCTGCGTCAACTCCGACAGCTCGAAGGCGAGCTTCGCGGGCTCGGCCGCGAGCTCACGCAATCCGAGCTGGTCCGCGCCATCCGCGCCGAGCTCGACGCGTCGATCAGCCAGTCCTACCTGTCGCTGATCGAGAAGGGGTCACGGAAGCACCTGTCCCACGAATCGCGGCAGCTGCTCGCGCGCTTCTTCAAGGTCCACCCCGGGTACCTCGTCAGCGACCCGCCGGGATTTCAGACGGAACTCACCTCGGATCTCGCCAGCGTGGAAACGTCGCTCGACCGCTGGCTTCGCGACGGCGCCGCGCGATTCGCGCACGACCCGGCGCTGGCCGGCGCGCTCGAACGCCTGGCCACGCACGTCGACTCCCGGCGGTGCGTGGTGCTGCTTGGCGAGATGCTCTCGATGCCGGGGCTCATCGATCACCTGTCGCAGACATTGGTGCGGGAGGAACCGCAATGAACTGGCCGCTGATTTTTCTCGGCTGCTTCGTCGTCGGCTTCGTGCTGAGCGTGCTGTCGTTCGCGTTCGGCGTCGTCGACGCGCACGTCCACTTTCCGTGGGAACACGCCCACCCCGCCGGCCTGCACGCCGAGCACGGGCCCGCCGGGCCGGTCAACTTCGCCACCATGACGGCGTTCCTGGCGTGGTTTGGCGGCACGGGCTACCTGCTTACGTCGCAGTTCCGGTGGCTCGCGCTGCCCGCGGTTGGCGTCTCGATCGTGCTCGGGTTCGTTGGCGCGGCGATCGTGTTCTGGATCATGGCGCGCGTCCTGTGGTCGCCGTTCGAAAACATGCAGAGCGCGGACTACCACATGGTCGGCGTGCTCGGGCGTCTGAGCCAGCCGATTCGTGAAGGGGGCATCGGCGAGTTGATCTACTCGCGCAAGGGCGCGCGGCAATCCTGCGGTGCACGCAGCGCCGACGGCCGCGCCATCGAGAAAGGCACGGAAGTCGTCGTCACCGGATACGAGCGGGGCATCGCGTCGGTGAAGCGATGGGCGGATCTGGCGGAGCAATGACCGCGTGACCGCGAACGCGCGGCCAGGCGGAGCACCAGCGAACGAGCGCAGCGAGTGAGCGTGTAGGGGGTCCGGCGGGGCAAAGCCCCCCGGTAAAGAAAAAAGTGAGGCCTGTATGGGTTTCGAGACCGTGAGCGTGGGGTTTTGGGTTGTCGTCGGGCTGATGATTCTGGCGGTGGCGCTGCTCGGGTCTTTCCTCGCGTCGCTCTATCGCAAGGCAGGACCGCATCAAGCGCTCATCGTCTACGGCTTCCGCGGGACGCGGGTCGTGAAGGGACACGGCACGGTGATCTTTCCGATGATCGAGTCCTCTCACGAGCTGTCGCTCGAGTTGATGTCGTTCGACGTCGCGCCGGTGCAGGACCTTTACACGAAACAGGGCGTGGCCGTCACCGTCGAGGCGGTCGCGCAGATCAAGGTGAAGTCCGACCTCGAGTCGATCCAGACCGCGGCGGAGCAGTTCCTGACCAAGACCTCGGCGCAGCGGGAAAGCCTGATTCGCCTGGTCATGGAAGGGCACCTGCGCGGCATCATCGGCCAGCTCACCGTCGAGCAGATCGTCAAGGAGCCGGAGATGGTCGCCGAGCGGATGCGCGGCACGTGCGCGGACGACATGAACAAGATGGGCCTCGAGGTCGTGTCGTTCACGATCAAAGAAGTGAAGGACAAGAACGAGTACATCGTGAACATGGGGCGCCCCGATGTTGCGCGGATCAAGCGCGACGCGGACGTCGCGGCGGCGGAAGCCGACCGTGACACGGCGATCAAGCGCGCCGACGCGACGCGCGCCGCGGCGATCGCCAAGGCGCAGGCGGACCAGGAGCGCGTGCTCGCCGAAACGCTCTCGCTCGCGAAGCAGGCCGAGGCGCAGCGTGACCTCGATATCAAGAAGGCGAACTACGTCGAGATTGTGAAGAAGCAGGAAGCGCAGGCCGACAAGGCCTACGAGATCCAGACCAACGTCATGCAGCAGCAGGTCGTTGCCGAGGCGGTGCGCGTGCAGCAGGTCGAGCGCGAGCAGCAGATCAAGGTGCAGGAAGCGGAAATCACCCGCCGCGAGAAGGAGCTGATCGCGACCGTGCTGAAGCAGGCGGAGGTCGAGCGTCAGCGCATCGCTGTTCTCGCGGAAGCGGAGCGCAGCCGTCTCTCGATGGAAGCCGAGGGGCACGCCGCGGCGATCCGCATGAAGGGCGAAGCGGACGCGGACATCATCTTCAAGAAGGGGGACGCGGAAGCGCGCGCCATGAACGTCAAGGCGGAAGCGTTCCAGGAATACAACCAGGCGGCGGTCATCGACAAGCTGTTGTCGCAGCTGCCGGAGATCATGCAGGCGATCGCGACCCCGCTCAACAAGGTCGACAAGATCACGGTCGTCTCGACCGGGAACGGCCACTCGAGCGGCGTGCACAAGATCACCAACGACATGACCGAGATCGCGGCGCAGGTGCCGGCCCTGTTCGAAGCGCTGTCGGGGACGCCGATGGCGGACCTGCTGTCCAAGGTCCGCAAGATTGGCGAGAAGGCGCCGCGCAATGGCGAGCCTGCAGGGGTCTGATCGCCCACTACGGATACACACGGATGGACACGGATAGGAAACTGATCGCAAGCCAAGAACATCAGGAGCGCACATGGCAATTCTCGAACGCGTCGCCACGCTCGTTCGCGCGAACTTGAACGACCTCATCGATCGCGCGGAGGACCCGGAGAAGATGATCAAGCAGGTGATCCTCGACATGGAGAATCAGCTGATGCAGGTCAAGACGCAGGTCGCGATCTCGATGGCCGATCAGCACCTGCTCCAGAAGAAGCAGTCCGAACACGAGGACCGCGCGGCGGAGTGGATGAAGAAGGCCGAGCTCGCCGTCGACAAACAGCAGGACGACCTCGCGCGCGCCGCGCTCGAGCGATATCAGAGCTTCACGAAAATGGCCGAGACCTACGCGCGCCAGGCCGAGGACCAGAAGCAGCAGGTCGCTACGCTGCGCAAGGCGCTCGGCCAGCTCGAACAGAAGCTGTCCGAGGCGCGCGCGAAAAGCGATCTGCTGATCGCGCAGCACCGCCGGGCGCGCGCGCTTGGCACGGCGAACGACGCGCAACTCACCGTCGGCGGCGCCAGCGCCGTCGCCGGCTTCGAGCGGATGGAACGCAAGGTCCAGCAGAGCGAGGCCGTCAGTCAGGCCACCTCGACGCTCATCGCCATCGATGTGGACAGACGGTTCGAAGCGCTGCAGAAGGAGGACGAGGTCGGGCGGATGCTCGAGGCGCTCAAGGCGCGCCGTGCGGGCGGTCAGCCCTAGCCTCGATATGATGGAGACTTCGGTCGGTGAAAGGAAAGGAACGACATGACCAGCGGTGAGCACTACACGCCAGGTCCCGCCACCGGCGCGGAAGTCCGAAAGGACGGCGACAGGTGGACGCTCGTTTTGGTCCGCGATCTCCGCCACGCGCCTGCCAAGGTCTGGCAGGCGCTCACCGACCCCCAGCAGCTCCGCGAATGGGCGCCGTTCGACGCTGACCGAAGCCTCGGTCATCTCGGTCGCGTCACGCTCTCGACGGTCGGCGCTCCGCAGCCACACGTTTCGGAGACCGCGGTCACGCGGGCGGAGGCGCCGCGGGTGCTCGAATTCAACTGGGGAGGCCAGGAGATCCGCTGGGAGCTCGAGCCCCTCGCGGGCGGCGGCACCCGGCTCACCCTTTCGCATAACATCGACCGCGGCTTCATTGCGATGGGGGCGGCGGGCTGGCACATCTGCCTCGACGTCCTCGATCGCTTCCTCGCCGGTCAGCCCATTGGACGTATGGTCGGCATGGACGTCATGAAGTTTGATGGCTGGCAACGATTGAACGCCGAATACGCGAAGCAATTCGGCGTCGAGGCGCACGGTTCGCCGAGCACTGCCGGGAAACACTGACGCCTCCGCAGGAAGCGTCGAATGGAAAGGCAATATAGTGAAGAAGAGCACCAGCCAGGAGCAGGACGCGCGTCCCTCTCAGCTCATCGACGCGCGGATCAAGGAGCTGGACGACTGGCGCGGCACGACTCTCTCGCGCGTGCGCGCGTTGATCAAAGAGGCGGATCCCGCCGTCGTCGAGGAGTGGAAGTGGAGAGGGGTGCCGGTCTGGTCACATGACGGACTGATCTGCACTGGCGAAACCTACAAGGAAGTCGTGAAGGTGACCTTCTTCAAGGGCGCGCAGCTCGACGATCCCAAACGGCTCTTCAACTCGAGCCTCGACGGCAACGCCAGGCGCGCGATAGACTTCCGCGAAGGGGACAAAGTGGATGCGGCTGCGTTCAAAGCGCTCATCCGTCAGGCAGTGGCGCTGAACAAAACCGGGCCGCGCAGCGCGAGTCGGGCTCGCTAGTTCGTAATGCGCTTCGTTACGCGTCTCGCCGCCATCGTTGCCATGCTGACCGTGTCGGTCGGCAACCTCGCCGTGTGTGCGGGATGGCAGGCGACACCGGAAGCGCGGATGGCGTGCTGCATGAACGCCGCGAGCTGCCCGATGCACAAGCCGGAGCTGCATCGGCCCGGCTCGAAGCGCATCCTCAGGCAGGCGCAGGCGGACAGTTGCTGCGCCGCATCATCCGATCCGACGCAGTCCTCCGTCGCGGGTACGATGCCCGTCTTGACCCTCGCGACCGCGCTCCCGCCGCGGAGCGATCTCGTCGTCGCAGTCCCCACCCTGGCGCTGCAGCAGTGGCGCGCGCTCGTTCCGCTGCCTGCGTCGCCCATTCCGAAACACATCCTCCTCTCCGTCCTCCTGGTTTAGCGGACGCACTCGTCGTGTCTCTGCCGGTGACTCGTTCCGGGTCAGCGTGCTTTGGTGTTCGTTTCGCAGTGAGGAGACACATGCGTCGAGAGCGTCTGAGTGCCGTCGTCGCCCTGACCAGCGCGATGACGACACTCGTCTGTTGAGCGTTTCCGATTCTGTTCGTGACCCTAGGTCTAGGGTCCGTCATGGCGGCGCTCATCGAGACCGCTCCCTGGATCGTTGCCCTGGAGCGGCATCGACTGGTGTTGTTCTGCGCCTCGGGAGGGATCCTCGCGCTGAACTACTGGATGGTGGTCGTGCGCCCGCGACACTGTGCGCCGGGCGAGCTGTGTCACATCGATAGTCCGTTCATGCGATTGAATCGGCGGCTGTACTGGATATCGCTGGCGCTCTTCGCAGTGGCGCTGATGGTCACGTACGGCAGCTTGCTGGTGTTGCGATGGATGTACTGATTCGACGATTCCTGCGGGTCGTTGCGATGGTATTGATGCTCGCGATGTCACGGGAGCACGCCGTGTATGCGTCCGGCCACGGCCCTGTCTTTGGCGCCGCCACACCGACACTCGGCAAAGGAGGATGGTCGTTCGATCAAGCGTGGATGGGCCAGGTGATGGACGGCACTGCCGATACGAGCGCACTCCTGCGCAGCATGATCAGTCTCGGCATCACGGAGAAGCTCCAGATCTCCGCTTCTCTTCCGATCCCGCTCAGCGACGCGAATGCGATGCCGTCGGGACGCATGATGGCCATGATGTCTGGCGATCCTGACTTCGAGTCACTTCTGGCGTGGCGCTTTCAGACGCGACCGGTCGGTGAAGGGGCGCGATTCGAGACGACCGCGTATGTCGGCGGACTCGTGCCGATGGACTCGAAGCGCGCCGGCATTCCCAGCTCGCCGGCCGGACTTCTTGCGCTGAGCAGCGGCTACGCGTCGCGCTCGCACTACTTCTGGGCAGGAGCGAGCTACGTGCATCACGCAGAGCGTGGCGGTGATCGGCTTGGGTCGGTGACCTCGTTCAGTCTGGTGTACGGCTATCGTCCGGCGGCGTGGCGGAAGGATTATCCGAAACCTGATCTTCGCTTCTTCGTCGAAGCGATCGGCGACGTCACCGGCGCGACGCTTCACGGCGGCCAGGTGGAAGCAAGTACCGGCGGCCGCGTCGCGCTCGTTGGTCCGACGATGCTGCTTTTATACAAGGCGTACGCTCTCGAGGGCGGCGTGTTGCTGCCCGTCTACCAGCGCAACAATGCCATGCAGCCCGAGGAGCGCTTCCGCTTCGCCGTGAACTTCACGTACTTCTTCTGGCCCGCGAAGGGCAAGGCACACTGACCATGAACCTGATCATTCGAACTGCGACTGCGCTGTCGATGCTCCTGCTGCTCCCGTCGCTCGCCTCGGCGGAACTGAGGAGAGTACAGCTGAACGTGCTTGGAATGGATTGAACGTTCTGCGCCCACGCCGTGAGCGTGGCCCTCAAGAAGGTTGACGGTGTCGAGTCCGTCGACGTGTCCCTCGAGAAGGCGAGTGCAGACATTCGACTGAAGCCGGGCAACACGATCACGTTGGCGGAGCTGCGACGGATCGTTCGCCAGTCCGGTTACCCGACCAAAGATGCGCGGATCGATGCGCGCGGTGCAGTCGTGGAGCGCGACGGGAAGCCCGCGCTGGATCTTCAGAACGGATCGTTTTTAGAGCTCGCCGCCACGCCGTCCTGGTTGAGGACGGACGTGGCGCAGGTGACGGGGGTCTCGCGGATCGTCGACAAAGACCGAGACGTCCTGACGATCACCGGCCCGAAATGAGGGCCACCTTACTTCGCCTTCGCGGCGTCGACTTTGGCGTGGCCGCGGACGACGCCGTCGCGCTCGGCGGCCATGTCCCCCTGCAGACGACCCTTGACGATCGTCAAGGTGAACTTGAACAACGGGCCATTGGGCTGCTGCACGTCGAACGTTGCTTTCCCGGTGTTGACGGTGCCCTTGTCGATCGTTAACTGTCGATCGGCTGGACCGACCGTGCCGGTGAGCACCTTGCCTTTCTGCGTCAGATTGAACACCACGTTCTGCGGCTCGCTCTCCGTGCCGTCCGGACGCTGCCTCGTGAACGTGCCCTCCCATTTGCCGGTGAAGGTGGTGGCGCTCTGCGCGCCAAGGGCTGGAACGAACGCGGCAAGAAGTGCGACGACTACCAGGGTTCTCTTCATGGCTTCTCCAATCAGTGCCGTGATTATTCCCCTCGGAGCGCGACGAGCGGGTCGAGGCGAGAGGCGCGGCGGGCCGGGATGTCGCTGGCGCACAACGCCACGGCCAGCATCAAAGCAGACATGCCGGCGAACGCGGTGACGTCCAGCCGCTGCACGCCGTACAACAATGTCTGCACATATCTCGTGAACGCGGCCGCGGCGAGCAGGCCGATGAGGACGCCGACCAGCGTCACCCGCGCGCCCTGCCAGATGAACATCCGGCGAACCGTCTTTGCTTCGGCGCCCAGCGCCATGCGCACGCCGATTTCCTGCGCGCGCCGCATCACGCTGTACGAGAGCACGCCGTACAACCCGACCGCGCCAAGAACGAGCGCGAGCGCCGCGGCGATGCCGACCATCAGCATCGTGAAAGAAAGACTGGCGATCGCTCTCGCAGCCAGGCTCTCCATCGTGAAGACTCGATACATCGGGGATTGCGGCGCAACGTCACGGATGACGGCGCGAACCTCCGGAGCGAGTTGATCGGCGCGCGCCGACTTCAGCACGTACGCCGGCGACGTCGACGCGCCCGGCAGATACACCATCGCGTCGGGGGTGTCGCGCCGCAGGTCGTCTACCTTCACGTCTTCGACGATTCCGATGACGGTGAACCACTTTGGGCCGCCGGCTGCGGGCCGCACCTTCTGACCGATCGGGTCTTCGCCAGGAAACAGGACCCGTGCGGCCGCCTCGCTGATGATCACGTTCGGGATTCCGCGTTCTTCCTCTACCCGCTCGAAGAAGCGACCGCGCAGGAGCTTGATCCCCATCGTCTCGAAATAGGCGCCGCCGGCAGCGGCGTTGCGGACAAGCGGCGCCTCAGCCCCGCTCGCCTCGATCTTCGGGGTGGTGATGTTCGCGCGGCCCGCACCTTCGTCCAACGGCAGCGTGGTGATGAACCCGACTGATTCGACGCCCGGTATCCCGGCCAGACGCTCCATGAATGCATGTTGAAAACGCGAGACGGACGCGCGGTCGCTCAGATCGGGGCCGCCGGCCGCGATCTGGAACGTGAAGATGTTCCTGGTCTCATAGCCCGCGTCGACGTGACTGAGTTGCCAGAAGCTGCGCATCAGGAGCGCGGCGCCGACCAACAGCACGACGGCGCACGCCGTTTGGGCGGCCACCAGCGCATCACGCGTGTAGCCGCGGCGGCCGACGATCCCTCGTCCCTGGAGGCTGCCCAGACG
>JBKPRU010000320.1:0-9835 GCA_046734675.1 Acidobacteriota bacterium
GTGGGGGTGTCAATGTCAGCCCAGCCTCCGGTCGCGACTGTGAAATCCGCGTCGCTGCAGACGCCGTCGCGACCCGTCGAACCGACTTTTGAAGAACGACGGGCAGCGTGGCAAGCGCGAGGCGACGAACACGACCGCGCCTCCATCGCACAGTGCGCATCGCAATTCCGGTCCTGGTGGTTGTCACCGCCGTTGTCTATCTGTTGTTCGCTCGATGAATCCGAATCGCTCTCGTCCAGCCGTTCTCACAAAAGGCAGGCGCATGTGGTACAACGTCCCGCGGATCTCAACGCATTCGAGTTCGCCGTTCTGGCCTGCCTGCGTGCCGGGCAGCTGGTCCGACGAAGTGTGCCACGCGTAGAAGGGGCCGAGAAAATCGCCGTCACCGCACAATTGGAAGTCGCGGCACGAAAAATCGTGCGGTCCGTGAACGTTGCGGTAGCAGGACCTTAGCTATCTGCCGACCGGTGCGCGCGGCCGGTCGACAACCAACCGGCCGGCGATGCACGTTCTGGCAGGATGCCGATAGCATTGCTGCGTCATTCACACCGCCGTTCAGAAAGTCGGCGGTGGCTCCAGATTGTCGTCAGCGACACAGGCCAGGGAATGCAGAGCGAGCTGTTGCCAACGATTTTTGAACCGTTTCGCCAAGGGGACAGTTCTACGACACGCGCGAATGGGGGTCTTGGTCTGGGTCTGTCAATTGTCAAATACCTCGTCGAGGCGCATGGGGGAACGGAGCGCGGAGAGTCCAGGCGAAGGCCGAGGCGCCACCTTCAAAGTGCGCCTGCCGGTGCTGCCCGTCCCAGGATCGGGCATTGAGTCATCGGCCACTCCCGTGGTGTCACCACTCGACGGATCCGTAGCCGGAGTGAAGGTGCTGATCGTCGACGACGATGGGGACGGTCGTAAAGTGATGGCCGTGCACCTCGAACAACACGGCGCGACTGTGCTGACGGCGGCTGGTGCGAGCGAAGCGCTCGACATGATCCAGCGTCAACACGTGGATGTCTTGTGAGTAGATGTGGCGATGCCTGGCACGGATGGGTACACGTTCATCGAGACACTTCGAAATTCGTCGTTATCGTCTATCGCACGGATTCCCGCAGCGGCAGTGACCGCCCATGCGAGCGATGACGATCGCACGCGTGCGCTGCGAGCAGGTTTTCACCTTCACATCGCCAAACCCGTCGAGTTGACACGCTCTTGTCCATGCGGTGGCCAGTCTCTCCGTATCCCGCCGCATCCACGCCTAGAGTCGGCGACGTAAGCGTTGCCAATTCTCAGTCCTCTGAGATCAGTTCGCACCACCCACGCGCTCGAACAACTCATTGCGGCCGGGTCGCGCTAGACGCACCAGAAGTAGGCCGACATGAGTGCCGTTCATGGCTGACATTTTACCGCCGATGTACCTCTCCGAATGGCGCCCCTAACGCGGCGGAGTTGCCGTTGGATTGCGCTCGAAGAAGTCGAACGGCCGGAGCTCGAAGTCCTGCCGCATGACCGGCACGACGGGCCAGTCTTCCGCCCTCGCCACGTGGTGGAACCCCATCGTGTACCACAGCACCAAATCCGTGTGTTCAAGACGTCGGTTCGCACGGGTCCACGCAGGCAGCCCGTCGCCGTGCGCACGTCGGAATGGATACGTACCCGCCGCGTACCGCTCCTTCGCTCGATAAGGCGTGACCCAGAGATGGAAGTTCGTGAAGCCGGCGCGGCGGAGCAGGGAGTCTCCGGGGGCGAGCAGCGACACGGCGTTCATGCCCGGCCGGAGCTCATAGCTGACCGGGTAGCCGAGAGGCCCGCGAACGCCGGGATTGATCACCCGCCAGAGCGCGGGACGTTCCATCTCCATCCGCAGGCGTGCGTCCTGCTCTCGCGCGACCGTCTGTCCCGCGACGGTCCAGACACTCTGCCGCGGGCTCCCCGGCCCGAGCCGCGTGGTCCTCAGTCGATCGATCCGGAAGCTGTTCTCCTGACCATCGACGTCCAGGTCGAGCCGGAAGCAGAAGAAGTGATCGTGATTGATCGCGGAGGTGTGGGGCGCGACCATCCGCCCGTACGCCGGTCCCGCCGCCGACGACTGGCGGGCGGTCCGGCTGCTGACCGCTTTGACCTGCGCGATGCCGGTCGCGCCGACGGCCACCGCAATCGTCCCGTCCTGGCGGAAGGTCCAGTCGAAAACGTAATCGTAGTTGGCGACAGCGGAGACACTTCGCAGCACGAGATCGGTCCGCGGGGCGACGTCGCTCTGCTCGTTCACGGACTCGAAGTGGCGCCACATCACGTCTCCGGCGCTGCGCTCGAACAGGCAGGCAGCTCGTTCACGGGTGTAGGGCTCTCCCCAGTCATCGGCGAACACGGCGTCGAGGAAGACGGCATTCGACGGGCAATCGCGGCCGGGTTCGAGCGGCGCCGCGAGCTTTCCGAGGCCGTCCTCACCCGCGTCGAGATACGCCCTGAAGGACCAGCCGGCGCCGGGGTCCATGTACGGAACGAACAGTTCCGACATCGAGCCCTCGTACAGGACCGACCTCGCCGTTCCGCGGTCGAGAAACCGCACCATGGAGACGACCAGGCCGAGGCGGGGATCAACGCGGACATGGAACTGCCAGGCTGCCGACGTCACGGTCTGGCCCTGGAGTCGAAAGCCCCGTGTGGGTCGCGGCTCGATCGCGATGCCGCTCGGCGGCTCCGACACAGGACCGACCGTCGCTGCACTGAAATCCGCGGGCGTACGTGGAATGGGAACCACGCCAGTGTCGACGAGTCGCACGACCCGGTGATCGTTCAGATCGATGACCGCCATCACCCCTTCGATCGGCCGGCTCCAGAAATTCCGCGTGCCCGACGAGTCGAAGCAGATCACGTTGGCCAGTCGCTCGTCGAGGGCGCCGGCTTCGTCCCCTGCGGCGAACGGCACGCAGACGATGTCCTCGTAGTTCTCGATGCCGCGCTTCCTCACGGCGGCCTGCCACTCCTGGTTCGCAAAGACGATGCGGCCTGCGGCTGTCCACTCCTCTGAGGGAAGGATGCCAGGCTGCACGCCGTCCATACGCCGCCAGGAGACCACGTCGCCGTGTGGGATATCGACCAGCGCCTCGAAGGTGGCGCGGCCCTGCTTGGCGATGATGAACGCCCGTCTCGGGATCGCCTGGCCGGGCGTCCAGGCGAGGACCGCGGCCTTCGGCGGCTCCTCGAGCGTGACAAGCGGATAGAGCGCGAACTCGTCGACGCGTCCGGCCTTCGCGAGCGCGGCGATCGCAGCCTTCACTTCAATGGCCGACAAGGGATCCAGAGGATGACGCGGCGACGAAGGGGCCGGCGGGTCCGGCGCCTGCGTGCGGCCGGGATGTTGCGTAACCAGAATTGCCGCGGCGCACGCGACGAGCATCGCTGACGCCTTCACCCGTCGCAGCCCGGTGCCCATGTCCGTGGATGTCTCCGTCCTCTACGTCTAAGGCCGCACCGGCCGCACGTGCTACGCTACCGGCGCTTCAACAGCCACGGGAGGTCTTGCGATGAACGTCCGACGCCGCGCGCGGATCGCCGCGCTGACGTGTCTCCTATATCCGGCCGCCCTGGCCTATTCGCACGATATGTGGCTGTTGCCGGATCGGTTCGTGCTCGAGGAGCGGGAGACGCTCGTCCTGCGACAGTTCGTCGGGACGGAGCTCAATTCGGGAGAAGAGCTGCCGCTTCTCCGGCGTATGACGCGCCGCTTCGAGCTGGTCACGCCGGACGCCCGCGTCGATCTGCTCGCCGCGCTCCCCCCCGAGCGTGAACGGCCGTTCATCCAGCCGATCCTCTCACGCAGGCTGGATCGGCGCGGTCCCGTGCTGCTGGCAATGGAGCATTACTTCATCGACAGCGAGTTCCCGCGCGCGCAGTTTCTCGAGTATGTCCGAGAAGAAGGGCTCGACGTGCGGCCGCCGGAACGCGCGGGCAGGACCATCGAACGCGAGCGCTACGCGCGATCGCTGAAATCGCTGATCCAGGTCGGCAAGCCCGCCGGTGGCGATCTCTATCGCCGCGTGCTCGGACAGCCGCTCGAAATCGTGCTGCTCCAGAACCCCTATACCCTCAAACCGGGCGACACGCTGGACGTCCAGGTGCTCTTCGAAGGCCGCCCGCTCGGTGGCCGGCAGGTGACCGCGCTCAATCGCCAGGGACAGGGGCCGGTCTCCGCGACGAAGGCGCGCACCAACACGGAGGGAATCGCGCGGTTCAGGCTCGATCGCGCCGGCTTGTGGCTGGTTCGGCTCGTCCACATGCTGCCGTGCGCCGGGCGCCGCGACGCGGACTGCGACGTCGTGGACTGGGAGAGCCACTGGGCGTCGTTCAGCTTCCAACTGGATTGACCGTCAGGAGAGGAGAGGGACGGGCCGGGAGCCGCGTCGTCGCGTGTCCCGGCACCGCCTTGTTCAGAAGGTGCCTGCGGGGCACCCGGGGGTCCTGCCGCCTGCGTCCGATCGCGGTTTCGCGAGGTCGGCCTTGCCGTCGCCGTTGGCGTCTGCCGGGCACGCGTCCCCTGTATGGAACACGTTGTTGAAGTCGCAGGCCGGCAACTGGCCGTCGCCGTGGCCCTGATGGTCCGCGAGCGACTCCTGGCCGATGGTCAGCGTGCGAGCCTTGTGGCACACCTGCACCTTGCCGCTCGGGACGTGGCCCTTGCCCGAGACGAGCTGCGCTGCCGGAAGCGCCAGTAGGAAAGCGCCGAAGATGACAAACACCAGCAACCGTTTCATGATCCGTCCTCCTTTCCTGGAGCGGATCCCTCGTGCCGCAGCGACCGGCTCCGCCGCCGCTCCGATGGCGGTGCGGAGCATACCAGCGGGGCAGGGCGGGCGCAAGCGACGTGGGTGGACCTCCAGTTGGCGCTTGCTCTTCTTCGTGACCGCGTGCCTGCTCGCGCCGCGTGCGGGCAGCGCGGCGGCACAGGAAGCCAATCCCGAGGCGCTGCGCGTGTTCCTCGATTGCGCGACGTGCGATTTCGATTACCTGCGCGCGGAGATGACGTATGTCAATTACGTGCGCGATCGGAAGGACGCCGACCTCCACGTGCTCGTCACGACGGAGCCGGCCGGCGGCGGAGGGACCGCGTTCACGATCGACTTCATCGGGCTGCGGCAGTTCGCCGGCGCGACCGAGCGGCTGCGCTACGTTGCCGCCACGACGGATACGGAGGACGAGGTGCGGCGCGCCTTCGCACGCCGGCTCCAACTGGTTCTGGCGCGCTACGTGGCTGCCACCCAACTCGCCGATGATTTCACGATCGTCCATCGGCCGGCCGCCGGACGCCCCACCGCTGCCGGTCCCGCGGACGATCCGTGGAACTTCTGGGTCCTGCACACTCGCCTCAACGGCAGCCTGAACAGCGAACAGTCGATCAACGCACACTCGTTTTTCGGGTCGTTCTCGGCCGAACGAACGACCGAGGACTGGAAGATTCGAATCGGCACGAACGGCAGCTACAACGACACCCGCTTCACGCTCGGCGACGGCGGCCGCTTCACGAACACGACGCGCAGCTACGACGTGTCGGGGCTCGTCGTCGGCAGCCTCGGCTCGAAGTGGGCGTGGGGAATCGGCGGCTCGGCCACCGCCTCGACCTTCGTCAATCAGGACCTCACGCTGCGCATCGCGCCCGCGGTCGAGTACAACATCTTTCCGTACGCCGAATCGACCCGGCGGCAGCTCACGTTCAGCTATGCGATTGGGGCGAACGGGTTCCACTACGAAGAGGTGACGATCTTCGGGCGGACGTCGGAAGCGCTGATGGACCAGACCGTCACGGTGTCGTTCGACATGAAGCAGCCCTGGGGTCAGACGAGTCTCGCGATGGAAGCGGCGAACTACCTGAACGACGCGGCCAAGCATCGCGTCGTCCTCGCCGGCACCCTCGATTTTCGGATCGTCCGCGGCCTGTCGTTCACGGTGTCGGGGAGCGCCTCGCGGATTCGCGATCAAATCTTCCTGCCGGCGCGTGGGCTGAGCGACGAGGAGATCCTGGTGCAGCGGCGGCAGCTCGCGACCGACTATCGTTTCAACCTCGCGGTGGGCGTGTCGCTCACGTTCGGATCCATCTACAACAACGTCGTCAACTCGCGGTTCGCCGGGGCGAGCGGCGGCATCGTCCGCACGTTCTGAGCCTTCGTCAGCGGCCCTCATCCGGTTCGCAGCGCCATCACCGATCGACTCGCCGCGGGCGCCCCCTTGACGTACCGTCGTAGCGCAGAGCAATATCTCGCTGTGAAGTATATCGACCGCATCTTCGACCGGGAGCTGAAGAAGGGAAGCGCGGAGCTGCTGATGCTGGCCCTCGTCGAGCACCGCCCGCGCCATGGCTACGAGATCAGCCAGGTGATCGAAGAGCGGTCGGGCGGCGCGGTGCGGTTCCGGGTCGCGTCCCTCTATCCTCTCCTGTATCGACTCGAGAAGCGCGGCTGGATCGCCGGCCGCTGGGTGGAGAAGGCGGGCCAGCGGCGCCGCCGCTATTACCGCATCACGCCCGCGGGGCGAAAGGTCCTGGCGCAGCAGCGATCGACGTGGGAGCGCTTCGTTGCCGCCGTCGACCGCATTACGGAGCCATCGCATGCGTGACTGGAAAGCGGAAGTGCGCGCCCGCCTGCGCGACCTTGACATCGACCCGGCGCGCCACGCCCAAATCGTCGACGAGCTGGGTGACCATCTGGCTGATCGCCACCGCACGCTGATCAACGCGGGGATGAGCGACGAGGCCGCCGACCGCGCCGTCGTTCAGGAACTGAGCGACAGCGACGTGATGAGTCGCGATATCCACCGCGTCGTGTCCGCGCCGCCGCCGGACCGACTCCCCGACGGACCGGCATCTCGCCGGTGGCTCGACGGGATCTGGCAGGACGTCCGCTACGGCGCGCGCATGCTGCGGCGGAGCCCCGGATTCACGGCGGTTGCCGTCCTCACGCTTGCCCTCGGCGTCGGTGCCAACACCGCCATCTTCGCGGTCGTCAACGGCATCGTGCTACGGCCGTTGCCCTACGCGCAGCCGGACCGGCTGGTCCGCGTGTGGGAAAGCAATCCCGAGAAGGGATGGCCGACCTTCTCCGCCTCACATCCGAACTTTCTGGACTGGCGCGCACAGAGCCGCAGCTTCGAGCGGCTCGCGGCGCAGGCGAGTGCGGGATTCACGCTGACGTCGGCGAGCGGCGAGGCGGACATCGTTCGCGGCGCTGCCGTCACGGCAGACTTTCTGCCCGCGCTCGGCATCGAACCGGCGATCGGACGCAACTTCAGAAGCGATGAGGATCGACCGGGCGGCCACACCCGGGTGGCGATCATCACGCACGGATTCTGGCAGCGCCGGCTTGGCTCGAACCCCTCGGCGCTCGGGACGTCCCTCACGCTCGACGGGGTGTCGTACGAAATCATCGGCATCCTTGCAGAGACGTTTTCCTGGGGCGGTCCGACGCTCGATCTCCTCGTGCCGCTCGCCCCGGATCCGGCCCGCGGTCGCGGCGACCATCGACTGCTGGTCATCGGACGCCTGGCCGCTGGCGTATCGCTGGCACAAGCCTCGAGCGAGATGAACGGCATCGCGGCGCAGCTGGCGCGCCAATATCCGGCGTCGAACGGGGGATGGAGCGTTCGGCTGCGCACGTTCTACGATTGGATCGTTCCGCAGGAAACACGCCAGTCGCTGCTGATCCTGAGCGGCGCCGTCGCGCTGGTCTTGCTCATCGCGTGCGGGAACGTCGCCAGCCTGATGCTCGCGCGCGGCGCCGTTCGCCAGAAAGAGATCTCCGTCCGGATCGCGTTGGGCGCGGAGCGATCGCGCATCGTCCGGCAGCTGCTCGTCGAATCGATGCTGCTGGCGCTGATGGCGACGGCACTGGGGCTCGCGGCGGCAGCCATCAGCACCCGCGCCCTGATTGCCGCCGGACCAGCGGCAGGGTTGCCGCGCCTGGCGGAGCTCTCGATCGATGCGCGCGTGTTTGGCTTCGCCCTCGGAATCGCACTCGCGTCCGCCCTGCTGTTTGGGATGCTGCCGGCGATCCACGCGTCACGCTCGCAGGTCAGCGACACGCTGAAGGAATCGGGCCGCGGCGCCACCGGCAGTCGCGCGCGGCAGCGGGTCCGCAACGCGCTGGTCATTGGCGAGGTCGCACTCTCGGTTGCGCTGCTGATTGGTGCCGGACTCCTGATTCGGAGCTTCTGGCTCGTGCAGCGCGTGCATCCAGGGTTCCAGACGGAACGCGTGATGACGCTTCGGATCAACCTGCCCCGCACCAGCTATGGCGACGGCGCGAAGGCGCGCGCGTTCTACGAGCGTCTGCTGCCGGAACTCAGCGCGCTTCCGGGTGTGCAGGCCGTCGCGACGTCCAGCGGCGTACCGCTCACGGCGGGCAACACGGGTACGGAGCTCAAGATCCCCGGACGAACGCTGCCGGCCGACGTTCCGGCCTCCGCAGACTGGCGGCTGGTGAGTCCTGGGTATTTCAAGGCGCTGAACATCCCGCTGCGCGGGCGCGACTTCGATAACCGTGACGTGCCCGCACGGCCGGACGCGGAGCCGCCGGCCGTCGTCATCATCAGCGAGGCGATGGCACACCGTTACTGGCCGGGCGAGGATCCAATCGGCAAGACTGTCGTGATCACCAGCTTCGGTGCGAAGACCCAGACGATCATTGGCGTCGCCGGCGACGTGCGCAGCTTCGGGCTCGACGTCGAGGCCGGGCCGATGGTGTATGCGTCGGCGATCGCCTATTCGGGATGGAATCCGATGAGTCTCGTCGTCCGCAGCGTCATCGATCCGCTGACGCAGGTCGCGGAGGTCCGGACCGCGATTCGGCAGATCGATGCGAACGTGCCGGCCTACGAGCTTCGGGTTCTTGACGACCTGCTATCGGAGTCGCTGGGCCCGAGGCGCTTCTTCATGCTGCTGGTGGGATCGTTTGCCGCCGTGGCGCTGACGCTGGCGTCGATCGGCCTGTTCGGCGTGCTCGCCTACCTCGTGTCGCAGCGCACGCGCGATATTGGAATTCGCCTGGCGCTCGGGGCGGGACGCGGCGATGTCATGAAGCTGGTGGTGGGGCAGGGGATGATCCTGGCGATGACCGGCGCGGTGCTCGGGCTCGCGGCCGCGTTCGCTGGCGCCCGCGTCCTGCAGACGCTGCTCTTCACCGTAGCCCCGCGCGATCCGCTGACGTTCGTCAGCGTGCCGCTATTGCTCCTCGCGGTCGCGTTCCTCGCGTGCTACGTCCCGGCGCGCCGGGCCGTGCGCATCGACCCGCTGGTCGCCCTGCGGGCGGAGTGACCGCATCACCCGCGTTGCGGGTTCCCGGTAGACGACGTGTCGCTATATGGCGGCCCGCTACTGGGTGACTGCTCCATTGGCCGCAACCGTCAACGCGTAGCCTGGCTCGTCACCATTGCCGGGCGTCGTCGTGTTCTGCACCAACCGCACATCATTCGCGAACACGTTCCGCGTGACCGCGCCGGTCGGGTTCTCGTCACACGAGTTCTGGTCATTGACTCGGAAGGTCACGCGCGAGCCGACCGGCACGTCGGTGAACGTGATCTCGTATCGGTCGGGCGGGACGGGTTGCAGCGGAATGCCCTCGAAGCTGCGCCAGCTCGGATGAATGTGCGTCGCGCCGACACCGCCGGCACACCCTTGCGCGGAAGCAGGCAAGTCGGTGCGGCGCGTCGTCGAGCCGGCGAACACGATTCGCAGGGTTGCCGCAGTTGATGACGTTGGAGAGGCAGGCGACTTGTCGCAACCCGCGAATGTGAGGACTGCGACGACTGCGATCGTTGGAAGAGCTGACCGCACCGGGCGAGCATACTCTAATCG